>CAJBSZ010000243.1 GCA_903958395.1 uncultured bacterium | reverse complement strand
GCCGACGAAAATCGTGTTCTTCATGGTTATTCCGACTGCGGCCAGCGCCTTTTATCTCAAGCTTCTAGCCGGCCTGGCCGAGACCTTCTCCGATGCCGATGCGCGCAAGGTGCTTTCGGCCGAGGAAACGCCCGAGAAGATGTGGAAAACCCTCATCAAGTTGACGAAGAAGACGATCCTTTAAGCCGCTTCACAAACCGGGCCATCCGCTCGGTGGCTTCCTTGATCTCCTCGATGTCGGTGGCATAGCAGCAGCGCAGGAAGCCTTCGCCGCACTCGCCGAAGGAGCTGCCCGGTACGCAGGCGACGTTTTCCTCGTCGAGCAATCGCAGGGCGAACTCCTTTGAGCTCAGGCCGTAGTCGCCGATGTAGGGGAACACGTAGAACGCTCCCTTCGGGACGTGACAAGGGATACCCATTTCATTCAGGGCGGCACAGAGGAAATTCCGGCGTTTCTGGTATGAGAGGCGCATATCCTCCGTGTCGGTCCGGGTCTTGAGCGCCTCGATGCCTGCCTTCTGGCTGACGATAGGGGCGCACATCATGATATACTGGTGGATCTTCATCATGGCCTCGCTCAACTCCGGAGGCGAGCAGGCGTAACCCAGCCGGAAGCCGGTCATGGCCCAGCCTTTGGAGAAGCCGTGCAGGAAAATGGTGCGCTCCTTCATGCCGGGAACGGCCGCGATACTGGGGCGGCCCCCTTCATAAGTGAGCTCGGAGTAGATCTCATCGGTGATGACAATCAGGTCGTGCTCGATGGCGAAGGCGGAGATGTCCTCGACATCGGCCTGGGTCAGTGTGGCCCCGGTGGGGTTGGTCGGAAAATTGAGCAGTAACGCCTTGGTGCGCGGACTGACCTTTTTCTCGAGCATGGCGCGCGTGAGGCGGAATCCGTTGTCACGGGTGGTTGAGACGGCCACCGGCACGCCGTGGGCAAACCGGATCTCAGGGGCGTAGGACACAAAACAGGGCTCGTGATAAATGACCTCATCGCCCGGTTCAATGATGGCGCGGATGGCCAGATCGAGCGCTTCGCTGACGCCGACGGTGATCAGGATTTCGGTTTCGGGATCGTATTTCACGCCGAACATTTCCCCGACATAGGTGGAAATGGCCTGGCGCAACTCAAGGAGGCCGCGGTTGGAGGTGTAGGTGGTGGCTCCACGGTCGAGGGCAAAGATGGCCTGTTCCCGGATATGCCAGGGAGTGACGAAATCCGGTTCGCCGATGCCCAGGCTGATGACATCCTTGCGGGAGCTGACGATATCGAAGAAATCCCGGATTCCGGAGCGCGGGATATCCAACAGGTGTTTGGCGATAAAATCGCCCGGCTTCCGTTTTGACTTAGGGTGAGACTTTGAGACGCTCATCGGTTTTCTCCGCTTCCATCAATACGCCATTGTTCTTGTAGGTTTTGAGCATGAAATGCGTTCCGGTCGAGATGATTCCCTGGATGGTCGCCAGTTTTTCGCTCACAAAAAAGGCCACATCCTTCAGGTTCCGTCCCGCCACCACGGCCATCAGGTCGTAGGTGCCCGACATCAGATAAACTGATTCCACTTCCGGGAATTTGCTGACCCGCTCGGCGATCCGGTTGAAACCGCCTTCGCGCTCGGGCGTGACCTTGATTTCGATTACCGCCCGCACGAGTTCCACATCCATCAGGTCGGTGTTCAAGACAGCCTGGTAGCCACGGATGATGCCGGCACCTTCATAGCCGGCGATCTTGGCTTTGACGGCCTCTTCGGTGGTGTTCAGCATGCGCGCCAGGTTTTTGGGTGTTTCCAGCGCGTTATGTTTCAATAATTTAAGAAGTTCGTCCATGTTGCATTCTCCATTAAAACCCGATATGAGTAGCATTTTGGGGCGGGAAGTCAAGGTGAGGAAGGAAGAGAGGGCGGGGAGAAAGGGTTCAGGGTTCGGGGTTCAGGGTGAAGAGACCAAGTCCGAAGGGCTTTCGAACCCTGCCCCCCGAACCCTGAACCCTGAACCCTAATCATGAGTGCATATATGGCCAATCTTGAGAACATAAGAATAGTGCTGGTGGGTCCGCTCTATGGAGGGAACGTGGGCTCCATCTGCCGGGCGATGGCCAATATGGGGCTGTCGGAGCTGGTATTGGTGGCGCCTTCGGAAAACCTGAATCTGGCCGAGGCCCGGATGATGGCTGTGGCAGCAGGCGATATTTTTGAAAAACGGCGGGTGGTGGCCACCTTGGAAGAGGCGGTGGGCGATTGCGGGTTGGTCATGGGGACGACCGTCCGGCCCGGTCTGTATCGCCAGCATGTGAAAACGCCACGGGACTGGGCTCCCGCCATTCTGGCCTCCGCCGCAGTGAATCCGGTCGCTCTGGTTTATGGCCGGGAAAACAGCGGGCTGACCAACGAGGAGCTGGCCATCTGCACCAATCTTATCCAGATTCCTTCCTCGCCGGATTATGCCTCCCTCAATCTGGCCCAGGCGGTTATGGTGTGCATCTACGAACTGTATGTGGCGTCGGGAACCTTTGAGCTGCCGGTTGAAAAATCATCCGAATGCCTCACCGCCACCCGGGAACAGATGTTCAAGATGTGGCGCGAGATGCTTTTGGATATCGGATTCATGAATGACGAGAAGTCCGACCACATGATGCTCGGCATCCGCCGCATCCTGTCCCGTGCGCCGCTGACGACGGACGACGTCAACATTCTCATGGGCATCGCCAGGCAGATGACGTGGAAGAGCCGGCAGAAGGATAACCTCCAGTGAACCAGTCGGATACCGGTGCGGAAGGGGGTCAGGGGTCAGGGTTCAGGGTTCAGGGTGAAGAGGCCAAGTTCGAAGGGCTTATGCCTGCTAAACCCCGAACCCTGACCCCTTCTTCCTCCCCCCTGACCACGGGTTCCGTCTGGAAGGGCTTGATGAATCTGGCGGGGCCGATGTTCATTGGGACCACCCTGCAAAATCTCCAGAGTGTGATCGGCCTGTTCTGGGTGGGGCGGCTTGGGTCCGATGCGGTGGCGGCGCTGGCGATGGGAGGAACCATCCTGATGATGCTGTTTCCCGTGGTCATGGGGTTGGCGACCGGTACGGTGGCGGTGGTGTCGCGCCGGGTGGGTGAGGGCCTACCCGGTCAGGCGGCCGAGGCGGGTGGGCAATCCCTGGTGGTGGCGTTGATCTGCGGCGTGGTGGCTGGCGTGGCCGGGTGGATTTGGGCGCCGGAGCTATGCCGCCTGCAGGGAGCGACGGGCGAGGTGGCGCGGTTGAGCGCGCAATATCTCGGGATTTCGCTCCTGGGTTGCTTTACGGTGTTCCTCCTGTTCATTGGCAACAGTATTCTCCAGGCCTCGGGGAATACGGTGATCCCGATGAAGGCGATGATTCTGGCGACGGTGCTGAACCTGGTGCTGGATCCCATTTTTATTTTCGGGCTGCTGGGGATGCCGCGGTTGGGCGTTGAAGGGGCGGCGTTGGCGATGGTGCTGGCGCAGGGAGTGGCGGTGATCGTGGTGATCCGGGCCCTGGCGCAGGGAAAGAGCGGAGTGAAGGTCACGCTGGCCCACTGGCGTTTTCAATTCGAGCCCGCCTGGCGGCTGATGAAGATCGGGATTCCCAGTTCCGGTCAGATGTTGTCGCGTAGCCTGATGAGCGTGGCCCTGATGCGGATTGTGGCCGGATCCGGGACGGCCGCCGTGGCGGCGTACGGGATCGGGGCGCGGTTCCACATGATGACGATGATGCCGGCGTTTGTGCTCGGCAATGCGGCCGG
>CAJBSZ010000242.1 GCA_903958395.1 uncultured bacterium | reverse complement strand
CCGATCTGTTCTGGGCATTGGTTGCCAGATAGACGATCGAGAACCCCCCCAGAGAAAGCTGATGCTCGATACGGTATTCATCGAGCTGGAAACCGGCAGGAAGGGCGTGGTTCGCTTGTTGCGTCATCTAGATCGAAGCTATCATGTGGTTTTCCAGCCATTTTCGGGCTTTGCTGGTGGGCTGTAAAGCCAGTCGCCCGCTTGCTCTCAATTTTCTCAGGATTCCCATGATCTACAGTATGACCGGTTATGCCGCAAAAACTCTTGATGTCGAACGCGGCGCACTGCATATCGAGCTGAAAAGTGTCAACTCGCGCTACCTTGATTTCCAGTTTCGCGTGTGTGAGGAATTGCGGGCGGTCGAACCCGGTGTCGTTTTCCTCGATCGCATCAACGAGGACAACCCTACGCCGCATATCGGCGAGATCGAGGCGACCAATCCCTGTGGCGAGCAACCCCTGCTTCCCTATGAGAGCTGCAACCTGGGCAGCATCAATCTGGCCAAGTTTGTCCCGTCCGGAAAACCCGGAAAGGGCTTCGACTTCGAGTCCTTCAAGAAAGTGATTCATCTGTCCATGCGATTCCTGGACAACGTTATTGATATCAACCGGTATCCCATCCCGGAGACCGCCGAGATCAGCCGCAATAACCGCAAGATCGGACTGGGCGTCATGGGCTTTGCCGATGCCTTGTTCGCCCTTGGCATCCCTTACGACAGTGAAGACGGTGTAGCTTTCGCCGAGAAGGTCATGCAGTTCCTGAACGACGAATCGCACCGGGCCTCAGAGGCCCTCGCCGCAGAGCGCGGTGTATTCCCCAACTGGAAAGGCAGCATCTGGGAGCCGCGTGGCATCAAGATGCGTAATGCTGCCACCACAACCGTGGCCCCCACCGGCACGATCAGCATCATCGCCAATTGCTCCGGAGGTATCGAGCCGCTGTTCTCCCTGGTCTTCTTCCGGAACGTGATGGACGGGCAGAAGCTGCTGGAAGTAAACAGCCCGTTCGAAAAGGTCGCCAAGGATCGTGGATTCTACAGCAAGGGACTGATGGAGAAGATCGCCCAGAAGGGTTCAATCCGGCACATGGACGACGTCCCCGAGGATGTCCGACGCGTCTTTTGCACCGCCCATGACATCGCCCCCGATTGGCATATCCGGATGCAGGCCGCATTCCAGAAGCACTGCGATGCCTCGATTTCCAAAACCATCAACTTCCCCCACGATGCCACGGTTGAGGACGTCCGCAAGATTTACCTCCTCGCCTATGAGCACCGCTGCAAAGGGGTGACCGTCTACCGTGACGGCTGCCGCCAGAATCAACCCATGGCGCTCGCCGACAAGAAGGCTCCAGAAAAGAAAGAAGATACCACCCGGAAGCCGATCCGCCCGATGCCGTTGCCCGAGATCATGTCGGCCATCCGCCTGAAGCAAGTGACCCCATTCGGCAACATGCATATCAAGATCGTGGTAGATCCCGTCGCCCAGCGGGAATACGAGATCTTCGCCCAGTTAGGGAAGGGGGGCGACATCGCTTGCTCCGACCTCGAAGCCATGTGCCGCCTGATCTCCCTTTATCTGCGCGTCAACGGCTCCCTGAATGACATCGTGGCCCAATTGGACGGTATCGGCTCCAGCCTATCCGTTCCCACCAAGGACGGCCGCATCGCCTCCCTCGCCGACGGCCTGGCCAAGGCCATTCAGAAATACCAGCGCGCAAAGGCAGTAGACGGCCTCCATTCCCTGCTTTTGGGCAAGTCCGACCTCTCCGGGATCGCCCGTGGCACAAAAGCCGAACACAGTCCGGCTTTTCCCTGCTCGAACGGGGAAGAACTCAACGACTTCAAAATCAAGTGCCCGGAATGCTGTGGTGTCATGATGTTCGAAGAAGGCTGTGCCAAATGCCACGGCTGCGGCTACTCCCAATGCTGAGAACCCATATGTCAGACGTCTAACTATCGGGTAGCCCTGATAATCACTGACGAGGGGGTGGATGTTTTCTTTGGAGGGACGCGCTTTGTCGCGTCCGGGACAACGGAAAGACGGCCACGACGAAGCGTGGCCCTCCAGAATTCGGAAGTGCCCCTCTCGTTAGTGCCCCCTTGCTCCCTTTTCGATATTGATCTTTTCATCGGATTCCCGCATACGTTCTATAAGGGAATGGATGCTTCAGGTCGCTCTCAAGAGGTGTGTGACCACACCGTCATCATGCGGTTTTCTTGCGTCTTTTCATTTGCGAAGGAGGATCCATGCTTACATACAAAGAATACAGTATCTTGGTCGAACAAGCGCCCATCTTGATCTGGCGGGCGGGAACCGACAAGCTCTGCAACTATTTCAACAGACGCTGGCTGGAATTCACAGGTCGTACGATGGAGCAGGAAGCGGGAAACGGCTGGGCCCAAGGGGTGCACCCGGAGGACTTCGACCGGTGCCTGGAAATTTATGTGACCAACTTCGATGCCCGGAAGATTTTCGAGATGAACTATCGCTTGAAACGGGCGGACGGAATCTACCGATGGATCTTCGATCGAGGGGTCCCTTTCTTCGACGAGCAGGGGGGCTTCCTGGGATATATCGGGAGCTGCATCGATGTGACCGAAAAGATCGATGCGGAAGAGGCACTCCGGACGCTTAAAGAGAAGGAGATCAAACGCCTCCGTCATCTCCTGCCGGTTTGCTCCTGGTGCAAGAAGATCAGGACGGATGAAGGTTACTGGCATGAAGTGGGGGAATATTTAGCTTCACAAAACTTGGGTGAGGTCACCCACGGAATCTGCGAAGAATGCGCGACCAGGCTTATATAAAGGCAAACGGACTCTTCGAGACCGTCAGGCATGATTGCGGAGCTTCAGTTCGAGGGGGTGGGGGTTCAGGTAATACTGGTCCAGCAGATACGTGATGCCGTGTTTGACGACGTAGTGCCTGAGCATGGTCACCGGCACGATTAGCGGCACGAGTCCCTGATGGTAGTCCTCGATGATCCCGGCCAGCTCTTTACGATCGGCGTCATCCACCTCATCGCGCAGGTAACCGGCCATGTGCTGGAGGATGTTCGTGTGCTTGCTGACCGTGGCGAGAGTTTTGAGCGCCCGCATCAGCTTGGTCTCGTACTGCGGAAAGAATGCGCGTGTTTCCCTGGCCTTCAGGCCGGCCAACCCGCGACCCATTTCCCGCATCAGTGCTTCGTGGTGCGATTGGATGAGCAGCTTGTTCCGGGCGTGGAATGTCATCAGCGTGGCGAGCGTCTGGCTGGCGCGGAAGGCCTGGCGAAAGCGCCAGAGCGTGAAGACTCTTTCGATGAAGTTTTCGCGCAGGTCCGGATCGTTCAGCCGCCCCTCGTCCTCGCAGGGCAGGTTCGGGAAACGCGCCATAAACGCCTTTGCGAACAGGCCCGGCGCCTTGCCGGAAACCCCGCCGTTATCGTTGTAGACCTTGACGTTCTCCATGCCGCTGCTGGGGGAGCGGGATTTGAAGATAAAGCCGCTCAGGTCTTCCTTCGCCAGTTCCTCGACCCGGTTCGCCACCCAGGCCTGCATACGCGCGGTGAGGTCAAGGCCGGTGCGAGTTGTCACGAGCCGGGGATTGGCCGGCTCGCCGATCAGGCGCATGGATTCGCGCGGAACGCCCAGACCGCACTCCACCTCAGGGCAGACGCCGACAAAGTCGAAGTACCGTCCCAGTGTGTCGGTGATGAAGTGATCGTGCTTGTGCTGGCCGTCGTAGCGGACCGGCTCACCCAGGAGACACTTGCTGACACCAATTCGGATTTTATCCATGTCGTCCCCCGTTCATGTATCAGGCGTCATTGGTCACGGCTATTGTGATACTCCTGCAACTGATTTTTCCCTGTACACCCCCAACGGTAGTGCTTGAGGGACTCAACTGTCGATAGAAAAGGAGTGCTTCCGATAAGGGGTCACTGATGAGGGGGGGGCGCTCAGGGTAGTAGGTGTCATCCAGCAGGATGGCCGAAAGGCTGGAAATGTCATCATCCGCCGGGATCGGGGTGATGTGCGCGTCCGGTGGCAATGCCAAGTGGTTTCGGGACAGGAGTTCGATCATGTAGGGATATCCTGCCGTCTCAGGATCTTTGAAGCGATAGAATGAAGGGCGACTTTCGCTTCTCTGGTGGCTCCGATACCAGCCATCCTGGATGAAGGCCCAGAAGCGTTCAAAGAAGGCGGGATCCAGTGCCTCGACAACAAGGACGAGATCAAGGTCCTTGGTGGCCCGGAAGGGAAGGCTTCGGTCGGACAACCAAAGATCGCAGGCCGCGCCGCCAATAAGAATGTAGGCGTTTTCAAATCCTGCGAAATGCTCAACGAATCGCGTGAGACCCTTTACCATCGGACACCCTCCATAAGTTCCTTGAGCGCGGATTGAATCCGCTCGTCATGTTCCTCGCGTAGCGACAGGTATAGTGAAAGGCGATCCACAGTCGGCCCGTCGGATAGGATTTCGGGACGGTACCGCCACTTTTCGACTCTTATCGTGTCATCATCCTGGTAGCGCACTTCTTTAAGCCGTCCTTCGGCGAGGGCAAAGGCGTATTGGGAGGCGCTCATGGCCAATACGGCATGTCCGTCATCTGCGAGCATGGTGTGGCTGGATAACGCTGGAAGTCCAGACTGTAGCCACGGCAACCGATCTTTCCCCAGAGCCTGGACATGGGTACGTCCGAGCACCGGGGTGCGCAGAAAGGGGAGTGCCTTCTGCCAGAGAGCGTGACAATCATGGTTGAAATCCAGGATGGTCTTGTGCCCTTTTTGACCGATGCCGCAAAGCCGGGCCTCTGCCAATTCAGTCGCAATGCGGGTGGCGGTCATGGCCGAGTAGTTCAGCAAGGAGGCCCATTCCCGAAGTGAACAGGGTTCGGTCGCATTAGGTTTCTGCAGGTAGTAGAGCAGGAGCGATTGTGATGCCCCCGAGAGATACGCAATCCGTCCAGTGCCTTGCTGTCGTGGGGGGACGGTTCCTTCCCGTAGGTCTACCAGGAATTCCGGCAGGTACATCTGGCGGTGGGGAACAACAAATGGTACCCGATGCTGCAGAAGCCGCTGGCGCTCGAAAGACTCCATCCCCATGAACACGAAAGCGACGGGCCTGCCAAGTTCCCTCGCCGCCACGCGGTGATGTCCGGCGATTTCGGCAGGGGTGGAGCGTTCTTCTCCCTTGGAGACTAGGAAAAGATAGTGGCGGTCAAGGAAATCGCCTTCCCACGCCTCGTACAAGCTTCCGAAATAGACGGGAAGCCCCTGAAGCGCGTCAGGGGCAGGCCTGAGTTGCGGGATTACGCCTGCAACTGTCTCAAAATATCGTGCAAGAGACTGGACGGTGTCTTTCAAAGCAATGCCTCATAATGTAACTTTCTATATGCACGATAACATCAAGATTGTTATGATGCAAGTAAATGTTACATGCTCATTTCGAGGGGATTCGCCTTGCCTCGTGACCAAATCTGTTTCACAGGATTTTCCTGCGAGGGAAGTTTCCAAGGCTCCTCATCTCTTCAAAAGGTTTATGCTTTGGCGAGACATATGCCCTTACGTCCCACAAATCACTTGGGTCGCCTCCAATAATCAACACTATCGCCATACCAGCATAGACACGACCTACCGCCTCTACATCGCAAAGAACAACATTATGAAGACCCAGCGCTTCGAGGCGAGGATGAGGGCGAACGGGAATGGCAATGGCGGGGGGCACACCATCGGCAATGGATGGGTGGCCGTTCCTGCGTTCAGCCCGCAAGCGGCTGGATGCGATGTGTCCAAGGTTTTTACCATCTCATTAAATTCTTCGTTATGTGGCCTGCATTTTACGCTTTTGGGTGCGATTAATAATGGGACGACCTGATTTATTTTGGATCACTTTCAAGCGTTCAAAGAGTGCCCGGGTATTCCCTTTTGTCTCAGCGGCGATCTGATCCTTTATGGCCCAGAGTTCAGTAAGGATTTCATCTTTCATAGTGAGTCTCCCATCAGTTCTTCGGGTGTACAAATTTCCGGGCAGGTATATCCATGTATCGCGCAGACCGAGCGAATCAGAGGCTTGGTTTCAGCATTATCAATATGGCGACAATTCCAGGTAACCAAATAGTCCACATTGTGTACAGCGGCGATGGCAACATGGGTGGCATCGTCCATAGCTTTTGCAGGCAGTGCGCCTTCATTCACCAGCGCATCAACCAAGACTAGAGCCGATTCCGTTGCCTCAAGGATGGCTAGTTCTTTCACCGCAGCCAGTCGAATCGCTGCCGCAGCCGGATCTCCCCGTGAAGCTTCATCAAGCACGAGGGGCGAGATGAACGACTCAAACCGCGTACGGCAATTATCCCACCATTCACGTGTGATCTGCTGGTGTGCTGCCGTAACCAAACCCGCAGAGGGGCGAGCGGTCAAATAGCTGATCACCGATGTTTCTATGTAAACAGTCTTCATGGTCAATAAATATCACTAATGTGTGGTTTTGTCACGCATGGCATAGTTTCTTTCCTTTCCTTATTACGTCAGCCTGCAATGCGTCCGTAACGCCAAACTGTTGAAGTTTGCGTACGGTGTCACGCGACCGTTTTATGAACAGACTGCGCGAAATGAGCCGCAAGTATCCCGTCAAGGTACTCAACTACCTGGTCGGCACACATGGCTATCGACTCTTGCTCGCCGCGCCCGATCCAGCCACGCTTTCCTCTCCCATCGCCTACCTCAACGGTACTACCGTCAGGGAGTATTGCACACGCAAGGGCTGGGAGGGTTCGGTGTGGAAGGGAAAGTTCAACGTCACGTTGATTCAGACACAAGCCCAAGCGCTTCGCTGTTCCTTGGATATGGACTTCGCCATGCTCAGGGAACAACCAGAGGATCTATTTCACCCTTTGCTGTGGAAACACTCCGGGCATCTGGAACTCACGGAAGTTCGCAAGCGATACCGTCTTATCAGCCGAAAAGCGCTCAGGCGGTGGTTCATGGATGTGCCTTGGATTGACTTCCGGGAATGGTACATCCAGGCCAGCAACGGGAAGTGGAACGCCCATGAGTATGCTGAAGAGGACTGGTGGGAGAACGCGCTGATCGTCGGTGAAAGGGCCGCCTGTGAAAAGGTGGCCACCTCCATTCCGGAATCTTTCCGTTCATTGTGCGCCTATCCCCCGTTGACCTCGGCGCCAACTCTGGAAAATGCCTTCAGCTGGAGTGTCATCTCAGCTCCCAGCTACAAACGAACCTATATTCTTTCGTCGAAGCCGTAGTCTAACTCCAAAAGTATTTGCGTAGTGATGATCAAAACGGCCAAGCTTAACGGTTACCATTCGGAAGTTCTACAGTGTGCATTTCAACGCAAATGAACTTGTTGGGTTCATAGACGGTTCTCCGTGAAAGTGTTTTCCAGGGTTGCATGAATCCTTACACGTAGGGACTGCCCCATTTTGCTGCCACCTCTTTCTGAACCTCTTTTACCAGTTCGGCCTGTTCAGCAGAACAAATAAGTGTGGCCTCAGGAGTATGAATAACGATCAAATCCTTGCAGCCGACTGTTGTGATCAGGTGTGAGGGTTCACTGGAAACAATCAAATTACCGGTGCTCTTAAGCTGCAGGACTTTGGCCGACACAGCATTGCCGGAGGTATCTCTCTTGCATGTTTCAGCGAAGGCGGGCCAGGATCCCACATCAAGCCAGCTCAGCGGCATGGGTATGGCTGCAACACTTACGTCCGTGTCGCGGGAGGCGGGCTCCATGATGGCGAAATCAACGCTGATTTTCGGCAACGTTGGATACACCTCGGCAAGCACAGATTCCTGCCGTGGCGTGCCCCATGCTGCGGCAATTCTTGCGAGGCCCTCACTATTCTCGGGACAATAGCGATGGATGCAGTCGAGAAGAGTTCGGGCTCGCCATACAAACATACCACTGTTCCAAAGGTATTTATAGGAACCGGCGGACAGATAGGCCTGTGCCGTGGCGGCGTCAGGTTTCTCCTTGAATTGTTCAACGACCCGGGCGTTTGCCTCGATGGTTTGCCCGAGTTGTAGATACCCATACCCGGTGGCCGCATTAGCGGGAGTAATGCCGAATGTCACGAGCATGGAAGGGTGGTGCTCGACCAGACGGAATCCCGAATCAACGATCTTGATGAACGCCTCCACGGGTTCGATGATGTGGTCAGCCGTGAATACCGCGATAATGGCATCCGGATCCTGTTTCGCTATGATGGCCGCGCTGAAGCCAACGGCGTTGAGGGTGTCGCGACCACAGGGTTCCCCCAGGTACTGTGAAGCGCCCAGTTCAGGAAGAGACTGGCGGATCAAGGCTTCATGACGGGTCGCCGCGCAAATATAGCGGTTGGAGGCGGGGACCACACCTTCAAGACGGTGTGATGCGATCTGGATAAGATTCTTTCCGCCGATAAAGGGCAAAAGCTGTTTTGGACAACGTTCGCGGCTCATCGGCCAGAGGCGGGTGCCGGAACCACCGGCAATGATTAAGGCATAATGCATTCGTCATTCTCCTGTATAGTGTGAGTGTGTGCTACGTCAATTCAAGCGCTCTCGAGTACGATGTTGGCGTATTGGGCCGTATCGCCCGTCCGAATCAAGCCAATTGCAATAGGGATGCGTTTCTTGAACTCAACATGGGGTTCGTGTGTCACCACGATCCCCTGAAGCGCCTCGGTGAATCCCTTGCGCGTCTCATCGCTGTTCTGCTGAAGGAATTCCTGCGCCATCCAGGCTTTGCCAATCTGGAAATTCGGGCGGATAGCGCGAAGAACATCGAGAACGGTGGGGACATTATCGACAAGGGAAATGTCAACGGTCTCGATCATAGGCCAGAAGGGGAACCCGCGATCGGCAATGACCAGGGTATTGGTGTGTCGGACACGGCTGAGCAGTGAGTTGATTTGAGGATTAAGTATGCCGTTCTTTATCATGACGTGACTCCTGTGAGGTTCCTTAGAAGCCGCGCAGGTCGGTGCTGCTTCGCCGTTGCAGTCCCGGTGCGGGCGTTCGTTTCAAGACGAGGTATTCGATGCCCATTTGCTCGCAATACTCGCGTTTACCGCCTTTGGCGCCGTCATCGTTCACGGCGTAGATGTCCGGCTTCAATCGCCGGATTTCGGGATCTGCGTCCAGCCACCCTTCGCCACTGGAAATCAGGGCCTGCTTCACGTACTTGATTGAGCCCACAACGTAGCGCCGTTCCTCCTGGGAGAACAACGGATGTCCCTCGCCCTTGAGGAGGCGGAGGTTGGCATCGTGGCCGACAATGACATAGAGGTCACCAAAGGCGCTCACTTCTTCCGTGAAGCGGACATGGCCCGTGTGGAACCAATCGTAACAGCCGGTGACGACTACCTTCTTCTGCCCAGGCGGCGAGGGCATGGGCGGTGGATTGGGGAAGCCGCCCATCTGTGATGCGGGCAATACGCGGTACTCGACGCCTTGCTTGTGGCAGAACGCTTGGCGCAAGGGATGGGCATCGGATTCCTCCTCGACCCAGGCCTGTGGCTTGAGGCCTGCCAGCGCCGACAATCCATGGGGGTCAGCCAGGGTGTCCGCTGGTACAACCCGCGCGACGTATCGTACGGCGTTGAGAAAATAGAGCCGTTCCGCCAATGGTAGCTTGGGTGCCTTGCCCGTGCGCTGCTGGAGTGTTTCATCCGGCCACAGCAATACGGTCAACTCCCCCAGCTTTGCCGCTTCCTCGAGGAAGCGAAGTTGTCTCGACCGGATGTCGTCGAAGCCGCCTGAAACGATGACTTGTTTTTTTGAATCCATTATTTCCTGATCCTGACATTGATTTGGAACGCGCCGGGCACGGACTTGCGGGAAACGACGATCAAATATCCGCCGCCGCAGCCGGAATACATTGCGCCCGCATAACGCCGCTGGTAGGCTTTTAGCAGCCCCATCAAATCCACCTTGATCAGCGGATGCCGGACAGTCTGTGGCAGTAGCGTCTCCCAGCATTTCATGTTCAAGTTAAGTGAGGCGCCCAGCGTGTCCACATCCATGCGCCGGATGGCGTCGAAGCAGTCTTTGCCCGATTGCCCAAGCCGGGCCACCCATCTCGGGTCGTGATGTTGTTCGCCCAGCGGATTATAGCCCTGCGGGCGTGGTTCTATTGGCAGCACATGCAACACCTTGTCAAGCCACCGTGCCATGCGGGCGTTGTTCAGCGATTCGATATGCGAAGGGAATACGCCCCCTTCCACGGTGAAGTCATAATCCAACCGGTTGACTCCGGGATAGATCAGCCCGATCATGTCCTGGGAACCGCTGGGATCGGTCTTGCCTTTATTCTCGGCCTCGAACAGTTCCCGTGTGAGTTCATCCGGTGGGCGGTTTGGCAGTCTGCCCCGCCAGAGTTTCGCGGCAATGGCCCGTGTTCCGCTGGCGATGCCGGAACGGTCCATGGGTCGGAAGTTGGGTTCGATCTGCACCACAACCATGGAGCCCGGCGGTTCCGGGTTGTGGCGGGAGACGAACGGATGGTCAATCCAGCCGCCCGCCAGTTGCAGGCGGTTGGGGATGGCCCCCAACGCCTGTGAGAGGGGATCGCGAGTAGTCATGATGGTGTAGTGTCGGCTCAACCCACGCCCACGCGCTCACCCTTTTTGCGCTTCTCGTGCTGACCCTTGATCCATGTGTAGGTTGCTGCCAGACCCTTATCGAGCGAGGTGCTCGGCTCCCACTTCAGCATCTTCTTGATGAAGGTGTTGTCGGAATTGCGTCCGGCCACTCCCTGGGGGGCTTCGAGATCATAGTGGCGTTTCATCTTCACGGCGGCGATTTTCTCGACCTTGCTGACCAGCGTGTTGATGGAGACCAGTTCGCTGGAGCCCAGGTTGATCGGCGTGGCGATCAGGTCATCGCAATGGGTGATCATGTCGATGCCCTTGACGCAGTCGTCGATGAACATGAAGCTGCGGGTCTGGTCGCCGTTGCCCCAGATGGTGATGTCCAGTTTCTTCTTTTCGACCCCCTCGATGATCTTGCGGCAGATGGCGGCAGGCGCCTTCTCGCGACCACCGTCCCAGGTCCCATGCGGGCCATAGACATTGTGGAAGCGGGCGATGAAGGTCTTCATGCCGCGTTCATGCCAATACTCCTGGCAGAACATCTCGGAAACCAGTTTCTCCCAGCCGTAACCGCGTTCGGACATCGCCGGATAGGCATCGGATTCCTTGAGCGCGCGGACATTCGGATCCTGCTGGAGGAGGGTGTTGTAGGCGCAGGCCGAGCTGGAGTAGAAGTAACGGCGCGCCCCGGCTTTGTAGGCAGCTTCGACCATGTGGGTGTTGATCAGGATTGAGCGCAGGCACTCGACGCGGAAGCGCTCGATGAATCCCATGCCGCCCATGTCGGCGGCCAGATTATAGACTTCAATCGCGCCCTCGCAGACCCGGTGACAGTTTACTTCCTGACTGACATCCAGGCAGATGTTCTCGACGCCGGGGACGTGGAGATACCACTCGTTGACGGGCTTCTTGTCTACCGCGCGGATGCGTGTGAAGCCTTTCTTATGGAAATAAAGCGCAAGGTTTCCGGCAATGAATCCGCCCGCGCCGGTAATGACGATCAGGTCGTCCTTCTTGATGGGGGTGTCTTTCACAACGTGTCTTTTTGTCTCTTTCATTCGTTATCTCCCAGTTGGCTGTTGTTTGTGTATCTCATTCCTTAATGGAATGGATGATCTGTAACACTGAGGCAAAGTATATGGCTTGCCTGTGTGATTGGAATGGCTATAGTTAGCCAATTGATGGATATTATTAACCAACTATGAAACGACCCGTGAAGCCAGTATCCGGGATTCCGGCTATCCCCGAGTTCTTCTCTGCCGAAGTGGCGGGCGCGCGTCGGTTCTATCTTAATCTGAGTCCCCCAGCGACCCGGCGGCTCGTCGTCGTTTGCGGCGGCCTGGAACGGTGTAACCCGGATTATGCCATTCATCGTGACACCTTTCCCTTCTTCTCCTTTGAGTATGTCGTTCGCGGGTCCGGCACTGTGACACTGAAAGGAAGCCCTTGTGTCCTGAAGCCCGGTCGAGTGTTCTCGTATGGCCCCGGCGTGGCGCACCACATCCAGGGCGAGGCGGGAGATCCGTTGGTGAAGTATTTCGTTGATTTTGCGGGGACGGGGGCGGAGGCGCTGATGAAGTCCTGTCGCCTGTCCCCGGGGAGTGTGAGGGATGTCAATCCCCCGCACGTGTTGCAGCCGTTGTTTGACGAGCTGATCGAAGTCGGGTTGCGGATTCGGGGTGAAAGCGCCGAATTATCCGTCAAATTGTTGGAGTGTCTGGCGCTGAGAATCGATGGGGCCAGTGCGGTGATGGAAGGGTCGGAGACGCTGGCCTTCACGATGTACGAGCATTGCCGCCAGTATATCGAAAAGCATGCCTTACGCTTGTTTACGTTGCGTCAGATTGCGGCTGAATGCCATGTTTCCAGCGTTTACTTGTGCCGGTTGTACCGGCGGTATGACAACCAGAGTCCGTACCAGCATCTGTTAAGGCTGAAGATGAATGCCGCCGCTGACCGGTTGCGGCAATCCGGTGTGCTGGTCAAACAGGTCGCCGAGGAGGTGGGGTTTGACGATCCCTATCACTTCTCCAGGGTATTCCGGGCAACACTCGGTCTCTCTCCGGCGGCGTTCAGGCGGTTGCGGTAGAGCGATCGCGAGGCAAGGATCGTTGACCTAGTTTTGGTTCATGATCTGTAATTGGACTGAGTCAATCCAGACTCGGAACGAAACACGCGGCAATACAAGTTGGGGTGTGGGAAACCACATTGTTCCACGATTTCCTTTCGGATCACTCCGCCGAAACCGAAGGAATCGCCACGGCAGCCCAAGCCGTCGATGCATGAGGAGTCTGCGGTAGGTTGGCAGAAGTAGAGGGACTATTTCGAGTTACGATGTGGAACCCCATTAGGCAAGTTTACGGGCGACTGGAAAGTTGAGGTCACCTCGGACGGATTACCGATGTAGTCTTTTTTACGACATGACAGTGTTTGGACTATCTGTGAAGATTCAAATTAAGAATGAATTTGGGAAGCAGGGAGATTGTTATGATAGTAAAAAATGGTCATGGTCGGCTGATTGCAGGACTCTCGCTGATTTGTTTGCTTTGCGGGTGCCTGTCGAAAACCCTGACGGCCTCCGCCTCAAGCGGTGTTGCCTTCTGGGTGGCGACGGATGGGCGTGATGTGAACCCAGGGACGCGGGCACATCCCTTTGCGACGCTGGAACGGGCCCGCGATGCCGTTCGGCAACTCAAGGCGGTGGGCAAATATCCCAATGGGGGTGTTACCGTCTGGCTCCGCGAGGGTGTCTATCTCCGTGAACGTTCCTTCGATTTGGATGCCCGCGATTCCGGTAAACCCGGCGCACCGGTTGTTTATGCCGCCATGCCGGGTGAAACGGTGCGGCTGGTGGGCGGGAAAATGATTCCCGCCCCGGCTTTCAAACCCGTCACGGATCCTGCATTTCTGGATCGTGTGGTGAGCCGCCGCGCCCGACGGCACCTGATTCAGGCAGATCTGAAGGCCCTGGGGATCACCGACTATGGCGAACTGCATCCGCTGCACGCGCTGGATTTCGGTTCCAGCTCGCATTATCTGCCCGCGCCGATGGAACTCTCCATTGACGGGAAGGCAATGACCCTGGCTCGCTGGCCCAACCTAAACGAAAAGTCGCCATTTCTAGGTGTGGTCGAAGCCGCCTCTCAGCTTGTCGTGAAGGATGAAAAGGGCAATCCCAAGGAGTATTCGTCGATTTCGCTGAAGGATGTGCCCATCAAGCCGTGGGGATTTGGCGATCAGGGCGATGTCCCGGCGCTTTTCCCTCAACAGGCGCTTTCCCATGCCGTCCAATGGGGGCCTTTGGATGACGCCTACATCGCCGGGGGATTGATCCGCGCTTATGCGTTCACGAGCCGGAAAATAGCCTCGGTGGATTCCAAGAAGGGCACTCTTACCTTTGACACACCCATCAGGGGGCTGTGGGCCACCTATGAGGACGTGGCGGGGCTGTTTTATATTTTCAATCTGCCGGACGAACTTGACGTGCCCGGCGAATATTATCTCGATCGCAAGACCGGTGTGCTGACCCTCTATCCGCCGGAAGGCTGGAGTAGCAAGTCGGAGGTGGTCGTCTCCATGTTGAATGATGTGTTGGTGGCAATGGAGAATTCTTCCCATGTGAGGCTGCGGGGCCTGACCCTGGAGGCGACGCGTACCAGCGGCGTCTACATCGAGAGAGGCGAGGACAATGTCCTGGAGAACTGCGTCATCCGCAACACCGGCGTCGTCGGAGTGCAAATCGGCTTTGGCTGGGATACCGGGCTGGCCGATAAATCCTCCCAGGGTGTTTCTTATCCGCCCGAGGCCAAGGCCGCCGGACCCGGCAAACCGCTGCCGCGCCTGCCCGGTTCATACCGGCATGTGCTCTGCACCGGCATGGAGAATCTTCCGGTCCGTCTTCCCGGCGCGACGGCGCTGGATCGCCAGGGTGGACGGCGCAACGGACTTGAGGGCTGCACGATTTATGACACAGGTTGCGGGGGCGTGCTACTTGGCGGCGGCGACCGCAAGACGCTGACCACGGCAGAAAACTTCGTCCGAAATTCCAACATCCATCACACGGATCGCCGCATCCACATGTACTCGGAAGCGATCGTTGTGGACGGCTGTGGCAATGTTGTCGAAGGGAACTACCTGCATGACAATCTCGGGGGGCTGCTCTACTTCCTCGGCAACGACCACCTCATGCAGTACAATGAAATTTGCCGGGGACTCACCGCGTCCAAAGACGGCGGGGTGATCGAGACCCGCCAGAATCCGAGCATGCTGGGCAACAAGTTGCGATTCAACTACATCCATCACAACGAGCGGGGCAGTCCGGACCATAACGCCCAGAACTGCGCCGTCTACCTGGATAACAGCACCCACGGCGTGGAGGTCTTCGGCAATGTGTTCTACCGCAATATCGGTCGCACGGTGAAGCCCTGGAGCCGCAGCCAGATCGGGATCACGGAGGGCCATGACCATGTGATCGCGAACAACCTGTTCATTGACAACCCCGGGGTGAAAACCGGTGATGGATGTGATTTCGCCAAGGCTCTTGCGACATATACCTTAGGGGTGAAGATGCTGACGAAGGATGTGAATGTGGCCGCGACGCCTTACTCCACCCGCTATCCTGAGTTCTACCAGACCTATCT
Organism: uncultured bacterium; assembly: GCA_903958395.1. Lineage (GTDB taxonomy): Bacteria > Verrucomicrobiota > Kiritimatiellia > CAIKKV01 > CAITUY01 > JAABPW01. Next base: position 20,982 of record CAJBSZ010000242.1, on the reverse strand, counting down.
CGGGGTTGCGGTGAACAACAATACCAACACCCCGCTCTACAACCGCGTCTTCAACAACGCACTGGTTGGGAATGACGAGGGCGTTGGCAGCAGCCGTTACCCGGACCAGGATTACCGCCACCACAACGTGGAGATCGACACCGATCCGGGCTTTGTCAATGAGGCGGCGGGCGACTTCACGCTCCGCCCGGACTCGGTCATCTTTAGGCAAATTCCCGGCTTCCAGCCGATACCCTTCGAAAAAATGCAGAGGGCGAAAAGGTTTAAATGACAAAATCCGGGCGGCTTTATCATCTGGGCACCCTGACCTACACGTCGCCGGGGTTGGTGCTCCTTTTCTCCTGGCTGTTATGGGGCGCCTTCTTTACCAACATCGTGGAGGTGGTGATCCCCAATGTCATTCCGCTGAAACTCAAGAGCCTTGGCGCTTCGGCGATGTTGATTTCCATCTTCATGACCAGCCTGCCCGGCGTGATCCGGCTGGTCTGGAACCCGGTCATTTCGACCTGGAGTGACCGCACCCGGAGCCGGTGGGGGCGGCGTATTCCATTCCTGCTGGGAGGCACGCCGGTCATGGCCCTGATTCTCGTCGCCATCGGGTTGAGCGATCCGCTCGGCCACTTGATGGTGCGCCTTTCCGGCGGCGCCCTGACGGCAGCCGGGGGCAGCATTGGCGTGGTGGTCGTGCTTCTCCTCTTGTTCACCATGTGCAACTCGTTTGTGTGGGATCCCTATTGGATGTTGTTCAACGACACCGTGCCGCGTGAAGTGATGGGGCGTTTTTCGATGATGTTCCGGATTGTCAGCACCGTCGCCGTGGTGGCGTTTAATTTCCTCATTTTCCCCTTTGCCGAAACCCACTATCGCGAGGTTTTCATCGGGTTCGGAGTGTTTTTCGCCATCGCGAATACCCTGATGTGCCTGAATGTGAAGGAAGGGGAATATCCGCCGCCGCCGCCGCCGGGCCCGGCGGGTGGCTCCTGGATTGGAAAGGTGAAGGGCTATTTCCGCGAATCCTTCGGGCATCGTTTCTACTGGGACATTTGCCTGGGCGCCGCCTTCACGCAGGTGGGTAACGCCGCGACCCCGTTTGTCCTGTTGATGAACAGGAGTCTGGGACTCGATCTTAAACAGATCGGCTGGATCGCCGGGTACGGCGCCCTTATCTCCCTGCCGGTCTTTTTCATCGCCGGCCTCTTTATTGACCGCATGAATGTGGTCAAGGTGTTCGCCGTCCTGCGCGGGGTCCAAACCGTGATCTCAGCGGGATTCCTCGTATTCCTGTTTGTGGATATGCCCGTGCGGCAGGTGCTGGTTGTCTCGGTGGTGTTGAATCTCTTGCTGCTGGGCGTGACCGCCGTTATGCTGGTGGCTCAGGTTCCGATCAACATGAGACTCCTGCCGCGGGAACGCTTCGGGCAGTTCATGTCCGCCATCAGCATGCTGGTGGGGTTCACGGGAATTGCCGCCGGGATCCTGATGGGCGGTTTCCTGGATGTCATGCGGTGGTGCCACCATGGTAGTGAGTTTGCCTACCGCTATGCCCCGGTGTGGCTGGTGCTCTTCTATGGCCTGGCATCCTATTTCCAATACCGCGTCTACCGATATGTGCGCGAAAAATGCGGTGATAACCTCGATGCGTTTGTCCCTCCGGATACATCCAAACCAGAGGTGGGAGAGTGAGTTGTGATTATGAGTACGTCAATTCCATCTTCGGATCGTGGGGTTTTGGGGCAACTTGGGCGGGAATTGGCGGAGGCCGCCGCCGACCCGGTCAACGACGAGCGGCGCCGGGTTCATGAGGCGGTAGACCAGATGCAGACGGGTCGCCCCTCGATTACCTTTTTTCAGGAACCCTGGAACGAGCTGGAACAGACCGGGGAACTGGACATGCGGTGCGTTGATCCGTTTTGCCAGGGTATCGAACGGGATCTGCGGCGCAAACTGTACAAGTGGCGGCACCATCCTGGCGACTTGGTGGTCGCAGCCGAATCCATCCAGCCCTATTGCATCGAGGATTCCGGTTTCGGTATCAGCGAGCAGGTGGATATTGTGAAGACGGACGCGGCCAACAATGTCGTGTCCCGCCATTTCCACATCCAGATTCAGGACGAGGGCGACATCGAAAAGATCAAAATGCCGGTGATCAGCCACAACGCGCGGCTCACCGAGGAACTCTATCAGAAGCGGAACGAGATCTTCGACGGCATCCTCTCCGTTCGCAAGCAGGGGATCACCTCATTTTGGTTTGTGCCGTGGGACGAGTTGATCTGCTGGACCGGCATCCAGGAAATCCTCATGGATCTGGTGCTGCGCCCTGACTATGTCCATAAGCTGGTGGCGCGGCTGGTGGACTGCTGGCTGTCACGCGTGGACCAATTGGAGGCCCAGGGTCTACTGGAACAGCCTGCCCGTGAGATGACCGTGTCCGGTGCCGCCCAGATCTTCTCCGAAGTCTCCCCGGAGATGCACGGGGAATTTGCGCTCCAGCACGAGGCCCGGTTTTTCAAGCGGTTCAAGCGGGTCCATTATGGTTGCTGTGAACCGTTGCACAACAAGGTGGATATCTGTGCGCAATACCTGCCGAACCTGTACCAGATATCCATGAGCCCCTGGGTGGACTTCCGCAAGGGCGCGCAGAACGTGCGTAACCGGTTCATTTTCGGCTGGCGGCCCCATCCGGCGATGCTGGCGGGCGAACACTGGGATCCCGGTGCCGTACGGCGCTACCTGGAGGAGAATCTGGCCATTGCGCACGAATACGGCTGCACCGTGGCCATGTACATGAAGGATATCAGCACCGTCAACCGTGAACCGAAGCGGTTGGAGGAATGGAACAAAATCGCCAAAGAGTGCGTGAGTCAATATGCAGTCTAAGAAAGTGCAAAGAGCGAGGGTTATCCATGACGAATTGTGTGAAGCTTATTGAGATCAATGCGGCGCGGGAGTTTACTCGGGATCAGATTGATGCCGTGCGCAAAACAGGTACCGGTCTTTCCGGGCCGGGCCGGCCGGTTGTGGGGGAGGGGGTTCTCGGAGGCGGCGCCTCGGATGTCGGGGGCGGCCCGGTGACGGAGGAGAACCGTGCCACGCTGGCCACGGGTGAGGTCGTCACGAGCGGCTTGCTGCCGCGTATTAAGCCGGTGTGGGACATCCATCTGCGCGACACCAACATCATTCTTGGCGGGGACGGGAATTACTATATGACCGGCTCGTCGGGTGATAATATCTGGAAATTCAATGACGGGATCGAACTGTGGAAATCAGCCGATCTCATCCAGTGGAGTTATCTGGGTCTGGTCTGGAGCATTGAAAAGGACGGCGGATGGGAGAAGCTGTGGCGCGACCACCGCGGCCCGACCCGTGCGATCTGGGCCCCGGAAATCAGGTACATTCACAAGAACTACTGTCTCACCTTCGGGATGCCGCCGGGCGGGATGTCGATCCTTAAGAGCTCGACGGGCAAGCCCGAGGGGCCCTATGTCCATGCGACCAACCCCGATAAACCCCTCGTGGGCGGCATCGGGCCCCTGCCAGGCTCCTTCCTGATTGATCCGACCCTCTTTGAGGATGACGACGGCGCCGTCTATTTCACCTACGGCCCGGCGAACCGGATCGCCCGGATGAAGGATGATCTGAGCGATCTGGCCGAACCCCTGCGTCCGGTTGTTTTGGAGGATCCGCCCCACGATCCCGCCACCCATCACCGGGAGCCGGTTGGCATCGGTTACGAGGGGGCGACGATCTTCAAGCGTGAAGGGAAGTACTACTTGGGCTCGACAGATCACTATTACGGGCGCTATTCCATGTGCCTGGCGGTTTCCGACTCCATTTACGGACCGTATAAAATGAGACACGAGAGCGTGCCGTGTAACGGGGGCTGCAACTTCTTCAAGGCCAGGGACGGGCACTGGTACAGCGCCTTCTTCGGACCGGATTACAGGTCGCCCTGGCGTGAAAAACCCGGCATTGTCCGGATTAAGTTCGACAAGGTCGGGAAGGCTGGGGTGGCGGCGGAGCAGCCGGACTTCATTCTCCTGCCCCCCCTGCCTGGCGTCAGGCTCCATGTCGCGCCAGAGGGTGACGACGCTAATCCCGGCACGGCGACAAAACCTTTGGCAACCCTCGCCGCGGCGCAGGCCGCCGCCCGCGCCATAGCCGGGCGCGGGGAGCCGGTAATGGTGCTGCTGCATCACGGCATTCACTACCTGCCGGAGACCCTCCGGTTCACGGAGGCCGATTCAGGCACGCAGGAGGCCCCGGTAGTCTATGCCGCAGTGCCGGGCGAAAAGCCGGTGCTCAGCGGTGGCTCCCGCTTGGAATTGGATTGGCAGCCTTTCCGTGACGGGATCTTCCAGGCAAAAACGCCCGCAGGCCTGGTGATGGACCAGCTTTTTGTCAACGGCGTGCGCCAGCATATGGCACGCTATCCGAAGTATGACCCCAAGGCCGCACAGTTCAACGGTTCGGCGCCGGATGCCATTTCGCCTGAACGGGTCGCCCGCTGGGCCGACCCTGCCGACGGCTACATTCACGCGATGCATGTCGGTCTCTGGGGCGATATGCACTGGCGCATCCTGGGCAAGAAAGCCGATGGCTCGCTTGAGTATGAGGGGGGCTGGCAGAACAACCGACCAAGCCCGATGCACCCGCAGTTCCGGTTTGTGGAAAATATCCGCGAGGAACTCGACGCGCCTGGCGAGTGGTTCCACGACGCGAAAAGCGGAATGCTATATTTCATTCCGCCCGCCGCAGTCGACCTGAAGAGCGCGACGATTGAAGTCGTGCGACTGCGCCATTTGATTGAATTCAACGGGACGCGGGAAAACCCCGTGAAGTTTGTCACGGTGCGCGGGCTGACGTTCCGGCATACGGCGCGGACGTTTATGGACAATCGCGAACCGCTGTTACGCTCGGACTGGACGGTCTATCGCGGGGGGGCGGTGGTGTTCAACGGTGCGGAGGACTCGGCGATCGAGGCTTGCGATTTCGACCAGGTCGGCGGCAACACCGTCTTCGTCAACAACTACAACCGCCGCATCACCGTGCGCGGCTGCCTCATCCGCGAGAGCGGGGCGAACGGCATCGCCTTTGTGGGCGATCCCATGGCGGTCCGGAGTCCGGTTTTCAATTACGATGACAAGTTCGATTACGCGACGGTCGACCGGACTCCCGGCCCGCTCACGGATAATTACCCCGCCGACTGCCTGGTGGAAGACTGCCTCATTACGCGCAGCGGCCGGTTCGAGAAACAGACCGCGCCGGTGGAGATCGACATGGCGCAGGGCATTACCGTGCGGCACTGTTCGATCTACGATGTGCCGCGAGCCGGCATCAATATCGGCGACGGCTGCTGGGGCGGCCACGTCATCGAGAACTGCGACATTTTTGATACCGTGCTGGAGACCGGCGACCATGGCAGTTTCAACTCCTGGGGACGCGACCGTTTCTGGCATCCTTCCGTGCAGGAGGTGGACAAACAGGTCGCCGCCGACCCCGCGCTGCCGCTGCTGGACGTTGTGCAGCCGATTGTGATGCGGAACAACCGCTGGCGTTGTGACCATGGCTGGGACGTGGATCTTGACGACGGTTCATCCCGTTATGAGATTTACAACAACTTGCTATTGAACGGAGGGCTCAAATTACGAGAGGGTTATGACCGTATCGTGACGAACAACGTCATCGTCAACAATAGCCTCCATCCGCACGTCTGGTACGAGAACTCCGGCGACGTCTTTGCCCGCAACATCGTGATGGGTCCCTATCGCCCGGCGGGAATGAAGCTCGCCCGATGGGGCAGGGAGGTGGATGACAATCTGTTTGCGGCTGGCGTCCTCCTCGGTGAGGGCCATTTCGGCGCCTGGCGGGAGCAGTTGACCAGTACAACGTATGTCACCTCGGAGTCCGACCGAACCAAGTTCGCCGACAAAGGATGCGATGCGAATTCGATCTCAGGCGATCCGCTTTTTGTGGATGCCGCCAAAGGCGATTTCCGGGTTAAGGCTGGTTCACCGGCGTTGAAACTGGGATTCGTTAATTTCCCCATGGACCTGTTCGGGGTCTGCTCACCGCGCTTGAAGGCCATGGCGCGGACTCCGGTGATCTCGCCGGTCGTTCCCGGCACCCCGCAAATAGACGCGCCGGTCATGGCGCAAGTCACCTGGACTTGGAAGGGTGTGACCCTTCGCGATATGGAGGGCCTTGAGTATTCCGCGTTTGGCGTGCCTGCGGATGCAGGCGGGGTGGTTGTGGAGGAAGTTCCCCAGCAGACTGGGGCTCACGAGGCAGGTTTGCGCATGGGTGATCTTGTCCTGGGGTTGAACGGCCGGACCGTGAGAGGGCTGACGGAATTCCGTGAGGCTCTCAACGCAACGCCCGCAGGCGCGAAACTGCGGATGGAAATCATTCGCAACCAGCAGAGGCTGCCACTGATGACCTGAGGACGAATCATATGAAATACACCATTACACTTCTTCTTCTTCTTCTATTGGCCACGCTGATCCCGCTGCACGCCGCCAATTCGACCGACCCGTTCACGCCGTATCTCGACGGCAAGCCTCCACAGATCACCCGGGAGATCCTGACGCCCCTGGCCGCATTGAGTGCCTCTGATGTTCCCGCCTTGGCTGGTAAGCCCAACATTATTTTTATCATGTCCGACGATCATGCGGCCAACGCCATCGGGGCTTACGGTGGCCGGCTGGCGAAGTTGAACCCAACGCCCACAATTGACAAACTGGCGAAGGAGGGGATGCTGTTTGAAAACTGTTTTGCCGCAAACTCCATCTGCACTCCCAGCCGCGCCTCCATCCTCACCGGGCAATACAACCACCGGAACAAGGTCTATGACCTGGATGGCACATTGGAACCCGCCTGCCAGTATCTCCCCATCGGGATGAAGCAGGCAGGTTATCAGACGGCGATGATCGGCAAGTGGCACCTGCGCGCCGAGCCCCGCCCCTTTGACGACTACTGCGTACTCCCGACGCTAAATCCATACTTCAATCCCACCTTCCTCGTCAGGGGCGAAAAGCCCTGGCCGGGAAACACCATCAAGCGGGAGGGGCATACCACCGATGTCATATTGGATCTGGTGCTGGACTGGATGAAACATAAGCGCGATCCTCGAAAACCGTTCTTCCTCATGTATCATGAGAAGGCGCCGCACGACATGTTCGAGTTTGCCCCGCGATACAAGGATTACTTGAAAGACGTCGAGATCCCTGAACCATCAAGCCTGTGGAGTCAGCCCGGCTTTGGCTCCATCGCCACGCGGGGCCATCATGATGAACTCCTGCCCTACATCGGAACTTCCATCGGCACTCGAAACTCCCATTTCAATTATGTCAAAAAGTTCGGATTCGAAGCGTTGCCCACCGAGGAACAGCGCAAGCGGGCCGCTTACAATGAATATCTCAAGCGCTATCTCCGCTGCGTCAAGGGCATTGATGACAGCTTGGCGATACTCTTCGATTATCTGAGATCCGCCGGCTTGATGGAGAATACGGTCATCATCTACACCAGTGACCAGGGCATGATGCTGGGCGAACATGACTATATGGATAAGCGCTGGATGTATGAGGAATCGGAACGGATGCCGTTTATCATCCGCTATCCGAAAACCATCAAACCTGGCTCCCGCACGGATGCCATTGTCGAAAACGTCGACTTTGCGCCCTTGTTGCTCGACATCGCCGGCATCAAGGCTCCGGAAGTCATGCAGGGTCGCAGTTTCAAGGCGATATGCGAGACCGGTCGCGAACCGGTGGATTGGAAACACGCAGCCTACTATCGCTATTGGATGCATATGGTCCATCACGACAACCCCGGCAATCTCGGCCTGCGCACGAAGGATTACAAACTCATTTTCTATTACGGTATGAGGCGTGATGACAAGATGCCGCGAACGCCGCCCGGTTGGGAGCTTTACGACCTGAAGAAAGATCCGCAGGAACTGGTGAATGTCTACGATGATCCCGCCTATGCCCGGGTGGTCAGCGACTTGAAAAAACAACTCGCCGACCGCCGCCGGGCAATTGGCGATGATGGCGCCGACTACCCGCAAATCGAAGCCGTGGTGAAACAGTACTGGGATTACGATGCTACGGCACGCGCTACGGCCGAAACGCTTTCGCACGACTTCCGGGTCTCGAAGGAAGCGGCGGTTTCCTCAACTGGCAAAGCGAATAAGGCAGTACCATGAATGCTGTGACCTTGCATACTTACAGGCGGGAATCCAAGAGCACACTGGAATCGCCCGCCATTCAGGCGGCGCTTGATGCGTGTTCTTCAAACGGCGGGGGCCGGGTGACCCTCTCGCCCGGCACCTATCGCTGCGGCACGCTCTTCATGCGGGACAATGTGGAGTTGCACCTGCAACGCGGAGCGATCATCGTGGGGAGCGCCAGTCTAGCGGACTACCCCCCGCCCAAAACATCCTTCACCGATGCCATCGGCGATATCCGGGGCCGGGCGCTGATCATGGCGGAACATGTGGCCCGCATTGCGATCACCGGTGAAGGGATCATTGACGGTAACGGCGGGGCTTTCCCCATTGGCGGGGCCGACCACAAGGTTCGTCCATTCCTTTGCCGCCTGGCCTATTCGCGCCACATCACCATCACGGGGCTCACCCTGCGCGCGTCAGCCGCGTGGACCCTTCATTTGATGGGTTGCGAGGATGCGGACATCACTGGACTCACGATTGACAGCCGCATCAATGAGAACAACGACGGCATTGACGTGGACAGCAGTCGGCGGGTTACGATCACCGATTGCGATATTGCCTGTGACGATGATGCCATCTGTCTCAAGGCCACTTTGCCCGAGCCTTGTGAAGATATCCAGGTTTCAGGTTGTACGCTCGTCACCGAGTGCGGTGGCCTCAAGTTGGGGACGGAATCCTATGGCGACATCAGGCGGGTCAGGATGTCCGATTGCCGGATACGCTATGCCGCGACCGGGGCCATCAAACTGTTGACCTCCGATGGCGGCGTGTTTGAGGATATCGAGATTTCGAACATCCGTATTGAGCGTGGAACGGGGCCAATCTTCATGCGATTGGGGGAGCGGGGTCGCACCTATCTGTCGGGAACTGAACCGAAGGGGCCGGGGAAACTAAGGCGTATCAAGCTCTCCAACATCAAGGCCGACGTCTTTGTGCCGCCCAAGGATATTGTGAGGCCGGTGGTCGGGGGTGTGATGCCGGCCCGCGCTTTTTCCGGGGTCCTGATCACGGGCTTGCCTGGCCATTGCATCGAGGAGGTCACGCTAGAAGACATCGAGATCAACTTTGTCGGTGGAGGTCAGTCGGAAGACCTTCAAAACAAGCCCCCGGAACAGCCGGCGATGTATCCCGAACACTTCTATTTCGGAGCGTTGCCGGCCTCCTGTTTCACGATCCGTCACGCCCGCGCGATGACCTTGAAACACGTGGTCGCCAAGGTGCAACACTCTGATCCTCGCCCGGCGCTTGCCTGTGAGGATGTTGTTGGTTGCGAAACCACAGACTGTCGATTTCCTTAGGTTATCCTGATGCGCCTTTGTGCAGGGCGATGATTTCGCGGCGGCTGCGGACGTGGAGTTTCTCGTAGATCCGCTGGACGTAGGTTCCCACTGTGGACGGTTTGATATCTAATTCCGACGAAATCTCCTTGTATGAAAGGCCGGCGACGAGGAATTCCAGAACCTGCGCCTCCCGTGTTTTCAGGCTGGTATCCTCGGGGGGCGCGTTGGGGGGCTGGGGCGGGGGAGGATGGTGGAAGACCTCGATGACCTTGCGGGCGATGGTCCGGCTCATCGGCACCCCGCCTTCACGGACCTCACGGATGGCCTCGAGCAGTTTGTCAGGCATCACGGGCTTAACCAGATAGCCATGCGCTCCTGCAGACAGCGCCCGGAAGATCATCTCGGGATCCTGGTAGCTCGTCAGCATAATGATCTGGGTGCCGGGCAGTTGGGGGGCAATGCGGGCCACGCAGTCCACCCCGCTGATGTCCGGTAGGTTGATGTCCATGATGATCACATCGGGGTTGAGTTTGGGGATTCCGGCGATGGCGGAAGTCCCGTCGCGGAACATCCCCGTGCATTTGCAGTCCTTGTCATTGGCGAAAACCTCCGTCAGCACCCGCCGGATTCGCGCATCATCCTCAACAACAGCAACTTTAATCATGTGAGTCCTTTGTTCAATTCTGCGATGGTGCGATGAATTCTACCTTTGTTCCGGCTCCGGGGCGGCTGGTCAGGATGAACTGGCCGCCGATTTCCTCCATCCGCCGCCGCATGCTGTCGAGGCCCTCGTGGGTACCCGCCGCCCCGGCCTGGTCGGGCGTGAATCCGCACCCGTTATCCTCGATGGTGATACGCAACGTCCCGTTATCAATCCGGATTCCGATCTGGACCGTCTGAGCGCGGGCGTGCTTAACCGCGTTATTCAGGGCCTCGCGTGCGGCTTGGAAAAGGAAATGCCGGACCTTGCCGGTCAAAGGGGTGGTAGGCAGGGTGGTGGGGACATCGAAACGAATGCGAAGGTCCGCCGCGTCGAGTAACTGCTCCATGGATTGTGTCAGGTAATTCGCAAAGCGATCCACCGTGTCGTTGGCCGGGTTCACCGCCCAGACGATTTCATCCACGTTGCGCGCCAGTTCCGAGGCCGACTGGCGGATGCGCTCGATGCGTCGTCGTCCGTCAGTTGTGGGGCCCAGATCGTAGTCCCGGAAGACCCAGGCACTTTGCATGGCGATTTCCGTCAAGCCGGCGCCGATGTCGTCATGCAGGTCCCGGGCGATGCGCGCCCGTTCCCGCTCCAGGGCGTGTTGCCGTTCGTTCTCGGCGAGCCGCATCCGCAGACGCCGCCGCACCATGATCAGGCTCAGCCAACTGGCGCCGCCGCCCGCCGCCAGCACAAGCGTCAGCCAGAATTCCCACCGATGATACACCGGCTCCACCACCAGGACCGGCAGTGATACTTCCGTTCCGGTCAGCTCCCCGTTGGCGGCGGCGGTGGCCACCCGGAACCGGTAGTGGCCGGGTTTCAGCCGCGGGTACTCGGCAAGGCCCGGCGAGCAGCCTCCGACACTATAAGCGGTCTGCCATTCCAGCGTTACCTGATCGCCGGGATGGGTCGGAATCACTTGCGTCGTGATGTCTGTGATCCAGACGGCAAACCGGTTGGCACTGGTGTCATTGAGGACAAGAACGGGGTGGGGCACAGGGGTGGGCCGGATGCGCAATTGGGCCATTTCCGCGAGCGACCCCTGCCGTACCCAGTGGGCCGGAATTCCCATCGGTTCGTTCAGGCCAATGCCCTCGGTCATGGGCCATGTGTATTGGTCCGCGCGCCCGCCCTGTTCCGGATGCTCGATCCGGAGGCGGATGGCATCCATCCCAACGAGGCCGATGGCAGGACGATAGCCGAGGGAGGTGATGGCGATTTTGACAACGACTGAACGGCCCGGCGCGACGGACGTCTCCCGGCGCTGAATAAAGACCGACTTTTCGACGGAGCCTCGCCATCCGGGTGTTTCGCCCGTCATATAATAAGAAGAACCGCCGACGACCTGACCCAGGTCGAGGGTTTCGTTGTCCCAGAACTGCAGGTACACCTTCATGCCGTGCTCGTCCAGCAGGTCACGCCAGGAGTTTTCGAAGCCTTCCAGTTTGTAGCGCAAACGAGCCGTCGGCTGGTTATTGGTGTCACCCTCGGTAAAGTTGAACCGCAGGGACCGGGCTTGCGAGGAGATTCGCAGGGGTTCGGTGGAATCCGCTTGGAGGGTCGTGAGTCGTCCATTAACCTCGACTGAGTCGAGCGACAATCCGGCCGCTCCGGTCCGGCCTAGGAGCCCCAGCCCGGTGGCAAGGGCAAATCCAAGCCAGAGTCTGCAAGTGGACGCGGTTCGGTTCATGCGTTCACTTTAGAAGGACGCCGAGGCTTAAAGCAAGCTTAGGATGCAGGAGGGCTCCGTAGGGGGGGGCACGCTCATAGCGCGCGACGACCCTGAGCGTCGCACCAGTAGGGCAGCCGTTACAAGGCCGCCAAATCATCACTCCCAGTTATGTCGTTTTTTTTACGACATGACGGATATTTTGGGATGTGCGAAACTATAAGCTGAATTTGAGAAAAGTGGGATCAATTCGGGGGAGCTAAAGTAGCCAAGGAGACATACGATGAAGACACTTCAACAGGATGTGACACGGTCTTTCGGACGAACGAGTTCAGGGTGTTTGTCGGCGCTTGCCATCGCCGTCATGGCGCTGCTGGTGGCGGGAACGGCGCAAGCGGCGACTACCTACACCTACACAAACACGGTGGCTGGCGCTAAACCATGGAATGTTGCTGCGAACTGGGACGCGAACGGCGTGCCGGTGGGTGCTTCCGATGCCACGGTTGTATTCTTCAGCGACACCACCACCGCCTTGGGGCAGCCCACCTTTACTATCAATGCCGATCCCGCCACGCTCACGCTGAATACGTTGACACTCAATGGCTTGGGAGCGTCAGCTACGGCCAATACAGCCGTCAACATCGGCACGGCGGTCAACACATGGACCTTTGACGGCACCACGCCCACCGTGAACCTAAGCGGCATGAATGGCACGAAAACGCTGGCCTTCACCAACGCTCCCAATCTTACGCTCAACCAGGACATCACATTTACGGGAAACGGAACGGCGGGCTTCATTTTTTCGGGCGCCATCGGTGGGGCTGGTAAGGCTTTGACCAAGTCCGGTTCAAGCACGCTGACCCTTTCCGGCGCGAACACCTACTCCGGTAACACGACGATCAACGGCGGTACGCTGACGGTTGCCAATGGTGGCGCGATCAACACGCCTGGGGCAACCATCAATGTGCTGACCGGTGCGCTCACAATGAACAGCGGCAGCGCCATCACCGTCCAGCAGTTGCTCTCCACCAATGGCGTGCTTGGCGGCGCGACGGTCGCTTCCGCCTTCACCATGAGCGGTGGCACGCTGATCACGTCCAACGCCGCCGCCATCGCGGCCAGCATCCTGATCCCTTCCAACACCGCCTACAACATGAGCGGCAACTGGACCATGAACGGCGGTTCTAATCTCATCTCCTTCGTGCAGACCAACGGCACCTGGATAGCGCCGAAGATTCTCGGTAATTCTTTCAGCGTGAATTCCAACGCGGTGTTCCAGATCGGTAATGCCAGTTATCCGATCAGTGGTTCGTTTGACGTAAGTTTAGGTGAAAACGGCAACTCCACGCTGACCATCAACAACGGCACGATGGCCATCGTCAATGGCATGGGCTTTGGCGCGGGGTGGAACGTCGGTATCGGTAATACGATGAATATCATCAACGGCGGCCAGTTTTTGCGAACTAACGCCACCAGCCGTAATTTCACCATGGGTGGTCTTAACGCCACCAACAATTACCTTTACGTGGGCGGCACCAACAGCGCCGGGGCCAGAGCGACCTTGAGGGATGCTAATGCCTTTATCATCGGCCAAAATCTCAATGGTTTTAACAACCGGGCCATAGTGGATCAAGGCGGAACGCTTGTTGGCAATGTACTTAATATTCAAGGCACAGCTAATTATCTGATAGTCACGAATGGCGGCCAGGCAAGCTTCGTCGGCGGGAACAGCTTCATTGGCCGGAATGGCTCTTTTTCCAACTGCTACATCATTGTGGGGGGCGCCGGGACCGACGGGAGCAATGCCGCCGTCAACTTCTTAACTTTAGCGATCGGCGACGCCTACAATAGTAGCACTGCCAATACGGTCTCTAACGGGTGCTTGGTTGGCCAGGGCGGCCGGTTGACGGCAGGGGCAGTGAATATTGGTGGTAACAGCACCTATACTGAAACCAACACCTTGGGCAACTATTTGATCGTCACCAATGGCGGACGGGTCGTCAGCACGTCGAGCCAAATCGGCGCCAGCCTCGGCGTTGCCAACAATGGCAACTGGGCTTACGTGGGCGGGGCGGGCGCTTTGTGGGATCTCAGCACAGGAGCGATAACCCTTGGCGGCGCGGGGGCGAACACGAACAACACCCTGACCGCGGGTGTTGGCGGCGTCCTGACCAACGTCAGCACCATCACCCTCGGTGGCGTCAACAGCAGTTTCAATCTGTCGGGCGATGCGTATGTTTCCAGCGTCAACTTGAGCAGCAATACGGCCGCCATGAACTTCAGCAACGTAGGCGTCCTGCACGCGCGGGCCAGCAGCAACCTGCTTTACGGAATCGGCACCAACTACTTCCTGGCGGGTGGCGGAAAGATTGATACCGTCAATTTCTCCGTCACAAACTCTGTTTCGGGCGCCGGTGTAGGCGGGATGACCAAGCTCGGATCTGGAACGCTGACGCTCTCCGGCGCCAATTCCTACAGCGGGATGACGACAGTCAGTAACGGCGTGTTGAAACTGACAGCGGCGGGTGTTCTTGACCAGAGTTCGATCAATGTTGTAAGTGGAGCGACCTTCAACGTCAGCGCCTGGACCTCGGGGTACACCCTCACGAACAATCAATACCTGGCGGGGAACGGCCTGGTGACCGGCTCGGTCATCGTCGCTTCGGGGGCCGGGGTTTCGGGCGGGACAACGAATAACGACGTCGGGACCCTGACTTTTGCAAATAATCTGACCCTGGGCGAAGGCTCGGTGGTCTACTGGAATTATAACGCCACAACAGGGGATGTTGTCAACGTGACGGGCACGCTGACGCTGCCCACGAATATGGTCATCAATGCCAGCGGAACCGGCACATTCCCAAACAAACGTGTTTTGTTCACATCGGTGAACCCGATCACTTACGCCGCTTCCACTGTGCCGACAATCACAGGGACGGGAATCAGGCCTGGGTCACATCTGGTTTCCTCGCCAGATAATTTGCAACTCATGCTGCTAACCCCGTCAGGGCTGATTCTGAGCATTCACTGAGCGCTTGCTTCATGAAAAGGGGGGGCGATGAACAGGTTTAAAATAAAACTCAAGACGGTGGCAGCGCTAGTGTTGGCGTTCGCCATTCGTAATACGGATGCGGCGGGGGCATTTGTGGCGGATGACTTCGAGCGCTTTACCGCAGGCGTTAGTGTCAACGGCCTGAGCAACTGGTGGGCCTCCTCGACTGATGTGGTGGTGACCAATTCCTACTCACCGGCGCACGATGGCCCGGGGACCAATGCGGTCTATTTGCCGGTGAACACCTCGGTATCCAACGGGGTGGGCCAGGTGGCCACCAACATCTGGACGGAGTGTTGGCTCTACGAGACCAATCGCATGATTCTCGAGACTGTTCCGCCTGCGTTCGCCAACACCACCTATATGATGGGCATCAGCACCGGGGGCTATGCGCTGGTCTATGATCCCGGCGTCACCAACTGGGTCGAAATCACGCAGGATGTGTGGGGTAGCAACGTGGTGGTCGGCGCCACAAACTGGGCCCAGGTCAGCGTGTTCCAGAACTATACGAATCACACGGTCTCGCTGTTCCTGAACGGCCACCTGCTGACGAACGGGCTCCCTTTCATCACGAACCTGAACACGTATGGGTCGTTCCAGCTTGATAGTGGAAGCGATACCAATGCCCTGCTGGATAATGTGTACGTCAGCAATGCCATCCCCCCATCCCTGACGAATGTGGACCTGGATCATGACGGCCTGGCCGATGCGCTTGAGGTCCAGCAATACGGGAACGTGGCCACGTGGCGGCGGCTGACCAATACCGTCTCTGCGACGGGGAGCGGAACCATCAACCCGACGGGGACCTTCACGGTGATTTCAGGGTCGAATGTGGCCTATACCCTGACCAGTGCGGAAGCCTGGATCGTGGGGGGGCTGACGAACACTATCGTGGATGTTCTGCCATCACTCAACTCGACCGGTTTCAGGAGCTGGGCGTACACCAACAATAACGTCACAGCCGACCGGGTGATTCATGCGGAGTTTGTGCGGGACGGCATCCACTATGTTCCGGGTGACCATACGACGATCACGGGTGCCCTGGCGGTCGCGTTGGCTTGGACAAACGACCAGATCGTGGTCAGCAACGGCGTGTACGCGGAGACGCTGGTCCTCTCCAATGGCGTGATGCTGGTGGGGACGAACATGACAGGCCCCGGCGACACGAACCTGACGATCAATGGCTCTGTGACGGTGATTACGGGCATGGTCAGTACGGTGTCGGGCGCGTTGACGGTGACGGGCCAGGTGACGATAGCGGCGGGCGGGTTGCTGACGATCAGCAACACGGCGACCAGTTTCGGCGGCCTGGCCACGGGGGCGGGCGGAAAAGTGCAGGTGGTCGGCGGCAGTTTGGCGATTGGCAGCATAACCAATGGGCCGGGAACGTACTGGATGGTGACCAACCGTGTGACCTCCGCGGGGAATGGTACGATCACCCCGTCCGGGACCAACACCATGGTGTCGACTTGGCAGGACGTGACGTATGCCCTGACGGGTGCTGAGGCCTATGTGGTGGCGGCGTTAACCAACAACGGCGTGGTTACCCTCTTTGACAACACAAAGACAGCTACCTATACCAATTTCGCTTCCAATATCACAAATGACCAGATGATTACGGCGGCGTTTATACGGGATGGCATCCACTATGTCCCGGGTGACCATACGACGATCACGGGGGCACTGGCGGTTGCGTTGGCGTGGACGAACGACCAGATCGTGGTCAGCAACGGCGTGTACGCAGAGACGCTGGTACTCTCCAATGGCGTGATGCTGGTGGGGACGAACATGACAGGCGCCGCCGGCGACACAAACCTGACGATCAATGGTTCGGTGACGGTGATTACGGGTATGGTCAGCACGGTGTCGGGCGCGTTGACGGTGACGGGCCAGGTGAATGTGGCATCGGGCGGGTTGCTGACGATCAGCAATACGGTGGCCACTTTTGGCGGTCTAACTTTTGCCGATTCTGTCGGGCAGGTTCATGTTGTGGACGGAGAGGTGACGGTAAATGGCATTACGCTGTCCGGTACGTTCTGGCTGAATACGAACTCCTTCCTGTTTGCAAAGTCCACCCTGAACTTCACCGATGACTTTGAGAATTATGCAGCGAACACGGCCTTAAGATCACTCGGGCGTTATGGCTGGGCGGCGACGGATCCTGGTGCGGTGGTGCAGGTCGCGGTGACGAATCTGGATGCCCATGCCGCCCTGATTCCGGCGGCGGTCTCGGTATCCAATTCGGTCAGTACGAGTGTCACTTATACGCGGGTGTGGACTGATCTTTACCTGAAGGACACCAGCCAGATGACGCTTGAAACCGCGCCGGATACGGTGGACACCACCAGTGCGGTGCAGTTGTACTTCGGGACCAACGGGTGGCTGACACTGTATAACCGGCAGATGCCCGGCTGGGTGGTGTGCAGCAACGATGTCGTGGGTGGCCCGGTTCCGACGGTCGGAACAGGGGACTGGGCGCGTGTGAGTGTGTTCCTCGATTTCAATTCCAGTAAAGCGTCGATCTTCCTGAACCGAACCCTGCTGCGGCAGGAGATTCCCTTTGTGTCCGCGACGTCGATCGCGACCTATCATGACCTGAGCCTGGCAGGCGGGCAGGGTGGAGCGGCCTATTTCGACTCAGTGAAGATCTGGACCAACACGCCCACAGGCCTTGCGACCGGTCCGGCGAGCGACTTGGATTATGACGGCATTCCCGATGCCCGGGAAATAGAGCT
The DNA here is from genome assembly GCA_903958395.1 of uncultured bacterium. Lineage (GTDB taxonomy): Bacteria > Verrucomicrobiota > Kiritimatiellia > CAIKKV01 > CAITUY01 > JAABPW01. The sequence goes on along the minus strand of CAJBSZ010000242.1, from coordinate 3,316 downwards.
GTATGGTAACTTGACCACCCTCCCGCGAGGCAGTGTGTTCAAGATACGATAGGGCATGCGCAGTTCTATGAAAACTAACATCGCCTCTGGTGTCTTGGGATGAGAACAAAGCCCATATTCAATATCCTTGTTGCCGCAAGTCAGGGCACACTTTTCGCTGTTCTGCTGCTAACCACCGTAATCGCATTGCCAGCCGCAGAACCAACACTCAAGCCCGGCGATCCCGCTCCGAAGTTGATTGAGTGCGAGTGGCTGCAAGGGGGGCCAATTACGGAGTTCGAGAAAGGCAAGGCCTACCTTGTCGAGTTTTGGGCGACATGGTGTGGCCCTTGCGCGGACAGCATTCCCCATCTGAACGAGCTCCATCTCAAATTCAAGAGTCGGGGGTTGATCGTCATCGGGCAGAATGTGGAAGGCAAGAACCAGGTGAAGGTGAAACCCTTCGTCGCGAAGATGGCCAATCAGATGAAGTATCCCGTCGCTTTGGATTACATGAGCTCAATTGAAGGACTGACGTGGGATGCCTGGATGGGGGCCGCTGGTCAACATGGCATTCCGTGCGCGTTCCTGGTTGGGAAAGATGGCAGGATCGCCTGGATCGGGCACCCCGACGAGCTGTCGGAAAAAATGATCGAGGAGGTTCTCGATGGTAAGTTCGATGTCGCAAAGGCCGCTGCCTACTTCCTTGCCGAACAGGACTTTGAAAAAGTCTGGGCCGAATTTTCCCAAGATATCGAAGAACAGAGGTGGGACGAGGCCCTTCGATTGGCTGAAAGGCAGGGAAAGACCGACACCAATCAATGCCATCTCAAAGCGCTGGCTGAAGGTCTGCTTCATAATGAGAATCTGCCTGTGGCAGCTCTTGCAACCTCCTTTGAACTTGCCGTCAAGGCCAACGAGGGCGATTTGACCAAGTATACGGATGAACATCGGGCGGATCATCTGAATATTCTCGCCCGCGCAACGTTCATGAAAGGCGAAAGGGAGAAAGCCATCGCGCTTCAGGAAAAAGTGGTCGCATTAATGGCAGGTCCCACGGTGGATAAAGCGGACAAGGCAGCCTACCAATCGAATCTCGACAGCTACAAGGCGGGTCATCTCAAGAAGGAGAAGACAATCACCCCGATGCTCAAGGCTGGCGACCCCGCCCCTCAGCTGGCTGTCGGTGGGTGGGTGCAAGGTGGCCCGATCACTGAGTTATCGAAAGGGAAAGCCTACCTTGTTGAGTTCTGGGCAACTTGGTGTGGGCCTTGCGTGGCCAGCATTCCGCATCTCAACGAGCTGCATCTCAAGTTCAAGGACAAAGGGTTGGTGGTCATCGGCCAGAACGTCAGCGAGCAAGACCAGACGGTCGTCAAGCCATTCGTCACGAGAATGGGCAACAAGATGACTTATCCTGTCGCCTTGGATAACGTGACCGAGTCATCGAAAGGCTCGATGAAAGAAAATTGGCTGAACGCGGCAGGTCAGAATGGAATTCCGTGCGCATTCCTCGTTGCCAAAGACGGCAAACTTGCATGGATCGGTTACCCTTCTGAACTCACAGAAAAAATGGTCGAAGATGTTCTTGCTGGCACATTCGATGCCTCAAAGGTTGCCGTCACCGCCCCGTCACCAGAGAAGAATACTCCGAAGAGCCGTGAGGAGGAACGTGCCGAAACCTGGCGGGAGTTTAATGATGATATTCAGAAGATGAATTGGGACGCTGCGGCCCTTTTGGCGCGCAAGCTCAGCGTGGATGAGGCTGATCCGTGGCAACTGCTTTCCCTTGCCTCTGGTTTGCTTGAAAATGAATCCCTACGTGGAGAACCTCTCGAGGCCGCCTACACGATGGCCGACAAAGCCAACCAGGCAATGATTTTAGGTGAGGATAATCGGCGGGGAAAAGCGAGGCATCTCCAAGTGCTGGCCCGTGCAGCTTTCATGAAAGACCAAAGGAACAAGGCGATCACGCTGCTGAAGGAAGCAATCGGCCTGATCGATGACCCGGATGGGAATAGCAATTACATGTCCGTCCTCCAATCGACTCTCTGCGACTATGAGGCCGGTCATCTCCCTAAAACCATTGTTGACGAGGTTCAGCCCGATGAAAAGAATTGGGCGCTTCTGAGGACTGGGATGAGCGAGAGGGAAGTTGTGAAGCTCATTGGTGAGCCGATGCAAGCCAAACAGGCAAATAGTGGCGAGCGTGTCTATGTGTTGCAATGGGGACATGTCAAATATCATTCCCCGTGTATGCCGGGTGGTTTTGCTTTTTTAGTTCTCTTTGCAAACGGTAAAGTCGAGAGATTCGGCGATCCATTTGGGGCACCCCCTTCCTCAGATGGGATCCCCACGACCCCTCAGCCTGAGTTTCCGCTTAACGGTAAAGCCGTGCACGACATTGGGCGCTTTGTGGATTATCGATGGACGCCGAGTTCTGGAAAACATCCGGTCAGTTATGACATAGAGGAGCAAGTAGACGAAAGTTTCGAACCGAACAAACGGATATGGGGCGCGCGATCTCTGTTTTCCGTGGACTTGCCGTATGTGTCCGACACTCGTCCCAACCAGACATTCCGGTGGCGGGTCCGAGCAAAAAATCCTCTGGGTGCAAGCGAATGGTCGCAATGGCAGGAAGTTTCCGAACGAGATATCCGGACAAAGACTGCCGACGCCATAACCTCAAAATCGATGCCAGCCCCGGCTTTGTCAATGAGGCCGCAGGATGCCCGAACCGATGCGATCCGGGTGGCCAAGTTCAAGGATGATCTTGCCTCGCCTGGAAGACAAGCCGCTTGAGGTTTACGTGGACATTCCCAAAGAGATCCCGCGTTATCTGAAAGGTGACCCGACGCGCATGCGGCAGATCTTTGTGAATCTTTTGAACAATGCGATCAAGTTTACGGCTAGCGGAAGTATTGGGATCATTGTTCGTCTGGACGATTCTTTAATAGAGGGCAGAAGTGGTGAAATAGGGCTGCGTTTTACGGTTAAGGATACGGGTATCGGAGTACCCAAGGATCAACAGGAAAAGATCTTTCTGGCCTTTGAACAGGCAGATCCTTCGACAACACGCAAGTTTGGTGGAACCGGACTGGGGCTTGCGATCGTACGCGCGCTAGTGACAGCCATGCAAGGAAAGATATGGATTGAGTCCATTCCCGGGAATGGCAGCGAGTTCATTCTTACAGCTTCTTTCTTGAAGGCAGATCCTGCATTTCAAATGGATATTGTTCCTTTATCAATCAAGGATCTGCAAGCGAAGCGTGTTCTGGTTGTAGATGACAATGTTCTGGCGGTTCAATTGGCGAGTCGTTATTGGAAGATTGTTCGG
>CAJBSZ010000241.1 GCA_903958395.1 uncultured bacterium | reverse complement strand
GTGGATGAAACCGCTCTTCTGGTTGACAGCAATGCGGCGTTCCAGGTGTGCCTGAACACCAACCGGTCGGTGTGGTTGTATGACAAGGGGATCCCAGGGTGGACGAACCTCGTGACCGACTACTGGGGGACGAATGTCTCCGCCTTCTGTACCAGCGACTGGTCGCGTGTCACGATTTGCGAGAACTTCTCAACCAACATGGCGGCCCTTTTCCTGGACGGCCACCTGATCCGGGACCAGATTCCGTTCATCACAAACCGCTCGTCATTCGCCGGATTCCGCTACGAGAACGGCGCAAGCGGAACAAACTACCTGGATGAGGTGCGGGTGTGGACCAATGTGCCGCCGGGGCTGACGGCGGATCTGGACAACGATGCCGTGGCGGATGCCCAGGAACTTCAGACTTACGGGAATATCTCGACGTGGCACCGCCTGCGGCGGGCATCTACCGGTACGGTGATAATCGTTTACTAAACCCGTTTAAAATGTACTTATACTTTATGAAAACATTAGTAATGCTCATGATGCTTTTAGTCAGCGCGGATGTTGCCTCTGCGGCCAGGCAAGGAGCCCGGCCATCTGGTGGCGGTACGTCATGAGGCCCGGCAAGACGTGGAGCTTGGGTATCGGGTGGTGCGCGACCAAGAACAGGTGAAGGTGATCAGTCACGAGCCGGGCGTGTTTGAGCTGGAATTCGACGACGGCCAGACGCAGCGGGTCGAGGTGGCCTCGGTGCCGGCGCCGGTGGATCTGTCGCAAGGCTGGGAACTGACCTTCGAGGGTCTGGGCAAGAGCGTGGCGATGAAGGAGTTGGCGTCCTGGACCGGGCTGCCGGATGAAGACATGCGTAACTACTCCGGGACGGTGACGTACCGGAAGTCGTTCACGTGGTCATCGGGAGCGAAGCTGGTGGAACTCGACCTGGGTAGCTTGAAGAACATTGCGGAGGTCAGCGTGAACGGCAAATCGGTGGGGTTGTTGTGGAAGCCCCCGTATCGGCTGGACATCACGTCGGCGCTGAACCCCGGCAAGAACGAGTTGGCGATCAAGGTGACGAATCTGCTGGTCAACCGGATCACGGCGGACTACGCGCTGCCTGCGGAGAAGCGGCATCTGGCGGCATTCGGGGCGATTGAGCAGTATCGGCCCGGGGTCGAATCCGGCAAAGATGGTCTGTTGCCGTCCGGCCTCTTCGGGCCGGTTCTGCTGCGCGCGCCGGTGGTGGCTGCGGTGCCAGCGGCTACAATCCCGAGGACTGGCGTACCTTCCTGCGCGACGCGACGCGGATGCGCTACAACAAGCTCGACCTGCATTTCTACCCCGGCTGCGCGTGGTACACCGAAGCCCCCGACGGCAGAGGTGATGCAAAGATGATCTTGCGCGAAGAACAGTGAAGGTGAATGAAATGAAACAAATGAATACTCTGCCATTCGTCAAATTGTGTTCTTTGGCATTTGCATTGACGTTGCTCGCCGGCAGGCAGGCATGCGCCACGGACTATTACATCTCTCCGGCCGGATCGGATGCCAACGACGGAACAGCTCCGAACCAAGCATGGCAGACGATCGAGCGTGCGAACAAAGCCACGCTTCGTCCGGGCGACCGCATCCTCTTTGAAGGCGGACGGCGTTTTTCGGGCAATCTTCTGATTACGGCGTCCGGCGCGAAGGAAGCGTTCATCGAGATCGGTTCCTATGGCAACGGCCCGGCGACCATCCAGGCCGGCGACTCGTTCGGCATCCGCTTGCTGAATTGCCAGTACATCAAGGTGCATGATCTGGTCCTGACGGGTTCCGGCGTGAAACCCGACGGCCAGACCACCAACAAGGAGCAAGGGCTGGACATTTACAGCACCGCGAAGGAAGGCCGGCCGTGGCAGAGCATCTACGCGGACAAGTTGCAGGTATCCGGTTTTCGCGACGGGATCGTGCTCCACACGCCAATCGGCACGCAGGACGTCGTGGGCTACAACGACGTCCGCGTCACCCATTGCATCATCAAGGAGTGCTTGTTCGGCGGGTTTTACTGCTGGGGGGCCAAGAAGACGAGTGGTGCGCCGTGGCAATTCCCGGTCGGGGCGGGGACTTTTTCCAACTGCTATCTCGGCGATTGCGACATTCATGACATCTATGGCGATCCGGTGGGCGATCCGTTGCTCTGCTTCCCCATCCAGATCCTGAATGCCACGTCCTTTCTGGTGGAGCGTTGCACCATCCATCACTGCGGCCAGGCCCAGAATGGGAAGCGCTTGCCGGGCGGTGTCGGAGGACTGGTGTTTCTGGAATGTGATAAATCCATCGCGCAATTCAACGAGTGCCACCACATCTTTACCAAACAAAGTTGTGACGGTTGCGCGTTCGACATTGACGGCGGTTGCTCCAACTGCATTCTGCAATACAACTATTCCCACGACAACGAGGGCTCGGGGTTTCAGACCGGGACTTTTGCGGGCTCCAGTCCCGTGACCGACAATATCATCCGCTATAACATCAGCGAGAATGACGCACAGAAGAATCCCAACAGCACGGGCGGGATTATGACCTGGAGTTCGCAGGCCCGCGGCCAGATCTACAACAACACCGTTTTTGTCGGCAAGGGGTTTGGCGGCGTAAAACCGTTCGCCTTTCGCGGAGGAGCGGGTCTCAGTGTCCGCAACAACATCTTCGTGGCCGGCCATGACGGTGAGTTCATTGCCCCGGGCGCCTGCTCCTTGCAGAACAACTGTTACTGGCGCACCAATGGTGATCTACGCATGGCCGGTTGTGCCAGTTTGGCAGATTGGCGAAAGAAGTCAGGCCAGGAGATGCTCAACGGCGCCGCGGTCGGGTTTCAGGTCGATCCGCAGTTGCGGGCACCCGGCCGCGGGGGAGACCTCGACGATGCGGCCCGTTGGAAGACGCTCGACGCCTACAATCTGCTGCCGTCCTCGCCGCTGATTGGCAAAGGACTTGACCTGCAGGGCCTGTTCAAGATTCCGCCGGGTTTGTGCGATTTCCTCGGCACTCCCTTCCGGCCTATAGTCAGGTTTGACCTGGGGGCCGTGTCACCTCGTCTCACAGAGTGAATGGCGGATGAAGGGGTTAGGTTAAAGGGAGACTATGATATGGAAAATCGAATCGTTGGAATGTTCCTGGTTACGTTGTTGGTGATGGCGTCCGGTGCCGGCGCTGTCGCGAACGAGTCTGTCAGGGTTATGGCCGGAACATCCACTACAACTGCGGGCCGGCTCATGGTGGAGGAACTGCGGACCTACTTCGGCAAGCTGTTCACCAATCCGGTAGAGTTCCGGCAGGAGGCGGAGTCGTGCCAGGTGGTGCTGGGGACGCCGGAGTCGAACGCGCGGATCCGGGACCTGATACGGGCCGGCCAGTTGACGCTGCCCCAGGGCAAGAACGCCGACCAGGGGTACGCGATCAAGACCGTGGGCCAGACCCTCCATGTGGCGGCCTCCACGGAGATCGGCCTGCTGTATGGCGTGTATGCGTTGCTCGAGGCGTATGGAGCCTATTTCCAGATTTCGGGCGACTGCCTGCCCGCGAAACAGCCGTTCCTGCTCAAGCAATTGAATATCTGCACAGCCCCGATTTTCAAGTATCGCGGTCTGCTGCCGTGGGACAACTTCATGTGCGGCGCCAGCGGCTTTAATCCCGAGGACTGGCGCACCTTCCTGCGCAACGCGACGCGGATGCGCTACAACAAGCTCGACTTGCATTTCTACCCCGGCTGCGCGTGGTACACCGAAGCCCCCGACGGCAAGCCGACCGATCCGTCCTGGATCATGGAGGGGGCTACGTTCGTTTCCGCCGGCAAGCCGGGAGCGGCGGCATTCACTGGCCAGACGACCTCCTTTGTCGTGCGGGCGTGGGCCGATAACCGCGGGAACCCGCTCAAACAGGCCGAGGCTTGTCAGTCGGATCTGCGCGAGGCCATCGATGTCGCTCGTGGCTGGGGATGGGTGGTGGTGGCGGGAATCTCGCTGATGGAACCTCGCAATGCGCCGCACACGGTGTGGGCGAAGTTGCCGAACGGCGACCATTGGGCGAATCCGTTGGAGGAAGGAAGCGTCGCTGATGCGCTGGCCCGCTACCGGCGCCTGGTGGAATTGTATCCCACCTGCGATTTCTACTGGCTGTGGCAAAGCGAGGCGGGCGGACCGCGCTGGCGCGACTGCTCATTGTTCCCGGCCCTCGAAGCGCTGCGCAAGGAGCGCGCCGGGTGGGGTGAAGAAAAGAATAGCGGTGACCGCGATTACGCGGAAATGTTCCTGCGCGTGGTCAATCGCCTGACGCCGCAGGAGCGCGCCCGGATTGCCACGGGCGGGTGGGACATCCAGCACCTGTTCCCCGGCATCCAGAAGGTGATGCCACCTGAGATCATCTTCGCGTCGCTCAATAGTTTCAGGCCGGCCAGAAGCCTGCCGCAGATGGAAAACTACCGGATCGCCAAGGAAGGGCGGCGCGCGTGGACCATCGCCTGGTGGGAGTTCGACGGCAATCAGTGGTTTCCCCAGTTCCGTCTCGGGATGCATGAGGCGAAGTACCGCCGGGCGGCGGAATATGGTGTCGAGGGAATGTCGCTGTTGGGCTGGAAGTGGTCGGGGACGGAACACCACCAGCGCTACCTCGCTGAATTCGCCTGGGAGCCGAACTTGACCGCGGAGACCTTCATCAAGCGCTTCGTCGGCCGCGTCTATGGCCCGGCGGTGGTCGAGGAGATGGCGGCCCTGTATGCGCGATATGAGGACTGGGAGGCGCAGACGCCGCCGGCAGGGCCCGCTGATGACCGGGATATGGTGCTGGGTGCCGGTTGGTGCAACCTCCCCGTGCCGGAAATACCGTCGGCGCTGGAGGGATTCGCCGCGCCGAAATGGAAGCACACCGTCACCCGCGCCAAGGCTATCATCGTCCGGCAGGAGAAACTCAAGGCCGACGATCTCGCGTCGGTGGCGGTCCTCCAGGAACTCCTGCCGCGCATGACCGAATCGGGGCGTTCCTGGGCGCGCCTGCTGGCCAACCGGCTGACCTTCCGGGCCCGGTACATCGACGCCACCCTGGCGATGAACCGCTCCTTCATCGCCTATGATGAGGCGGCGGCCCGTTCCGGTGACATCGCTGTCGCTATGAAGGTGGCGCGGATCGAGAGCGCCAAGGCGGTGAAGCTGGCGGCTGAAGCGATCGACATCTATGCGGACGATTGCCGTAATCGTGGCGACCTCGGCGTGGTCGCGCAGCTCAACTACCTGTGCTACGACGTGCTGCGCCGGCTTGACACCACCTTCGAGGTCAACTCGCTCTACCAAACCATAGACGACAGCGGCTTCCGACTGGCCGCGCGGATACGCGTCGACGGCGCGCGTCCGTGGGGCAAGCGTGATGGGATGGCGACGAGCGTAGCGACGGGTACGGGGAATGAGGCCGTGCAACGCGTCGGCCTCGGCGGCAACCAGGCCGGATTGGGTTCGGTGTGGATCCAGCGCACTCCCGTCGATCTGACCGCCGCTCCGATATTGGATATGCGTCTGCGCACCACCTCCACCCATCCGCTGCGGTTGATGTTCCAGGTGCCGGGCCGCGAGGATTGGTACGCCATTGATCTGGTAGGAACGCAGAAGAAGATTGGCAAGGCTCTCGATGGCGTCAAGGCGGTATGGAAGGTGAACGATGGCAATTGGCACCGGGTGAACTGGAATCTCCGCCAGATGGTGGCGGAGCGCATCGGCCCCGGGGTGACGGCCATCAACAACCTTATCGTCGGATCCTGGGTGCCCGCCGCCGAACCCGCGGTGATCGAATTCAAACGCGTCGCCTTCGGCATCGACAACCGCTTGGACGGCCAGGAACAGTGACTACAGGAAACAAACATTACAAGGGAGATTAGAGATGAACATTCGTTGTTTTTTCGCCGCGATGATGCTGTCGGTTACTCGAACAATCCAGTGAAGGCCAATCTCTATAACAAGGCGGGCTTGCCGGCGTCGCCCTTCACCACCGAGAAGATCAAGTGAACCTGTTGCGACACGTGAGGCTCTTGCAGATTATGAAAGCTCAAATGCTTGGCATTCCTGTTTCCGTTTCACATAAGTGGTTGAACCCCCCTGTTATCATGGGCGTCTTGGCTTTGCTTGTTTCAAGGACCTTCGTTTCAGCAGGCACTCTCGACCCGATTGTTCACATCGTCTCTGGAGGGGGATCTGTAAAAATCGTGAAATGCTATCCCGAGGGGAAAATGAGAGCGTCCTGTCAAAGCTTTGATGATGGGACTCTCGGCGCCGAATGGCCTGTGCTGGATGCCTTGCGCAAGCGCGGACTCACGGCGACTTTCTTCATGAACTCGCGGCACCTCCAGAGTCAAGACGCGGTGAAGTATCCGAGGCGTTATGCCGGGTTTGAAGTGGCTTCGCACGGGGCCAGTCATAAGGGCTTTGCGGGAATGCCTGAGGGACAAGTGCGCGATGAAATCGAAACCGACCAGAAGATTCTGGGTGACGCTTTTGGCCAGGTGATTGACGGATTCGCCTATCCCTACGGAAACGTCCCGAAAGAAGCAGCGGATTTGGTCAAACTGGAAAATCAGTTGCGGGCATTAGGACTGATATACGCTCGTTGGACTGGTGGGGCGAAAGATTATGCGCCCCCTGCGGACTTTATGCGGTGGAAGCCGAATTGCGGATTCCTTGCTCCTGTTGAAGAATTCCTTGCCGCACCGGCTGAGGAAACGGTGTGTGTACGCATGAGTTTCACTCACAGTATTGGTTTTGCCCGTGGCCAGATTTCTTTTGATGCCTGGGAAAAAATACTCGATCGATTGGCTGCTGAAACTGCTATTTGGAATGTATCCATGCGCGACTATGCCCGGTATGTGATGGCGTTGCGTGCGTTAGAGAAGACAGAGGCGGGCCTGAGGAACAACGCGGCAATAGCCGTTTGGGTGCGGGTTAAAGGCCGGGCAATTGCCGTGCCTGCCAATTCGACACTCGCCTGGAGTGCTCTTTAGACAAGGGAAAAACGGGAGGGACCCAACCGATGAAACACACACTGACACTCTTCACCGCCCTGCTGCTGGTAATTTATCAGGGGGGCAATCATGCGATCGCCGGCATCTGGGACAAGGGGACCAGTGGTGGTGCATGGCTTGTGGTGCATGGCTTCGCCACGATTGATGTTTGGTGAAGAACGACTTGCGGCGGGGTGCCTAAAATAAGGCTTTAAGTAAAATTACCTATAGCCTCCCACATGTGAAAAAAGCGATGGTAGCGCTTAAGGCGGCAGTCTTTTGTACAAGTTTATCCGTTTATACTTGAAATCGTGTATAAATGGTTATAAATGGGTATACATGAATCCAATAAAGAATCCATTCTCGCCAGGTGCCGGGTCTCCGCCGCCTGAATTGGTCGGCCGGGATCCCGTACTTGAACAGGCCCGCATCCTGCTTGGCAGGATCAGGGGGAAGCGGTCTGAGAAAAGCATGTTGCTTACCGGACTTCGGGGGGTAGGCAAGACGGTTTTGCTCAATGAAATCGAGAGGGTGGCCAGGGCGGAGGATTATCGGATCATCTCCATTGAGGCACATGAAGACAAAGCCCTCGGCCCCTTGATCGCGTCCCACCTCAGGACACTGCTCTTTGAGGTTGATCGCGTGGCCGGCGCGGGAGAAAAGGTGAAACGGGGTCTGCGTGTCTTGAGGAGTTTTATCAGCGGACTCAACATTACCTTGGGCGATGTCACCATGGGCTTGGATATTGACCCGGAAAAAGGGGCGGCCGACAGCGGTGATATTGAAATTGACCTGCCGAACCTGTTTGTGGCCGTGGGCGAGGCCGCAGTGGAAAGAGGCGTTGCGGTAGCAGTGTTGATCGATGAGATCCAGTATTTCAGTCATAAGGAGCTTGGGGCATTGATCATGGCGATGCATCGGGTTCAGCAGCGGCAACTGCCAATCCTGTTGATCGGGGCCGGGTTACCGATTCTTCCAGGTCTGGCGGGTGAGTCGAAATCATATGCGGAGCGTCTGTTCAATTTTCCAAACATAGGGGCATTGTCAGAAGACGACTCGGCAAAAGCACTGCGCGATCCGGCCCAGGTTGCGGGGGTTGATTTTGACGATGCGGCGTTGAAGGAGATATTTCGTCTGACCAAGGGGTATCCGTATTTCCTCCAGGAGTGGGGATACCAGGCGTGGAACTTGGCAGAAAGCAGTCCCATTACCCTGCAAGTTGTCCGGAAGGCCACGGCAATGGTCATTCCCCGCCTGGACCAGAATTTCTTCAGAGTTCGCTTTGACAGGCTGACGCCCAGTGAGAAGAACTTCCTGCGTGCCATGGCAGACTTGGGAGCAGGTGCGCACCGGACGGGTGACATTGCCGACAAACTTGGCGTCAAGGTCACCAGTCTGGGCCCGGTTCGTGCAAAGCTCATCAAGAAAGGGATGATTTACAGTCCTGCCCACGGGGATATGGACTTCACCGTGCCATTGTTCAGTGAGTTCATGATTCGAGCGATTCCCGAGTTTAGTCCAAATTGAACCACATAGCGTACCTTTGCTTCCTGCGTCTTGCGGGAGCTTGGGTGGGGTTGTGGTGCATGCCGGTTCGGTGTCGATTTCGTCATCTGAAACGTTTCAGATCGATAAAACAGCGCTTGTGGAGGGGGTGTCGTCGGCCCATGAAGGTGCTGGAGCCGGCCGTCCCCCGGCCGGTACCGGCGGAGACCGCCGGCCCCAGAAAGGCGCCTGAGAGTCTGAAGTTAGCCCTCCTTGGGATTGTGGCAAACAGGAACTTGACTCATGTCGAAAGAAATGCAAACATAACCGAAAGTTTCGCTCTGAATCACGATTTATTCAGACGTAACATGGAGTTTTTATGCTTGAGAAGTTGGCCGATTATAATTTCTGGAAGGGTGAAAAGATCGAGGTGGGATTTCCCCGCCAGGCTTATATTGACCGTTTATCGCCATTTCTTGGTAATTCACTGGTCAAGATCGTTCTGGGGCAGCGCCGGACAGGCAAGAGTTACGTGCTCCGGATGCTGATGCGGCATTTGATCGAGGCGCAGAACGTCCCCTCGCAAAATATCTTCTATGTCAACATGGATATCCAGGCGTTGCGGTTCATCCGAGATAGCCAGATGCTGATGGAGGTGCTCAGCGAGTATCGCAAACGGCTCAGGCCGACCGGGAAAGTATATGTGTTTCTCGATGAGGTGCAGGAGATTGAGGGCTGGGAAAAAGCCGTCAACTCGCTCTCGCAGGATTACAAGACGCCCTACGAGGTCTTTGTCACCGGCTCGAATGCGCATCTGCTCTCGACCGAGCTTTCCACCTACCTGAGCGGTCGGTATGTGACGCTGGATGTATATCCGTTCAGTTATGCGGAGTATCTGGCCTTCTTCCGTGAAGCGCGGAGCGCGGTCAGTTTTGCCGCCTATCTCCGCCTGGGCGGGCTTCCAGAGCTCTATCGCCTTGAGGGGGAAGAAATCCGGCGCAACTACTTGGCCAGTCTTCGCGATTCCATTGTTCTGCGGGACATTGTCCAGCGCCACCAGGTCCGCGATTCGGCCCTGCTCAACCGGCTGATCGACTTTGTAACCGACTCGCAGGGTGCCATGATCTCCGTCAACAAGATGGCCGGAACGCTGGCAGCGGAAGGGGTCAAGACCAATGTCGAGACACTGGGCGCCTATCTCGGCTACCTGTGCGAGGCGTATTTTATTCACGAGGTGCAGCGTTACGACATCAAGGGGCGGCGGCTCCTGGCCGGCGAACGGAAATACTACCTGAACGATCTGGCATTCAAGTCACAGCTCATGTCCGGAGCCAATCCCTCGGCGGGGCGTATGCTGGAAAACATCGTTTACCTTCATTACCGTCGCGAAGGGTATCGTATCCATACCGGCCGCGTCGGACAGGGCGAAATTGATTTTGTCCTGCAAAAGGGCGATGAGGTTAAATATGCGCAGGTCTGCTACCTGCTAGGCAACGACCGGGTTGCCGAACGGGAATTCGGTAACCTTGAGCGAACCGGCGACAATTATCCGAAAACCGTGATCTCCATGGACGAGATCAGCCTTGGCAATGTCCGGGGTATCACCCATATCCAAGCTTGGGAACTGTAAGCCGATTCCTCCCGATTTCGTTGGCGGTAAGATGCGACTGCTGTGCCCTTCCGGACGGATGAATGGTAGGACGGCGCATTTCCTGGAGCCGGCGGTCCTCCGCCGGTAATCTCCTGCTTGAACCGGTGGAATGTCTCCAGCATCCGCGATTGATCAGCGTCAAGGTTCGGATAGACGGTTGACGAGATCCGGAGCGAGGCGGCGGAAATCATGGAGATTGAAGGTGTAGATGCGATCGGCCTGGGATTGGCGTGCGCATTCAAGCAACAAGGCGTCGTATACCTTGCCGCCTCCCAGCCCGCGGTTGACGCAGATTTCCATTGCCCGCTCATACATTTCCGGAGTGACCGCCACGAGTTGGAAATGCCGCTTAATATTGGTGGCGATGATATCTCTCGCTTCGGAAGGCAGGATTCGCGGTGTGATTGGCGCTGAAGACAGCGCGGAAAACGTCTCCGCCAAACTATGGACGGAAATATACCCGACCTCCTTGCCGCTGGCGATGGATTCCAGAAGCGGGTGCGCCCGCTCATAATGGGGATGTTTGCGAATGCAGGCGGCAACCAACACGGAAGTGTCGCAGAATGCTGTCATCGTCGCAGTCCCAGAACGTCTGCATCACGACCGGATCGACTCAGGGAAACAGCCTGGGTCAGGTCACCCGTCGGTTCGCCTTCATGGACGAGTAAGCCGCCTTCTTCGATGAGGTAAGCCTTTTGATTTTGGGCATGGAGGAATATGCCATCGGGCAAGATTTGAAGATCAAGACGATCCCCTGCAACCAGATGAAATTGCCTTCGAACCGCTTGCGGAAGAACCACCCGCCCCGCTTTATCAATGCTCAGTTCAGTTTTCATGCCATTAATAATGCCAAATGGCATTCTAAGTGTCAATTATGATTTTGATCGCCGGGTTCTTGGGCGTATGTCACTTTACCCCCGAGGTTGGCACCTTCCATGTGAACACGGCGGACGAGGCCGTCCGGTCGCACTACCCACTTGATGCCTGACCCTGAATGTGGAGTCCGAATGTCCTGGGATCGCCCACTTCTTGAAGTTTATTGTTTGCAATACAATACCAGTTATGGTCTATTGTATTCAGTCAGCAGGGAAGGATAGGGTATGACCAACAAGCAAGCAGTGTTGTCCACGTGTCTTTATTTTTTGGTGTTTTCCCAGTTCATTACGGCCGAGGCCGCCGTTCAGTTTCCGCAAGAGTTTGCGCCTCAGGAGGGCGTGGTCAAGGCTCCGGAAAAACCGTATCGCCAGGAACTGTGTCTGAATGGCCAGTGGCAGTTCCAGCCAGTGCCGGTACCCGCAGACTTCAAGCCCAAGACGGGCCGCCCGCCGGAATTACCGTCGCCCACGGCTGAGCAATGGGAAAAGACCCCCATCCGCATCCCCTCGCCTTGGAATGCCAATAGTGCGAACGCGGGGAAGGGTGGCGACTACCGGTGCTTCCCGAGTTACCCCGAGGCATGGGAAAAGGTTCAAATGGGGTGGTTGCGCCGTAGCTTTCACGTTCCGGAAGGATGGAAGGGGAAACGGTTGATCCTGCACTTCGAGGCTGTAGCCGGCGATGCCCAGGTGCTGGTCAATGGCCGGAAGGTGGGGGAGCACTTCGACATTTTCCTGCCGTTCGATCTGGATGTGACCGAGGCGGTTAGTTGGGATGGCGACAACGAGTTGCTAGTGGGTGTGCGGAAAGCAAATCTATTTGACGAACAGAGTCCGATGGGGACTCGGCCGTATCCCTACGGTTCATTCTGGGGCACGCACATCGCAGGAATCTGGCAGGATGTGTCTCTCCTGGCTGTGCCGCCGGTACGGGTTACGGATGTGTTCGTGAAACCACTTGTCAACCAGGATTGCCTGGAACTCGACGTGACGGTGCGCAACGATAGTGCCGCGGCCGGAACTGTAAGTGTGGGTGGCAAGGTCCAGCCCTGGCGCGCACTGGCCGTGAATGATGTGCTGAACGCGCCGGTGCCTAAGTGGACACTCGATGCGGCTGTCCTGGAGATTCCCGAGGTGAACGTGCAGGTGCCTGCTGGCCAGGAGGTCACGGTGACCCTCAGGCAGAAGGTGGGGGATCGGTTGAAGTTCTGGACGCCGGAGTCCCCGAATCTCTACGGGTTGGTTCTGGAAACGGCGCAGAATGGACTGGGCGTGGATCGGCGCTATGAACGGTTCGGCTGGCGTCAATTGACCTTTGACGGGAACCGGCAACTGCTCAACGGCCAGCCATTGGAACTTAGGGGCGACTCCTGGCATTTCCTGGGCATTCCCCAGATGACGCG
>CAJBSZ010000240.1 GCA_903958395.1 uncultured bacterium | reverse complement strand
ATATCACCCGCGACGCGCCAATTCCCGAGTCCGGCTTGATTCATTTAGCGATCAAATCCGGCAGTGGCGCACTCATCCGGGTAAAGCCCTCCCCACATCCTAAAATCACTGCCCCCGGACACGCGAAGGGGCCGACTGAGGCTTTTCTGATGGCCTATTTCGTCGGCGATTCCGTCGAGGAAAACCGCATGCATCTTTGCTGGAGTCTCGACGGACTGAAGTGGACGGCGTTGAACAACGACAAGCCGGTGGTCACCTCGAGCATGTCCACCAAGGCCATCCGCGACCCCGCAATCCTGCGAAAACAGGATGGAACCTTTGTCCTGATGTATACCGATTCTGCGTGGTCGGTGGGGCAGAAGCCTACTTGTGGATTCTGGGACTCACCGGACCTCGTCAACTGGTCCAACCAGCGGATTCGCGCCTTGAGCAGCAATCCGGCCGTTCCGGCATGGGGCCCCGAGGCGATTTACGATCCGACGACGGGAAAATACAGCGTGCTTTGGTGCCCCGCCCGTAGCGATTCCCTCTGGTTCAACACCACGACGGATTTCAACACCTTCTCTCCCGAGGTGCGGTTTTTTAGTCCCGGTTATCAGGTTTTGGAAAACAACATCTTTCAACAGGGTGAATACTATTACCTGATCTTCAAAGATGAGCGTGGCAAAAACTCCGCAGACACGCCCTACAAGGCCATCAAGGTCGCCCGCTCCAAGAGCCTCACGCCGGGAAGCTTCACCACCATCACAGATGACTACATCTCCCCGCATTTGTCCGAGGGACCGGTCATCTGCAAGGCCATCAATGTCGATCGTTGGTATCTCTACTACGACATGTTCATGGAAGGTGGTATCTTCAAGTGCAGCACCACCACCAACCTCGCTGGCAACACCTCGGAGTGGTCACAACTGCCCGACGACCAATTTTCGCTGCCGAAGCGCGTCCGGAACGCACACATCATTGAAATCAACCGCGAGGAATTGAACAGGCTGCGCGATGTATGGGACAACGGCCCCAATTTCGCCGAAGGTTGCAAAGCCAGCGCCTCCAGCGCGATGGACGGGAAACCCGCGTCGAATGCGAATGACCTGAACTACAACACCTACTGGAGCGCGGCCGCCGGCAAAGAAGCCAACGAGTGGCTTGAAATCAACCTCGGAACCAGCCGGACTTTCAACAAGACCGTCATCCGCCAAAGCAACTCCGACCGGATTACGGGCTATAAAATCCAGTATCACAACGGGACGGAATGGCTCGATGCCTATACCGGTGGCTCCATGGGGAACAAGGTCAAGATCGACACATTTCCGCCCGTTACTTCGTCGAGGGTGCGGTTGCTGGTCACCAAAGTTCAGCCCGGCGCTGCCGTGGCCGAGGGCGAAACCGCCACCTGCCCGCAGATCAACGAGTTTGATATCTGTCTTAACACCCGGAAGGTCACGGACCAGGGAAAATAGTCGATGGGGTCACCTCTTGAAGCTTGAAATTCGTCAACAACAGCAAAGTTAAGGAACACAAGCATGAACAAACTCGCATTCTTCACCCTAGCCGCTTTGCTGCTGATGCCGCTGGCTGCGCTGCGTGCCGCCGATCCAACAACGACGCTCTGGTTTGACAAACCGGCTGCGAGCTTTCACGAGTCGCTGCCGCTCGGCAACGGGCGCATCGGCGCGATGGTCTTCGGCGGGGTGGACGAAGAGCGGATCGTGCTCAACGAAAGTTCGGTCTGGTCGGGTTCGCCGGGTGACGACAACCGGGAGGGAGCCCACGCCGCGTTGCCGGAGATCCGCCGCCTGCTCGCTGAGGGCAAAAACCGCGAGGCCGAGGCGTTGGTCAACCAGACCTTCACCTGCAAAGGCCCCGGATCGGGGAAAGGCAAAGCTGCAAATGCGACGTTTGGTTGCTACCAAGTGCTCGGCAATCTGCGGCTCAAATTCCAGAACCCGACTCCGGCAGGCGCTGTCGGCACGAATGCCCCGGCGCCGTCCGTCGCGAACTACACGCGAACCCTCGATTTGCGCTCGGGTGATGGGGTCGTTTCCTATCAAAAAAACGGCCGCGCTTTCACCCGCGAGCATTTTATTTCCGCACCCGACGAGGTTTTTGTCTCGCGCCTCAGCGGCCCGGTTTCCGTGACCCTATCGCTGGACCGCCCCGAGCGTTTCCAGACGACGGCGGTGAACGACAATGAACTGCTGATGACTGGCACGCTGAACGACGGGCGCGGCGGAAAGGGCATCACCTATGCCGGGCGTTTGCGCGTGGCTGCGCGCGGGGGATCGGTAAAGGCGGAGGGCAACAACCTCGTGGTCACCGATGCGGAGGAGGTGGTCCTGCTTTTCGCCGCCGCCACCGACTACCGAGGGTTTGCTGGCAGGCAGTTGAGCGACCCGCTCGCGGCGACGACGGCGGATCTCGACAAGGCGGCAGCCAAATCCTTCGAGGATTTGCGGGCCGTGCAGAGGGCGGACCACCAGAAATGGTTCGACCGGGTCGAGCTTCGCCTGCCAGCAACCGCGAACAGCGCCTTGCCGACCGATGCGCGCCTGGCGGGCTTTGCCAAGGGGGACCCGGACCCCGCCCTGGCGGCGCTCTATTTTAACTTCGGCCGGTATCTCTTGATCTCTTCCTCCCGCCCCGGCGGCTTGCCGGCAAATTTGCAGGGCATCTGGGCCGAGGAAATCCAGACGCCATGGAACGGCGACTGGCACCTGAACATCAATGTGCAGATGAACTACTGGCCCGCCTTGGTTTGCAATCTGCCGGAATTACAGGAGCCGCTGAACAAGCTCATCGCCTCACTGGTCGAGCCAGGGAGCAAGACGGCCAAGGAGTATTACATCGCGCGCGGTTGGGTGGCGCATGTCATCGCTAATCCATGGGGCTTCACCGCTCCGGGGGAAAGCGCCCAATGGGGAGCCTCCAGCGGATCGGCGTGGCTGTGCGCGCATCTGTGGGATCAATACGCGTTCACCCTCGACAGTGAGCATTTGAAGTGGGCGTATCCGATCATGAAGGGGAGTGCGGAGTTCTACCTCGACAACATCTGGGAGGACCCGAAGAGCAAATGGCTGGTGACTGGTCCCTCGAACTCGCCTGAAAACGCATTCAAGCTCGCGAATGGAATCAAAGCCCATGTGTGCATGGGCCCGACCATCGATATGCAGCAACTGCGCGAGTTGTTCGGGAACACCGCTCAGGCCGCTGAAATCCTCGGGGTCGATGCCGAGTTTCAGGCCGAGATGAAAGAAAAGCGTGCCCGCCTTGCGCCGAATCAAATCGGCCCGGATGGCCGCTTGCAGGAATGGCTTGAGCCGTATGCCGAACCCGAGCCGCACCACCGGCACTGTTCTCCGATGTATGGGCTGCATCCCTATTATGAAATCACTCTGCGCGGCACGCCGGAGCTGGCGGAGGCCTGCAGGAAATTCCTCGAGGCCCGCGGCGATGAAGGCACCGGCTGGTCACTGGCGTGGAAAATCAACTTCTGGGCGCGCCTTGGCGACGGCGAGCGCGCCTACAAGTTGCTCAAGATGCTTCTGCGCCCGGCGGTGGCGACCGGAGTAAACATGAGAGGCGGGGGAGGCTCCTCGGCAAATCTGTTCTGTGCCCATCCGCCGTTCCAGATCGACGGCAATTTCGGTGGCTGCGCCGGCATCGCGGAGATGCTTCTGCAATCGCACGCCGGTGAGATCGAACTCCTGCCCGCCCTGCCCAAAGCCTGGCCGGAGGGAAAAGTCACCGGCCTGCGCGCCCGCGGCGGCTTCACCGTGGATATCGAATGGAAAGACGGCAATGTCACTAACTACCGGATCGCGGCGAAGAAAGCCCAGGCGGCCAAGGTGCGCGTGAACGGCGAAGTGAAGACGGTGAACGCGGAGCTGATGCTGGCAGGGGTGGTCGCCATGAACTCGTTGCAGGCAGACACGCCAACCCCACACACGGTGGCGAGTGACCGCACCAGACCGGAACTCGGGCAGTCCCACTTACTGCTCGGCTCGCCCCACGAAAATCCCGCCTCCCACCAGAATGGCAAACATCTCTTCACACTCGGCGATCCCATAGCCTTCGGCTACTCGGGGTTTATCCCGGATGCTGCCTATGCTGTGCAAATCAACTTTGATTCGGATGCGGACCGGGTCGTGAAGATCAAGGCCGACGAGGAGGTTTTGGAACCCGCCTTGTCACTCCCTAAAGGCACGACATTCGAGCGGTCGTTCAACATTCCGTCCGCAGCCATCGAAGACGGTGAGTTGGTATTGACGATTGAAAAAGTCGAGGGCCCCAACGCCTCGGTGGTCGATGTGTTTATCCAATCCTCCAAACCAACGCCTCTTTCGATTCTCCCCGTGCCGGAGATTCCTGTGCCTCGCCTTTCCCCCAGGCCTTTGCTGGTCGATGGATGCTTGAATCCCATCCTGCCCTTGTCAGGAAATTGGAGTTTCAGCCCCTCACCGGAGAACGGGTTTCAGAACCAAATCGCTGCGCCTCCCACATGGCACTCGATCAAAGTGCCCGGCGAATGGGCCATGCAGGGATTCGATGTTCCGCAGAATGCCTCGGCGGGTTACTGGCGATCTTTTGACATTCCCAAAGACTGGAAGGGAAAGCGCTTCAAACTGCGATGCAACGCCGTGAACAGCGATTGCGTGGTCTGGGTGAATGGCCGGTCCATCGGAAAGCACGCCGGGGGATTCACTCCCTTCGAGTTCGATATCACCGATGCAGTCAACATTGGCGCCTCCAATACCATCGCCCTTTCCGTCCTCAGTGACACCGTCGCGGACAAACTGGCCAGCGCATCCAAATACGCCTGCCATTCCCTGGGAGGCATTACCCGTTCGATCGAACTCCTTGCGCTCCCCGAGGTGAACCTCGCCTCCCTTCAGATCCAGACTGATTTTGACGCGGATTAAAAAAATACCACGCTGAAGGTGGAATTTGAAGTGGCGGGCGCCTCGCCGGATTTCCCCAAGAATCTGACCGCCGAACTTTCCCTCGCGGATCCCTCCGGAGCCCGCATTGCCATTGATCCGGCAAGTATCCCAATCAGCGGACCCAAGACATCAGTGACCATACCCATCACCACCCCTCGGAAGTGGGATTCTGAAAACCCAAACCTCTATCGTTTGGACATCCAACTCGCCGCCGGCGGCAGGATGTTGCAAAAGATCACGCAGCGCGTCGGATTCCGGAAGATCGAGGTCCGCGTCAACGAGCTTTTCGTGAATGGCACTCCGGTGAAACTTCGCGGAGTCAACCGCCATGAGGTCCACCCCCTCACCGGTCGCTCGGTGCCGGACGGATGGCATCGCAAAGACATCGAGTTGTTCCGGGAGGGAAATGTGAACCTTGTGCGCACATCCCACTATCCGCCGGACCAGGCTTTACTGGATGCGGCCGACGAGTTGGGCATGTTCATCGAGTGCGAGGCGCCCTTTTGCTGGGCTCCTGGAAATGGACACTCCGACCTCGTCAGCCAGCAGACCGCCGAGATGGCGGTGGCATTCCGCAACCACCCATCGATCCTGATTTGGTCGGTCGCCAACGAATCCAAGTGGGGGCGACACTTTGTCGAGTCCTCCACTCTGCTTCGCCGCTTGGATCCCACGCGTCCTCTGGTCTTCAACGACAACGGCAGCATCGGCGACCCGAAGTTCATTCAGCTTCAAAACGGGCATTACTGGGGACTGCGCAGCCTGAAGATTGTGGAGAAGGGACTGCCGCAACCGCTCTACCTCGGCGAGGATGTCCACTTAAACGCATACAACCGCCTCGAACTCGCCACAGACCCCTCCCTCCGCGATCTCTGGGGCGAGTATCTTTGGGAGCTGTGGAATGGCATCTGGAAAACCAAGGGAAGCCTCGGATTCTCGATCTGGGCGGGAATCGACGACACCTTTTACCTCAAGGACGACCAGACAGTAGGCTACGGAACCTGGGGAGTCCTCGATGGATGGCGTCGCAAAAAACCGGAGTTCTGGAATATGAAAAAAACATTTTCCCCGGTGAGAATCCTGAATGCTGGCAATCCCAAGATCGACAAATCGACCATCACGCTGGAGGTGGAAAACCGCTATCTCTTCACGAATCTCAAAGAGGTGGGCATCACCTGGCAGCTTGGGGAGCGGACCGGAAGCGCCACAGCGGACATTCCGGCCGGAAAGAATGGAACCCTCACTCTGGATGTCGGAACCATTCCCGCCAACCCGCCGGAATTGGGTCTGAAGTTTGAAGACCCTCGCGGCTTTATCGCCGACGAGTTTCGACTTCAACTCTCAGGCGATCCCAAGCCCGAGAAGCCCGCCATCCAGAATACGCCCGTCAAGCTGGTGGAGACGCCCGATGCTTACACCATCAAATCCGGCGACCGTGAATGGCAAATCAATCGACGCACGGGGCTCCTTGAGTCAACCGCCTCCAAGCCAGCCTGCGGACCGCAGCTCATGGTTTTGAAACTGAATGCCACCGGCGGAGCCCAGATGGAAGGAAAAACAAAAGTCTGGGATTCCTTCACGCCTGTCTGTCAGGACTGGAAGTGTGCGTCTGTCACCGCGACCTCCGAACTGGACGGCCTTGTCGTAACCGTCAAAGGCCAATACACTGAGGCCGAAGGTACATTCCGTTACCGTTTCTCGAACGGAAAACTGCACATCGACTATGACTTCACCATGCTCCAGGACATCAATCCGAGGCAGATCGGATTGGTCTTCACCCTACCAGCCACGCACGAGATCCTCGCGTGGGAGCGCATTGGAAAATGGGATTTCTATCCTGAGGACCACATCGCCCGCCTCAAAGGTTCGGTGAAGGCATCGGAGGGCTTCGAGGCCACATCCGTCGGCCCGCGCACAGAACCTCGGCACCCGTGGAGGTTGGACAACCTTCCGGCGGGCAATAACGACTTCTGCTCCACGAAGCATTCCGTGCGGCAGGCCAGCCTATCGGACGGTAACGGATCGATCTTCTCGATCGAAGGCGACGGCAAAACCCACATCCGCTGCTGGAAGTCCGCGACGGGTATCCACCTCCTCGCCGCGAACTTTTCCCACGGAGGCGCCGAGCGCTTTCTAAACAGCTTTAAAAAACGCTCCGATCGCCCCTTGAAAAAAGGGCAGGCAGTCACCGGCAGCGTCACGATTGGAGATTGAGCCAGAAAATTCGCGCGTGCCTTAGCATCTCGGCAGTTATTTGGAGGCTATTTAGATAGGGAACCATTGATGAATAAACAATTGATGAATATTTGTCTGCTGGCCGCCTGCGTGGCGCAGGCTGAGGCAAACGCGGGGATGCCGTTGCGCACAGAGGTTTGCTTGAATGGAACCTGGCAGTTGAAGGTGGAGGGTTTCGATAAACCGACCGACGTTCGGGTGCCGGGCTCTTATGCCGGGCAGGACCAGCTGTGGGGCAAGGATCACTGGGATGTCTGGGGGTATCCGAAGGATTGGTACAACAAGGCTGCAGTTTACCATCGAACCTTTGACCTTCCGAAAGCGCCGGCGGGGCAGCGGGTGTTGATCCATTTCGGCGGAGTTCGTCATGTGGTGCGCGTGGGGGTGAATGGTCAGGAGGCCGGCTCCTGGAGTGATTCCTATATTCCGTTTGCCTTTGATATCACCGATTGGGTCCGCGCCGGTGAAAACAACCTGCAGGTTCATATCGCTACCAATAAGACCTGCGGGTTGTTTGAGGATTATAACGAGAAGCGGCGCGGAATTTATCAGGACGTGTTCCTGAAATTTGTGCCGGAAGTTCGTGTGACGCCCGATATTTTCATTCGAACGTCGGTTTCCAGGAGCACACTGGCCTGTGATGTGCCGGTGCGCAACGACAGCGCCGCCCCGCAAACCGTCAGTCTGCGCTTTAAGGTGCTGGATGCGGAGGGCCGGGTGGTTCAGCAATGGGCGGATCAAGAGCAGGTGACGCTGGCGCCCGGCGAAGAGAAAACGCTGAAAACGTCCAACGTCTGGAAGCATCCGCATCTGTGGTCGATTGACGACCCGTACCTGCATCACCTTGAAACCGAGGTGGTGAGTGGAAACAAAACGGTGCTGGATCGCCACCGCCTGCGCTTCGGATTCCGGGAAATCACCTGGAAAAAGCAACACCTCTATCTGAATGGGCGGGAGCTTTTTCTGCGCGGGCATGGAGGACATGAAAGCGGCGACCTGCAGCACAGTAAGGAATATGCCGAATCGTGGATCCGCCAACTGAAGGCTCAGGGCCTTGACCTGATGCGATTACATGATTATCCCCGCGATGAGGCGCTGTATGACGCGGCGGATGAGATGGGGTTTCTGTTTCTTTCCGAAGCGGCACACCATTTCCGTCTGCCGCCCAAAGAGCTGCAGCTGGCGCATACCGAGCGCATGGTTAAGCGCCTGCGTAACCGCCCGTCGGTTCTGATGTGGTCGGTGGCCAACGAGCTGCACTGGCGGAAATTTGAGGAGCCGGTTCAATTGATTGAGCTCTGTCGTGAACTCGACCCAACGCGTCCCGCATACAATAGCGATTTCAGTGGTTTTAGCCTGCATGGCGATGTGCTTTCAAAGCACTACGATGCTCCCAATGTGTGGAGTGACTGGGAAAAATACGGCCCGGACAAGCCGATGGTTTGGGACGAGATTGGCAGTGTCTGGCAACATGACCGTCCTTTGAAAACCGGTCCGGCCGGGTTTGAGATCAGCTCACAGGATGTTGCGACCGGTATCTGGCGTGACGGTTGGGAACACCTTCGAAGGGATATTGAAGTGTTTGCCGACGGCAAAGAGATCAATGGAGAATTCTATCGGGTGAACGCCTATGTTCCATGGGAGTTCAGCTATGTGATGTACCGGTTCCAGCCGTTTAACAACTTCCAGCGCTTCTATCCAAAATACGACTGGATTGAGGGAGATCCGGGAATGAAGCCCCTCTTCATCAACCCGTGTTCAGTAACCCATAACATCTGGGATCCGACATTGCCCGAGTTTCAACCGAACCCTGGTCTCTATTGTTTTAATGAATTTCTGGCGCGGGTTCGCTTTCCGGATGATGCGAAGGAGCGCACGTTCTTTTCCGGTCAGAAGGTTGAGCGAAGCGGCCGGCTGTTCTATGAAGATCATCGCCCGGCGGACCGGGTTGAATTCCGGGTGGAAACACCGGACGGCAAGGTGTTGAGCTCCGTTGAGCGCACGATCTCGCTGGCGGCGGGTGAGTATAGGCCCGAGTTCAAATCGGAGTGGAATCTGCCGACCGCTGATACGATTACGCCGGTGCGGCTCGTGCGCCAGTTTTCAAGTAACGGCAAGACCGGATACCGGAAAAGTACCGAGGCCAAAATCTTCCCCGCCTTCCAGGCGGTGGATCTGACGTCCCATAAAATTGCGGTGATCGGCGGGTCCCTGCAATCGCTTTTTGGCGGGGCGGGGGTCCCGCTTGCCCAAGCTCGTATCATGATTGCCGAATCCTTTGATCCGTCCTGGGAAAAACAGGTCTCGGAAGGTGCGCGTGTACTGGTGCAGCCGATCGCTGGGCAGGGGGCCGACAAACAGCTAAGTTTCAACAATGGGATTGCACTGAAGGGTGGGTGGGGGCCGAGTGTGACGATTCAGCCCGGCTGCGTGCAGCACAAGCTGCTTGATGGACTGGGGCAGGAGGATTTTTCATTCTGGCGTGGAGGAAGCTCATCCCGCTCTTTTCCGCTTTTGGAAGGGCGCAATGTCCGGCGGATTCTGTTCGGCAGCAAAGACGGTTCGGGTTCCGCGATGCAGGAAATGTTTATTGGACGCGGTGTTGTTCTTGAAAGCGCATTGAATATGAGCAGTCTGCAGGAGCCGGCGGCCGGATTCCTGATCAACCGGATGGTCAATTATCTCAACCAATATCAACCCGCTGAAACGGTGACCGGCCTGTTTGTTCCCGGTGAGGGCCGGTTTGCGGATTGGCTGAAGACGCTGGGTGCGGAGGTGCGGTCCGATCTCTCAGCTTCAACGGTGGCGGCGGTGGACGCGCAGAACGCGCCGGCGCTTGCGGCGGCCAAAAACGACCTGATCGCCCATCTCGAAAAAGGCGGAACGGTTTGGTTCTCGGAAGTCACTCCGGCAACCATCGGACTTGTTCGTGAAATCTGCGGCAAGCCGCTGCGCTTGACGGAGCCCTATTTCGGCCAGCGGTTCAGTTGTATTAAAGCTCCGGTTTCGTGGGCTCGTATCGGTTCGCCGCATGCCTGGGTGGATTATTATGACGGCATTCTGGTCCCGTTCCCCTTCGAGCCGAACTTCAATCCGCTGCTGGCGGGTGTGGCCAACCTGGATCTGAACTGGAAGGGGACGCCTATGTTCCGTCAAGGGGTCGAAGTCGAAGGGATGAACCCGGTTTCTGCTTCTGTGGATGTTCAGATTTTGATGAGCAATTGGCATATCGGTTCAGAGACGCCCGCCCATCTGTATGGCGAGAACCTCAACGGGGTGCGCGACCTCCGGCAGAATAGCTGGTTTGTCAACCGCGACCCGGTTGTGCTGGAGCTGACCGCGCGCGGCGGACGGGTGCTGATTTCTCAGCTCGACGTACAGGCGGGCGGCGCTAAGGTGAAGCGGGTGATGCAAACCATGCTGACGAATCTGGGAGTCTCGTTTGCCGGGGCGGTTCCCGCTCCGGCGGAAGCGGTATACGACTCCAAATCCCGGAAAGATCAGCTGGCCCGTTTCGCAGTCTACGACACGCAGATCGATCCGGTTCGTCGTCAGTTCTACGGGGTGCCGAATCCAATGCCGGATTATTTGAAAGCTACCCGGATCGGGGTGGCGGCGGAACCCGAGGCGTTGCCGCTTCTCGGATTCTTCGGCGACCCGCTGACGCTGGGACTTTCCAAGCCGCTTGCGCAAGCTCTGGTGGCGGTCGTACAGATGGATAAGCCGGTGGTACTGACTCAAAGCGCTCGGGCCGCTGACGAACTGCGCAAAAAAATCGGCGATAAAAAATATGCCCGTGTCGTCTTCTCGCTGGGTGAGTCCGATCTGGATGCGCCACTCAGTGTCCAGGAGTTTCGGCGCAATCTTGAAGAGGTTTGGAAGGTCTTGTCGGAACACTCCCAGAAAATCTACTGGGTGCCGATTCCGTCTGCCTTCAGGGCGGATTTGCAGCGTGCCCCTAAAGCCCGTGAGCTGAATCAGGTCGCCGCGGAGCTTTTCGAAGGCAAGGATGTTTACATGCTTCCTTTCGTTTATGAGGATCACACGGAGCTGCCCATAGGCTACTTTTCGGGGAACACCACGCAATTTATGCCCGCAGAAGCCAAGAGGTTGGCGGAACGCGTCGCCGAGGCGGTCATTTCTTTCGGGGCTCAGTAAAGAGGTCGCCAGGGCGTATTCATGGAAATGTTAACTCGTTGTAGCGCAAGGGGCACCACTCATAGTGCCTGCAAGGAAAGAAAAAGAATTTGAACAGAAGTTAGGATGAGAAGGCTGATCTCCTTCAGCTGTGATAAACTCACGAGCAAATATAAACGCACTCAAAGGTGCAGAAAGGAGATCAGCCATGAATAATAATATGACGGT
>CAJBSZ010000239.1 GCA_903958395.1 uncultured bacterium | reverse complement strand
GCCACCCTGCGGCGATTGGTAGGGGCTCCCACCTTTCCGATGGAGTTGGAGTTGCACCGGCTGGATTGCGCGTCCTGTCATGGTGATCTGACGAATTATGACTATCTGGGCGAATTCCGGAAACAAATGGAGAGCGAGCCGGTATTGCCGCCCCCTTGGATCAATGGCCGCGACATCATGGCGTTAGGGATCAAGGAAGGCCCTGAGATCGGTGTCTGGCGAAAAAAAGCCTACGATGCCCAACTCGAGGGAATTGCTCCCGACCCAGCGGCCTTATTGGAGTGGCTGAAGGTGGAAATTCAGACGAGATGATCCCTGCCGCGAATATTCAGGAACCGATTCAGTCCTTCCGTGCATGCTTCGCAGAGTGTCCAGTCTGAGTGCGACAGAATTCCGTCAATCGTCTGGTGTTCCCATTTGGCGGGGTAGTCGGGGGTGGCCAGCCGGGTAAGGGCGGGCGGAACCAGACCGAGAGAAAATGGGTTGAACCCCTTTTTGACCGCTCCGCTCATGGCGGCCGGCGTGATGACCGACTCCGACGGGGACGCGCTACAGATGTCACAGGGCATGATTAACTCTCCAGAAAACTTAACAATCAATTAGGAAGCGGGTTTATATCGTGTTCCTAAATTGGGAACAAGTGAAATCATGTCAGTAGCGTCCCATAGGACGCAGGTTAGAAGGCCGAAGGCTGAAGACTGTAAGGAAATTCGCATCATCTTGAGCCGCTTGCAAAACTCCCAGCGGACGGCGAGGCCGCCGTCCGGGGTATTTTTCGACAGGCTCCTATGGGACGCCAGTGAAATCATGTCCCTACTTTTCTATTGCTGGCAAGAGATTGGGAAACCATAATAAGAACCTGCATGAACAATAAGGGTCATTATTTCAAGTTGGCGTTGATCGGCTATGGACTCCTATGCCTGACTCGCCCCGCAACCTCTCAATCCACAATTCCCTTTGATCGCTATCAGGTCATCCTTGCCCGCATGCCCTTTGGCGACGAGGCCGCCGCCGCAGCCGCCGCCGCGGCGGCGCAGGCGGTTGCCGCCCAGCAGCAAGAGGCCGACAGTTTCACCAAGACCCTGAAGTTGTGCGCCATTACCAAAAACCATTTTGATAACAGGATTCAGGTGGGATTGGTCGACAAGGCGACCAAGAAGAGCTATTTCCTGTACCAGGGCGACCAGGAAGACGGGGTTGAGCTGGTATCGGCCGACTACGAAGGCGAGAAGGCGTTGCTGAGGAAAGGGGCAGAGGAAGCCTGGCTTGATATGAATGCCGCGCCGGTCATTGTGTCGGCTGTAGCCGCGCGACCCGTCGGCCTGGCGCCGGGTGCCCGGGTCATGCGCCGGGGTATGGCCACCCCGCCGCCTGAGCCCGTCAAGCCCCTTCTCACCGGTGCGGCATTGGAAGAGCACCTGAAGAACTATCAGATGGAGCTGATCCGTGCCAAAGGCGAAAAGGGGCCGCCCCTGCCCTTGGAGTTGACTCCCGAGATGGATGATCAACTCGTCAAAGAAGGTGTCCTGCCACCAGCGGAGTGACATGACGCGGCTTTTTTAAGCACGAAGAGTGGAGCCAACAGTCGGGATCGAACCGACGACCTGCGCATTACGAATGCGCTGCTCTACCAGCTGAGCTATGTTGGCGTTTGGGGAGATAAAACGCGCTAAACCATAGCGAAAACTGGACTGCTGTCAACTCTCGCGTAATGCCTCCCGTTTTCAGCATGGATTCGGCGGTCGGTGTTGCTTTTTGAAAAACCCTGCCAGTATCGCGCAGGGAAGGGCCCCGCCAAGGAGGAGTACGGAAATAAGCGAGGGCGTGGCACTGTCAGGAACGATGATTCGCGCCCCGTTCCAGCAGGTGAGTAAAAGAGCCAGCCATATCATACAGGCTTGAAAGCGACTCTCCCGGGAAGGAATGAGAAATTGGATCCCGGTTTTGTTTTTCCGGGTGAAGGGAAACAAAAGGGCGGATCCGTTAAACCCGAGCTGGTCGACGATGCAATGAAGAGCGTAGGCTCCGCCGGCAATACACCCTGCCGGAACTCCCCATACCATTCCTGCCACTACGCCGAACCCCGTGGCAGTCACCAGACTGTGGCTCCATTGTTGCTGATTCGGATCCGCGCGGAGATTGATCCGTCCGTCCGGAATCCAGTCCAACTCAAGGCATAAGGGTTTGTGTTCTGTCGCCAGAGTGAAGGATTGATCTGTTGTGATGGCGCAGGGAAGGGGGACGATGGTGGTGACGTGATCGTGCGTGACGACTAACAGTCTTTCCAAGTTGTCAAAACGAAGTGTGTAGCGGCGCCACTGGCCGGTCTGGGTCTGGCCTGGATATAATTGAAGCCGGATCCTGCTGTGTCGGTCTCGGCAGCGGGCAAGTGCCAAAGATAATGACTCGGCAATCAGGTGTGTGTCAGGGGCAAACGGGTCGGGCACAATATGGATGTGGATTCGATGGAGATGCCGGGCGATCCAGTGATCAAGTGTGTCGGGTAACACGCCCAAAACGGCGCCCAGAAGAAACAGGGTTGGATTTCCACTTTGTGCCGACTCCCAGGCGGTTGGCCAACATGAGGCCCAGGCAAGTCCTGCCATCAGGCGTGTCGATGATTCCAGTCGGATGGCCCGGATGAACCCGCAGGAGGGAAAGACATGAGGGAGAAGCCCGATTCCGATCATGGCTAGGATGACCCAAATTCCGGTTTCCATGAACCAGACAGGCAGGCCCGGATCCATGGGGGGCGCTCGAAGGACAAACAGAACCCATAGGAGCGCGCTGGCGAGGGATAAGGTCATGACGGAGACGGCAACAGGGGTCATTCCCTGAATGAACTGATCCCGACCCGAAAGGGCGGTGCGGGGAGGGCGCGGGACGCGGGTGAGAATCAGGAAGGCCGGCAAACACCACAGGGTACAGGCGAGGGAGAGTCCCATATCATGTCGCTCCCGGAGCAACCTCGAATTTCAAGGTGGCCAGTCCCGGCAGGTGCCGGTAACGGTTGTTGTAGTCCAGGCCGTATCCGACAACAAAAACATTCTCGACCTGAAATCCGGTGTAGTCCGCCGTAATGGGGACTACCCGCCGCGATGGTTTGTCCAGAAGGACACAGGTGCGGACTTCCCTCGCTCCTTTTTGGATCAGCAGTTGACAGGCCGTCTGAAGGGTGAGCCCGGTATCCAGGATGTCGTCAATCAACAGCACGCGATGTCCTTTAACGGGAAGTGAAAGCTCCTGGTGAAGGAGCACCTTCCCGCTGCTCATGGAACTGGATCCGTAACTTGAAAGGGTCATGAAATCCACCAGCGGATGCACCTGATGGGCAGCCAGTGCCCGGATCAGGTCGGCGGTGAAGACGAAACTGCCTTTGAGGATGGAGACTGCCAGAATCTCATCGGCTCCGTAGTCACGGGCAATGGCGTCAGCGAGGACGTGAACTCGGGTCCGGATCTCCTCCGCGCTGAATAATGGCTTATCGAGATGTGGGGTGGTGCTCATGACAGGAGAAGGCCCAGAAACCCGGCAAGCGTGAATAGAAGCGCCACCCACCGGAGCGTGACCTGGAAGCGGCGACGAGGGGTTCCCGCGCCGCAATAGGGGCAATCCGGGACTGGATCAATAAAGCGGGAACAGGCGGGGCAGGGGAATCCTCCGGAGGGCTGGCTCATGTTTTACCCACAATCTCCTGGAGCACGTTCTGGTTTGTGATCAGCCCGGTAACGTTTGACTTGGAATCAACGACGAGGCACATGGCCTGATGGGAGAGGCGAAGCTTGGCGAAGGTTTCCATGAGAGGCGTGTCCTCATTAATATAGAAAGGAGGGCGAACGAATCGGTCGATGGGGCACTCCTTGTTGTCTTCACAACCAGCCATGACGTCGAAGAAATTGATCGTGCCCTGGAAGGTGTGTCCATCAGCGGCGTAGACTGGGAGGCGGGGGTGGGTGGAAAGGCGGACTGTCACCATGAGGTCATTGACTGTTGAACGCGCGGTTAGGACCGTCATTTTTTCGCGGGGGGTCATGATGTCACGAGCTTTTTTACCGGACAATTCCAGAACGCGCCGTATCATGATTCGCTGCCGGGGGGAGAGTGTTCCGTGCGCCTCGCTTTCCTGGGCGAGTACATTGATTTCATCCTTGGTTGAAACTAGCGGGCGAGAGGAGACGTTTTCTCCGCCGGGTGGAATGATCCATGCCGTCAGCCAGTTAATGATATTAATGAACGGGCGGAGCATGAGGGCGCTCCAGCGGAGAGGAATGGCGAAGGGGCGGCATCGTTTAAGGGGGCGGCTTTGGAACCAGGCTTTCGGAAGATACTGGGAGAACACCAGTGCCAGAAGGGTGGTGATCATGCCGGCAACGGCTTCTCCCCATTCTCCCAGGTGGGAGCCCCGGTTGGCGGAGATGACGGAGGCCATGACGATGAAGAGGTTGGTCCCCATAAGCGTGGTTCCCAGAAGTCGGTCGGGATTCTCCAGAAAGTTCTGAAGGATACGCGCCGCTTTGTCTCCCTGTTCAGCGAGATGACGCAGGCGCATCCGGTTCAGGGAAATGACGCCGGTTTCCATTCCCTCAAAGAAGGCGGCACCAGTCAGGCAAAAGAGCAGGAGAATAATGTCGGAGATAATCATACCCTGATCTCCTCCTCGGACTCCGTCGGGGGATCGGGCTTTTCGATTTGAACCCGGGTGATGCGGTGTTTCCGCATCTGGAGTACGGTGACCAGACACCCGGGGTCTTCGAAGATGTCGCCGGTTTTGGGGAAGCGGCGGGCACGGGCTGTCACCCAGCCGGCAATGCGATCTGCCCCTTCGGCATCGAGGGTGAGTCCGAGTTCGTAATTGACCTCCTCGAGGGAGGTACTGCCGTTGACTTGCCAGCGGCGGACTCCTGTGGGTTCAATATTCGGGCTTTGTCCATCGGGTTTTTCTCCTGCAAACTCCGCAATTTCATCCAGAATGTCGCCGCGTGTAATGAGTCCTGCGGTTCCGCCGTATTCGTCAATAACAATGGCCAAGCGGCGTGCCTGCTGCTGGAACATGGTCAGAAGGGTGTCCAGGGGGGCCGTATCGGGAACATAGAAGTGCGGGTGTAGAGAGGTGGAGATATCGCTGCCAGGATCCATCAGGAAGCGGGCGACATCCACGAACCCCTTTACATGGTCGAGATCCCCTGTGAAAGCCGGGAGGAACCGGAAGCGTGCTTTTCGGCAGATGTTGCTCCAGGTTTCAGGGGGATCTTCCAGATCGATTCCGATCAGATCCACGCGCGGGGTCATGACATCCTTGGCCTGGAGTTTCTCAAGCCGGATGATGCCGTCGACCATCATCCGTTCCTCCTTGTTAAGGACTCCTTCCTCGTGTCCGATATCCACGGCGGTCAGGAGTTCGTCGTCAGTCAGGGCGGGGCGGTGGGGAATCAGGTGATCCCGGAAGGTGTGGGTGATCTTGTCGAGGATGATATGGAGTGGTGTGCACAGCCAAATTAGAGTCTTCAGCGGCTTAAGATAGCGCAGTGCCAGGATGTCGGGGTGCCGCACGGCCAGGCGTTTGGGGGCCAGATCACCCACAATGATAAGAATCAGCGTCATGGCGGGGATGGCGATCATCGCGCCGTAATTCGGGACCAGTTGCTCCGCCAGCACATAGCCGAGACTGGCGGCGGTCATGTTGACAACGGTGTTTCCGATCAGGATGCTGGACAGGAGGTCGGCCGGTGCGGCGAGAAGGGATTCAATCCGGTTGGCGGCCTTGGTGTGGTGGCGGCGGAGACGGTGAATCTGCATGGGGGTGAGGGAAAACAGGGCTGTTTCCGCGCTTGAGAAAAAAGCGGAAAGCGCGATCAGTGCAGCCAGTGCTGAAAATTCCCCTATAATTAGTCCTGCCATAATGAACACTTAACCGATTGACATCATAATGATCGGAAAAGGAAGAGGCAATCCTTACTTCTTCCAGCTTCTCATTCTCATTATGGCCACAACCCATGCGGTCGCGACGAAGCGCGACCCTCCAAAACATCGGGGAACGGCTGTTTTCAATCATAGAGGGACGACCTCCGTGGCGTCCGGTGCTCCTGTGTGGCAATAATCGCTTCACTCTTGCCTCTTGGGCGCAAATCGGACACTCTATAGGGCTTATGAATACGAAGCGCAGTCGGTTGTATGTCGTCATGGGTCCCTTGCTGGGCCTCCTGGCGTTGGTTCTATACGCAATGACCCTTAGTCGCGGCGCCTATCCCGGCGAGTCGGCCACTTTAATGGTGAATGAACTGGGATTGAATCCGCTTGGTTACTCGGGGCATCTGCTCTGGAGTTGGGTGGCCCACCTGGTCGCCGGCTTGCCAATAGGCCCGGTTTCCACCCGCCTGAATGTCCTGAGCGCGGTATGCGCGGCAGGGGCGGTCGGGCTGTTCTTCCGGATCCTGGTCGACGCCGTGTGGGCGGTGATCCCGGTCACCGACTTGAATGTCCGTGCCGCAAATCGCGCCTCCCTCCTGGCGGGGGTGGTTGGGAGTGTGGCGTTGATGGGGGCGATTCCCTTCTGGTATGCGGCGAACCGGTTTCATCCGGCATCGTTTGACCTGTTGCTCCTGTTCATTCTGGCAAAGCTCCTGATGACTTTTATCCGGCGGGCTCCGGTCTGGGCGGGTCTTGTATTCGCCTTTTCCTACGGGGCGGTTGCGGTTGATTTTGCCACCCTGGTCATTTTCGGCCCGCTGGTTTTGATTGGGCTTCTTTACGCCCTGTGGATCAATGGCGATTTGCGATGGGGGCGGGTACTGCCTTTGGCGGGTTGCCTTCTTGCCGGAATGCTGTTCTATGTGCCCGCCGCGTGGCATTTGCAGGCATCCGAGACTTTTCAGTTGAGTCAGGGAGGCGGTTTCTGGCAGGCGCTTCTCTTTGTCCTGAAAGGACAATACCAGCTCATTGCCAAAAGTCTGCCCCAGGTGGGCTGGCTTCTGGTCATCATTGTGGGCATTGTCCCTTGGCTTGCCGTTCTGGTGGTTGGGCGGCGCGGGTTAAATGAGGAAAAGGACTGGGGTCTCTATATTCTGCATTTGATCCTGACCAGCGTGGTGGTGGCGGTATTGTTCAACGTTCCCTTTTCTCCCTGGCGCATCCTGGGACCCTGGCGGCTGTTGGTGACTCCCTATGCGCTACTGGCCTTTACTCTCGGGTACCTGGCGGCCTATTGGTCGCTGATTTCCCGGCTGTCGTTTCAGAACGCCGATGAGGATGAGACTCGGAAACTTTGGTGGCGCGAATATGGCGGCCTGTTTCCGGCGGGCCTGTTGCTGGTGGCTGCGGGTGCGGCGGGTGTTTTGAATTTCCCGGTGGCGGATGCGCGCCCGGCGGGCGTGGTGAACGCCTATGCCCGTTCCGTGGTGAAGGCCGCCGCAGGACGTGAGTGGCTGGTGACGGACGGGATCATGGACAACAATTTCAAAATTGCCGCCCATGAAACCGGATCATCCCTTCGCTTTTTCAACCTTCAGTTAGGGAATAATCTTCTATACATGAAGAGCCTGGCAAAGTCGTTTGACGATGTCCGGTTGAAATCCCTGGCCGAGGTGGATGGGCTTGCGTTTATGCGGCAATGGGTGGAGACGGATCCCCGGTTTTCTGAAAAGGTTGTTTTCCTGAGTTTCCCTGATCTGTGGCTGGCGGCCGGGATGCAGCCGATTCCCGACCGGATGATGTTTGCCGGGGTGCGGGCCCTTTCCGAGGTGGAGCCCGGGGCACTGTGGGCCCGGCATCAGGAGTATTGGACGGCCCCGTTCATGGCGGATCTGAGCCGGCTTCAGAAAACGGATCCCATGCTTTCCCCGACAGCGGGCGCGGTGATTCGGCACCTGAGTATGGTGGCCAATAATCTGGGCGTGGTGCTGGAGGATGCCGGGTGGCGGAAACAGGCGTATGAGGCGTATCTCAAGGCCCGCGAATTGGAGCCGAACAATATCAGCGCGATGCTGAACCAGTTGACCATGGTGGAGCGCGGGTATGCCGCGCCGGATGCGGCGAAGATCAGGGAGGACTTCAAGGAGTTCACCAAGACGCTCAAGCAGAAGCTTCAAATCTGGCAGCTGTCGCGTGTCTACGGGTATGTCCGGATGCCCGAGGCGTATGCCAACCTCGGCATGACCTGGGCGTTTTCGGGGCAGCCGGGCATGGCGGTGGCGGGATACAAGCGGGCCATTGAGCTGGCACCGGACCGGAAGGATCAATTGAGCCAGGGTCTGGCCATGGCCTATCTCGCCCAGGATCAGCAGGCGGGCGAGGATATTCTCCGCCAATTGCTTGAGAAGGATCCCAAGAATGCGTCACTCCTACTGTCGCTGGCGCGGCTTGACGCACGCAAGAACCGCTTTGCCGAAGCTTCGGCATTGCTTGACCGGGCCCAGAAGGCGGGTGTTCCGAAGGACCGGATCGCCATGGAATACGCCGTGATGCACCTGGCGGCCGGGGAGTCGGGGAAAGCCCGTGTGGTGTTGCAGGAGCTGGTGGATTTGAAGCCTGAGATGACGCCCGCCTGGGCGATGCTGGCGGCGGTGATGATGCAGCAGAACGATGCCAAGGGGCTGGAGGACTGTGAGCGGAAATTGAAGCGGGCGAAAAACCAGGATTTCATCACGACCGTGGTGCTGGGTCAGATCGCCCTGGGTCGGACCCAGTATGGGGAGGCCCGGACTTACATTGAACAGGCGCTCGGGATGCGTCCCAATACGCTGATCCTGCTGGAATTGCTTCTGCGGTTGGATGTGCAGGAAGGACGTCGGGATCTGGCGGAAGGCCATATCCGGAACCTGTTGGTGCAGGATCCGGGGCATGCCTTTGCAAACCAGGTTCTGGCCTCCATGCAGTTGGACCGGAAGGAATATGCCAGGGCCGAAAATTCCCTCCGGAAAAGTCTGGAACGTCGAAAGGATCCCATGGTGATGAACGACCTGGCCTGGACGCTTCAGGAAAAGGGCGAACTGGACGAGGCCGAGGCCCTGGTCCGGGCGGCGCTGAAGGCGAATGAAAAAGTCGGCACGGTGTGGGATACGCTGGGAATGATTCTGCTCAAGCGCGGCAGGCTGCCAGAGGCCGGAGAGGCCATTCAGAAGGCCTTGTCCCTGTCCCCGGATAACCCTGTGGTTCAGCTTCATCTGGCCCAGTGGTATGAGAAAAAAGGCGACGTGAAGAAGTCATCTGAATTGGCGGGGAATTTGCTGGCGCATCCGATCGGCCTGAGTCAGGCGGATCAGGAATTGCTGCGCCGGATGAGTCGTGCGGGAAGTGGGCAATAGGCGGAGGAGAGGGTGCTGTGATGAATTATTCGGAAGCCAAAAGCATTTTGGACAAACACGGGCAGGGGCATGTCCTGAAGTTCTGGGACACGTTGGATGCCGTGCAGCAGGCCGGTTTGTTAAGTCAGATCGAGGCCTTGGATTTCAAGACCATCACGGCAATCCAGGCTTTGTTGAAGGCCGGCGGGGAGCCGGCGGCTCCTTCGGGCGCGATGAAGCCGGCGCCGGTGGTGTCGCTTCAGGCGTCCGGGGCTTCCGTGCCGCGTGCCCTGGGCGAGGCCGCCCTGAGGGCGGGGCAGGTGGGTGTGATTCTGGTAGCGGGCGGGCAGGGAACCCGGCTTGGCTATGAGGGTCCCAAGGGAACCTACCGGTTGGCGCCGATTACGCAGGCGTCGCTGTTCGAAATTCATTCCCGGAAAATCCTGGCCCTTGAACGCCAGTATCAGACTTCGATTCCGTTCTACATTATGACGAGCGAGGGGAATGATGCCGATACCCGGAAATTTTTCGCCGAGAATGGTTCTTTCGGCTTGAATCCGGAGCGCGTGAAGTTTTTTGTTCAGGGGACCCTGCCCGCATTTCATCAGGACGGCCGGATGATCCTCGAGTCGCCCGGGAAGCTTTTCGCCGCTCCGGACGGGCATGGCGGAATTCTCTCGGCGCTGGGACGGCGTGGAATGCTGGCGGACATGACGGCGCGGGGCCTGACGACGCTTTACTTTTTCCAGGTGGATAATCCGCTGGTCGATATCGCCGATCCCGTTTTCCTGGGAGTGCACTTGCAACGGCGGGCCGATATGGCTGTCAAAGTGTGCGCCAAATGCAGCCCTGACGAGGGACTGGGCGTCACGGTGGTACGCGACGGGCGGACTTCCGTGGTCGAGTACACCGAGTTGACCCCCGAGCAGAAGAACGAGCGCCTTCCGGATGGTGAGCTTTTCTTCAAGTTCGGCAGCGTGGCCATCCATATTTTTTCGCTGGAATTTCTAATTCGCGAACTGTCGGCGGGACTTCCCCTCCATCAGGCCCACAAGAAGGTGCCGACTTGCGATGACCAGGGAAAGACGGTGAAGCCGGATAAGCCCAATGCCTACAAGTTCGAGAAGTTTATTTTCGATGCACTCCCCGATGCGAAGGAATCCCTGATCCTCGAGTTTGCGAGGGAGGATGAGTTTGCGCCGGTGAAGAATGCGGATGGCAATGATTCGCCGGCGACAGCCGGGGCGGCCATGATGGAGAAGTTTGCCCGCTGGCTGGCGGCCTGTGGAGTGACGGTGCCCCGTGATTCCCGGGGCCGGTTGACGGTAAAGATCGAGATTGATCCCGTTTATGCCCATGATGCCGCCAGTCTGGCGGCGCGGTTGCCGAAGGGGTTTCAGGCGACCGGTGATGTGCTGCTGAAAGGATAAGAGCCGTTCCCATGATGTTTCCAGTTATAGTTATTATCCTGGCCATGATCCTGGCAGGTGGCGTGATGTGGGTCGGGCAGGCCTACCGTATGATCACCTTTGCCCGGATCCAGCGGGATGAGGCCTGGCTGGAGCTCAGGACGGCGCTGCAGGAATGCCGGGATATGATCCCCTATATTGTGGCGGCCGTGCCGGCCAATATTTCGCCGGCTCTGGATGTGCTGGGAAATGCCTGCGACCTGGCTGCCAATGTGGAGGGGGTGCGGGAATGCTCCCAGGCCGAGAGTCGCCTGAAAGCCGCCATCGGCCGCCTGTTTGAACAGCTGGATACGGAGGCGTCTCTCGAAACCCTGGACATGATTTCTCCCCTGCGCGACCGGCTCAAGGATCAGGCCATGCGGGTGGAGGTGCTCAAGGAGGCCTACAAC
Organism: uncultured bacterium; assembly: GCA_903958395.1. Taxonomy (GTDB): domain Bacteria; phylum Verrucomicrobiota; class Kiritimatiellia; order CAIKKV01; family CAITUY01; genus JAABPW01. The sequence goes on along the minus strand of CAJBSZ010000239.1, from coordinate 4,006 downwards.
CGGATGGCTTCGGTCTATAACGCCCTGCTGAAAAAAGGGGCGGCGCGGATCCTGGTGTCCGTGGGAATGGCGCGCCCCGTGGAGTTGTTCTAACATGAGCGTCTGGGATTATTCCGAAGGAACCCTGCCCTGGACGAAAACCTGTTTCGTCTGCGGACAGGATAACCCGAACGGCCTGAAGTTGAGATCCCGCGTGGAAGGCGATCGGATTGTGCTGACCCATGTTACCCGGGAATCCGAACTCGGGTACCGTCACCTGGTGCATGGCGGAATTTCGATGACATTGCTGGATGAGGTCATGACCTGGGCCGCCATTCTGACCTTCAGGAAGGCCTGTGTAGCCGCCGAGATTACGGTGCGGCTGAAGCAGCCCGTAACGGTCGGCCAGACGATCCGGGTGGAGGGTTGGGTTGCCGGCGGGAAGTCCCGGATTACCCTGACTGAGGGCTTGATTCTGGATGACCGGCAGACGGTGTTGGCAACGGCAACCGGAAAGTACATTCCGATGCCGGCTGATGGCTTGCACCTGTCTATCAAGGATTTCGTGGAAAGTCCGGAAGCCCTGTTGATCCCTTTCCTGCAGGAGAAAGGAATTGCTGAAAAAATATGAAAGCCATGCTGATAACAGGTTTTGTTGTGCTGGCGATGGCCGCTGTGGCGGATTCAGAGACGAATGCCCCGGCGTCAACCAACACGATTCCGGTGTTGAGCAATGCGGCTCCCGTGATCGTGGCTTCGCCCCCGGTTGTGGTTATCCCGCCTGTCCCCGCGCCGGATCCGATGGTAGGCAAGTCGCTGATGGCGCTCGGCATGGCGCTGCAATCGTCCAAACACTTCCGGTGCCAGGTCACGTTCCTGATCAACAGCGAGAGGGAGGGGATGAAGCAGGAGATTTCCGCCTCCTATGCTCTGGCGGTGGAACGGCCGAACCGGCTGGCGCTCCGGTTTCTCAAGGGAATGACGGGAAACACGGTGGTGTGCGATGGGAAGAAAATGATCACCTATGCCGCCGCCCTGAACCGGTATGAGGAGAAAGAGGCGCCCCGGTCCTTTGAGCAGTTCACGCAGGGACTTGGCCCCATGTCCGGGAACATTCTATTTGTGGATAATCTGCTCCGGGATGATGTCTATGCGGCCATTATGGACGGAGTGATCAAGGCAAATTACGCCGGCAAAGTCATGATGGACGGGCAGGAGTGCGATCATTTGAAATTCGAGCAGGATCAGTTCGACTGGGAACTGTGGGTCACCTCAGGGCTGAAGCCCGTGGTCGTCCAGGTCGTGTACGACATGGCGAAAAGTTTCACGGTTCCGGGCGGAGATCCTGTTCCCGCCAAAGGGATGAAGATGACGGTGCTCAACAGGTTTTCGGATTGGGTGATGGATGGCGTGCTTCCCTCTGATGCCTTTGAGTTCAAGCCACCCTCCGGCGCCCACAAGGCCGAGTCCCTGTTTGAGGGTGAGGATGAGGAGTCGCCCAATCGGCCGGTGCCGGTGGAGCCTGGAGTGGATGTGAAGACCAACGCAACGCCTTTGTTATGAGATGGAGAGCCGTGTTATGACAGCAGAGATTGGAAATGAATACGTCGAGCAGCGCCGGGCGAACATGAAGGCTCTGGCGGAAAAAGGATATCCGTCCTTTGGCAAGGCCTTCAAGCGATCCGGCCGGCTGGCGGAGATTCGCTCCGCGTTTGAGGAGAACAAGGCGGTTTCCGCGGCGGGTCGCCTGACCACCAATCGGGATATGGGCAAAAGCATTTTTGCGGATTTGCGGGACGGCTCTGACCGGTTCCAGATCTATGCCCAGAAAAGCAGTCTCGGGGACGCCGCCTTCGAAGCCTTCAAACTCCTGGATCTCGGGGATCATGTCGGGGTCGAGGGCACGCTGTTCACCACCCGGACCGGCGAACAAACCCTCAAGATCGAGCGATGGACTTTGTTGTCCAAGGCGCTTCTTCCGCTGCCGGAGAAATGGCATGGGCTGAAGGATACCGACCAGCGTTATCGCCAGCGGTACCTGGATCTGATTTCCAATCCGGGCGTGCGCGAGGTGTTTAATAAGCGCATCCAGACGGTGCGCGAAATCCGGAATTATCTGGTGGAGCGCCAGTTTCAGGAAGTGGAAACGCCCATGATGCAGTCCCAGCCCGGCGGCGCGACGGCGCGACCGTTTGTGACGCACTATGAGGCGTTGAACTCGAGGATGTATTTGCGGATTGCCCCGGAATTGTATCTCAAGCGTCTGCTGGTCGGTGGCTTCGACAAGGTGTTCGAGCTGAACCGGAATTTCCGGAACGAGGGGCTTTCCCGCACCCACAACCCCGAATTTACAATGATGGAAGTATATGAAGCCTATTCCGACCGGCGCGGGATGCAGGAGCTGGTCGAGGGGCTTATCACCCATGTGGCGCAGGTCGTCATGGGAACCCTGAAGGTCGGGACTCCCGAGGCGCCTATCGACCTCACTTCACCCTGGCGCGAAGTGACCTATCGCGACCTCGTTCTCGAGCGGATGGGCGCGGACTGGTTCTCCCTTGAAAAGGACGCGATGCGGGCCAAGGCGGAAGCGGCCGGGCTTCATGGGGATCCGGCCTGGAGCCGGGCCGAAATCACCCACGAGATTTATTCCAAGCTGATCGAGAAGACGCTTCAGAATCCGACGTTTGTCACGCGCCTTCCCGCCGAGCTGGTTCCGTTGGCCAAACGGTGCGAGGATGACCCCACGGTGGTGGATGTGTTCGAGCTGGTGATTGGCGGCAAGGAAATCGCCCCGGGATACTCCGAGTTGAATGATCCCCAGGAACAGCGGAAGCGTCTGGAGGAACAAGTCGCCCTGGCGGCCCCGGGCCGGGCTGCCGAGGAAGCCCAGAAGGTGGATGAGGATTTTCTCGCCGCCCTGGAGCACGGCATGCCCCCGGCCGGCGGTATGGGAATCGGCATCGACCGCCTGATCATGACCCTCACCGGAAGCGAGGCCATCCGCGATGTCATCCTCTTCCCGCAACTCAAACCCCGGGACCTGACCCCTGACCCCCTTACCCCCTTAACGCCTTAACCCCTTTCCCATGCTCCCCTTTTCCCTATTCCTCGCCCTGAAGTACCTGAAGCCGAAGCGGACCTATTTCTCCGTGGTGACCATCATTTCGGTGCTGGGGGTATTGCTGGGAGTTTCGGTTCTGATCATCGTGCTTTCGGTGATGACCGGGTTTGACGACATGTGGCGTGAAAAAATCCTGGGCTTCAATGCGCATCTGACGGTGAGCAGTCCGGGCGGGGTGACGGATGAGGGCGTGGTCATGGCTCGTCTTGCTCGTATCAAGGGAGTGACCGGGGTGGCGCCCTCCACCGAGGGACAGGTCGTGCTCCAGTGCGGGGAGCGCATGTTCACTCCGATGCTGCGGGGGATTGACCCGATCCGGGAGCGGGCGGTCAGCCAGATTCCCGCCAGCGTCAAGCAGGGCGTTTTCAGTGTAAAGGGGCGTGATATGGTGATTGGCGTGGATCTTGCCCGGCGATTAAACGTGGGGGTGGGGGATAAGCTGCTGATCAATTCCCCCCGCAGTTTTGTCAGTCGCGACGAAATCACCCTGCCCCAGGAGTTTCGCGTGGCGGGGATATTCGATGTGGGGATGTGGGAGTACGACTCCGGATTTGTATTCTGTTCGATGGATAAGGCCCGTGAAGTGTTCGGCATGGAGGGGGGTGTGGGAAGCCTCCGATTGATGGCCCGGGACCCCTACCGGATTCAGGAGGTGGCCCGCGAGGCGCGTGTGACGCTTGGGGACGACTACACGATTGTCACCTGGATGGAGCAGAACCGGCAGATTTTCAGCGCGTTGCGGGTGGAAAAGAACATGATGTTCTTCCTTCTGATTTTCATAACGATTGTGGCGGCTTTTGGAATCACCAACACCCTGATCACGGTTACGGTTCAAAAAACCCATGAGATCGGGCTTTTGAAGGCGATCGGGTTTCCGTCAGGCAGCATCATGAGGATCTTTTTCTG
>CAJBSZ010000238.1 GCA_903958395.1 uncultured bacterium | reverse complement strand
TGGTAGTCTTATTCTTTTGAGGTTAATAGGCAGTCACTGATGATTATTAAGACTACAGGCATTGTATTGCGGCTGGATCCGTTTTCTAAAACGTCCCAGATTATTTCCTGGTTGACGCCCGATCAGGGGCGGGTGGCGACGATTGCCAAGGGAGCGAAACGGACAAAGAACAGCCTGCTGGGACAGTACGACTGCTTTTACACCTGCGAACTGTTGTATTATCAGACCCATCGCACCAGTCTCCACATTCTCAAGGAATGTTCTCCATTAAGCCCGAGAACAGGGTTCCGACGCAACTGGCGCGCCTCGTTGGGCGCATCCTATCTCTGTGATCTCCTGAACCGGTTGACGTCGCCTGGAGCCCCCCATCCCGCCCTGTTTGACTGGGCTAACCGAACCCTTGATTTTCTAGCGGAACAAGGCGGCTCCGGCCCGGTCATGAACTGGGCGGAGTTGAAACTCCTGAAACTATTAGGAGTCGCCCCGACCCTGACCTCGTGCCTGGGCTGTGGGACAAAGGAATTTCCGGGCGACCGGCCTGCAGCCTTCTCGATTTCAAGAGGCGGATTGTTGTGTGCTTCCTGTCGAAACCCGCACGACACCCTCGTCATGCCCGTCACTCACGATGCCCTTGCCATGTTGAGAGGCTGGGCGGATACAGAAACCCCGATCATCGCCAAGCGCACAGCCTGTACCCCGCACCAGACAAGGACAGCCAACAAGCTCCTGGGCGCCTTCATGCACTATCATTTGGAGTCGAGCCTGGCGCGGGATATTGCGCTGGGAATGATATAGCGGCATTCCTTTCCCCCTGCACGAAAATCAGCGGCGGAGCTGGACCTTGGTGCTGGACTCGGTAATTTTCCAGCTCAGAGCGGCCCCAACGGTGACATTGTTCCTGGACCGCACCAGAGGACTGTCCTCGTATACCGCGCCCTCACAATTTTCAAGCCGGGCATAAGCGGAGAGGGAAACCCCGTCAAATAATTTCCGAGACACCCAGCCCGATACGGATGCCCCGCCATACCCGCCCCCGCTCTGGTAAGAGGACCGGGTTGCCGTCACATAACGCTCCTCCACATCGTAAAAATACCCGTTATACCGGTTGTCGGCAAAGTCCACTCCCCCCTTCACTCCGACATTCCAGGGCGACCCCGCACGGGGCGTAAACCGGGCCAGCACAAGACTCAAGGCAGCCCGTCCGCCTTCATGCCCAGGACTGAAATCAGCCATGTCGACTGATTCCACGGCTCGGACAACCGCCTCGAAATAGAGGGCAGAAACCTTTTCCCCGCGATAGAGAAACACCCTTACCGCAGGCCCGAGTTCCATAAGGGGATCCAGTTCGGGCATTCCCTCCCGTGCGCTCGTTCCCTCACGAACGGGAGGACTGCCACTAACGGAGAGTTCAGTTTCAACCCAGGTTCCCTTGTAGAAAAGTCCCCGCACCCCTTCCCGGTCGGCCTGAATATAGTCGCCCCGGTAGATGAAATAGGGAACCGGGAAGGCATACCATTTATAGTCTTCCGACCCCCGGTAACAAGGCATTCGCGCGCCCAGGCCAAACAATCCCACTTCCCATTTCGGCAACGCCGGCGGCCCCTTCGCCTCCTCCGCCCCCCACGCCGATACCCCCATCGCAAGCAGAACCACCACCACAAAATTTCGCAGTATTAAATTCATTGAATCTTCCGCCGGTTGATTAGGTTCACGATCGCCCACACCACCATTCCAGTCACAATGGCCAGGATCGGGGCGGCTATCAAAGACCCTAGAAACCACTCCCATACCCGCTGCGGAGCCTGATAGATCCAGGTCTCCCGCGTCATCGCTTTTAACCACTCCCCATGCCGCATGAAATACCCCAGCTCCACACACAAAAACGGCACCACAGGCGGCATGCATAGGTTCTGGATCGATAGCGCCATCAGCCGGTTCAACTTGAACCGGGTCGCCACATAGAGAATCACCGCCGTATGACATGACAACAGCGGCAGCGTGGCCAGGAAAACCCCCACCGCCGCCGCCATCCCCAGCTCCGCAGGCGTGGCATGCTCCAATAGCAGGTGCCGGAAAACCCGAACCGGATGCCTGAAAAACTGCGCCATCTCATCCGGCTCCCGCGCCACCAATTGCCGGTGCGGCCAGGGATTCAATCGCCGCAACACCAGCAACACATGCCGGTGCGTCAACCGGAGATTGTCCCAAAACGGCCGGAAATGGGAAATCCGCTTCCCCTTCTCCAGATAGGTTACTTCCACCCCGATGGATTTGATCGTCAGCCCGGCCCACGCCGCACGCGCCAACACCTCAACCTCAAAGTCATACCGCCCGGAATCGAATTCGAGCTCGGAAAGCGCCTTCACCGGATACGCCCGGAACCCGCTCTGGGTATCCGTCATCCGAACCCCCGTTTCAAGTCTCAACCAGAAGTCCGAAAACCGCATTCCAAACCGGCTTGAAGAGGGCACATTCGGGGACTCCATGTTGCGCGCCCCAATGACAATAGCCGTCGGATCCTCCGCCAGCACAGGAAGAAATTTCCGAATGTCGGAAGGATGGTGCTGCCCGTCCGCATCCACCGTGATCATGATGTCGCCACCCTGCTCCCGCACAGTCGCAAGCGCCGTCAGGATTGCCTTCCCCTTGCCCTGGTTGATGGCGTGCCGCATCACAACAATATCCGTCCCGCCAAACATCCCGGCGATGTCCCCATCCGTACTGCCATCGTCCACCACCAGGACATGCGGCAATTCTGCACGACACCCCAGCGCCACCTCTTTTACCGTGGTCGCATTGTTGTAAACCGGGATGACCACCCAGATACGATCCAAAAAACTCCCTCTCCCTTGAGGGGAGAGGGCTGGGGTGAGGGTGACTGCTTCACCCGTGTTCATCCTGCGGAACCTTGGGGCTTCGTCCCAACTTTCGGCTTCACCAGCAGATCCCACAAGGAGCCTGTATAGCCGAGCTTGAAGAGGAAATGTAGTTTCGCCTCGATCGCATCGGGCGGGAAGACGATATGCCGGGTTTTTGCAAACGCCTCTTTTAGCGTGGCTTCCAGCCAGACCCGGTCAACCCGGGGCGAAATATAATAGGCAGGCTCCAACAGGGACTGGCCGGGCTGAATAAGCCCGTCCCGCAGGGCAATTTTCGCAAGCCCCGTATCCGGCAGGATCCGGATGCCCATGAATACAAAAATGGAGGTCCGCTGAAGCCCCTTCAGGTTCGCAATGCCTTCCAGCACCGTTTCCGGGGTTTCGCCCGGACACCCGAACATGAAGTAATGCGCCGTGGCAACGCCCTGCTCCAGAAACAGTGAATTGCACTGATCCACCTCGCGAAAGGTAAAATCCTTGCCTATCCCCCGCAGGGTCGCATCCGAGGGGGCATCCGATCCGATTTCCGCCGCCTTCAACCCCGTGTCCCGCATCCGGGCAATGATATCCGCATCCAGCTCAGCACAGGGCTTGAAGAATGCCGTCCAGGGAACGTTCACCTTGCGCCGCTCCATCTCCTCCACAACCGCCCGATAGCGGCCACGGTTGTCATTGAATACCGAGTCGGTAAAGAAAATATATTTTGCCCCGTACTCCTTCACCAACCGCTCCATATCCGACACCACGGCAACGGGCTCACGTTCCCGGATGACGCGGCCTTCCAGGTTCGGATAGGTGCAATAGACACACCCGTGTTCACAGCCGCGCTTGGTCTGCACCGAGGCCATGTGCCCGCTCTGGAGATAGAAATTGAGCATCTCGGCATCGTAGTCCGCAGGCGGAATCTCGTCGCCCACCAGCCGTGGCTTGGCATACAGGATCCGCTCCTGCGGGTAACGCCCCTGCGCGGCTTCGGCCACAAATTCCCGGAAAAGTTTCTCGCCCTCGCCCGCAACGCCATAATCGGCGCCAACCGCCTCCAGCACCGGCCCGGGCATCACGGAAAAGCCCGACCCGCCCAGCACGATCTTGACCGGCGTCTCCTCGCGGAGCACCCGGACAATCTCCTTCACCGTCTCGATATAGCGCTGTTCGTTCAGCAAATTGACGTTGTCCACGTTCCGGATGGATATCCCGATCAGATCCGGCTTCACTCGCCGCACTCCCTCCCGCACCGCCTCGAACGACTGGCCTTTCTGAAAAAAGTCAAACAGCGTGACCTCATGCCCATCCTGCCGAAGGGCCGCCGCCACCATGCTCATCCCCAGCGGGTAAACCGCATAGGGCGTCTCAGCAATATTGGAAGAAATCAAAAGAATTTTCATAGGTCTAAACCTGCCTGCCGAAAAGAGGGACTTCACCACTGATTTTCACTAATTTCCACTAATCCGGAGAAGGAGAAGAGAAGAAAATGTTGTGCGATTTTTCAAAATGGTGGGTACTCCATTTTGAAAAATCG
>CAJBSZ010000237.1 GCA_903958395.1 uncultured bacterium | reverse complement strand
GGTAACGGGAATACTTTATATGTCGGTGCTAGCTCTGCCACTGGATCATCCGGCAACTGGGTGCGGGTAGAGGCCGGCGGGGTGGTGACAAATGCCCAGATCATCCTCGGCTACACGGGTAATTCAGTTGGTAACTCGATGGCCATCAACAACGGAGGGAAGGTCTTCGCGACGGCGCTGACGGTCGGGGCCGCGTCAAACTGTGTCAATAACACGGTCACCCTGACAAGTGGCGGACTTGTGGACTGTCCCGCGACGACCACGCTCGGGAACATCTCGTTGACGGGTTCGGGCAACACCATCACCAACAACGGCGGTATCCTCCAGTTCACGACCAACACGCCTACGATTATCAACAACAACACGGATCCCGGCACCAGCCGTGTGGTGGTCAACAGCGGTACGGTATCCTACCGCCTGTCGGGCGGGGTGGTGAACCTGACGAACAACTGGACCAGTGCCGGCAACGGGATCGGCGGGACGAACGTGGCGTGGACGGGGAACAATGCGCTACGGCTGAACGGCGCAATTGCGACCAACACTGTGGCCGCCGGCTACACGTTCGCCAACAACCTGGGTTCGACCAACTATACCCGCCTGGAGCTGGTCAACGGGACGAACACGGTCAAGGGGACGGGGATCACCGTTGATGGCGCCAATGGCGGGGCGCTGGTCCTCTCGAACACCGTGGCCAGCTTCCCGTGCGGCCTGACAATGACCAATGGACCGGCGCTGACTTTGGCTGGCCCGGTTACGGTGGTGAGCAACCTGACAATCGGCGCGAATACCACGATCAACTGGATGTACAGCAATACGAGCCAGGACGCGATCCTGGTGACGGGGACGTTGACGTTGCCGGACTCGGCGACGCTGAATGTGACGCGGGTGTCGGGGAGCGAATGGCCAACGAATGCCGTCGTCTTCACTGCGGCATCGAGCCTTGAGGGTTCGGCGTCCGGCTGGGTGGTCACGGGAGATTGCCTGCCCGGCACCGAGGCCGTGGTGCAAGGCAATCAGGTGATCCTGATGAAAGTCAGCCGGGGCACGCTCATTTCGGTCAATTGATCTTTAAGAGAAGGCGGGGGGGATTATGAATAACACGCAACCTAAGGTGCCTCTGAAACGCGGCCGTTGGCGCCAGACTGTAACGCTTTTGGCGCTGGTCTGGTTTGGTGCAACGGCCACGACTCAGGCACTGACCAACACATGGAGTGGCGCAGTTGATAACCTTTGGAGTACCACGGGAAACTGGGATCAAGGCGCTCTGGCTACGACCGATACCAACTATTTCAATGGCGGCGGAGCCATCACCACTGTCAACCTGGACAGCTCCCGCACCATCGGTGGCCTGTTGATCGGCAGTAGCCAAGGCTCCGCGCTCACCCTCACCAATTTCGCCAGTACCCTGACGATCAACGCATTCGGGATTAACATGTCGGCCGCCGGGGCGGATCTGACCAGCACCGTCGGGACCATCGCCCTTGGCGCCAATCAGACGTGGAACGTTGGGAGCGGGCGAACGCTTTACATGGGCAGTGTGGTCTCCGGCGCCTACAACCTGACCAAGTCCGGCGCCGGGACATTGACGCTGACTGGCACCAACTCCTACAGTGGCGCCACGACAGTCAGCGTCGGAACGTTATTGGTGAACGGGGGGGGGATCACCAACACGGCCAGCATGACCCTGAACGGGACGGGCGCCTCACTGATCCTTACCAACGGCGCCAGCCTCTTGAGCAGCACTGCCCATAGCTATATTGGTAATGGTGCCAACGGCAACACCGTTTTTATATACTCCAACTCCCTGTGGAATGCCGGTGCGAAATATGTATACATTGGCTCAGCCGCCACTATTACCAGCAACAGTCTGACGGTGGCTGATGGGGGTATCCTGACGAACGTTGTCGTGGACTTCGTGGGCACCTACGGCAATCTGGTCATCACCAACGGCGGCAAGATCCTCGCTGGCACCGCCGCATCCACTTGGGCGGGCGCACTCGGCGACGCCCTCAACAGCAACAGCAATCGGGTCACTGTCGGTAGCAGCACGGGCAGTAAATCGGTGTGGGATCTCGGCGGCAAAATTGTAGCCATCGGCAAGAGTACCGGGGTCCAGGCCAATTGGATGGTGGTGGACGCGGGCGGCGTAATCAGTAACGGCGCGATCCGGATTGGCGATAATCCCACCGCCAACGGCAACGGCCTCATCATCACCAACGGCGGCCAGGCCTCCCTTAGCACCGTTTCGGTTGGCGGCTATAATGGCGGCTACAGCAACTATGTCATCGTCGCCGGGACGGATGCGTCCGGCCTGCCAGCGACATTGAACGGTAACGGGAATACTTTATATGTCGGTGCTAGCTCTGCCACTGGATCATCCGGCAACTGGGTGCGGGTAGAGGCCGGCGGGGTGGTGACAAATGCCCAGATCATCCTCGGCTACACGGGTAATTCAGTTGGTAACTCGATG
>CAJBSZ010000236.1 GCA_903958395.1 uncultured bacterium | reverse complement strand
GGTCGCGCACTGTGTCCCCGTCCAGCGGGTTGTCTCGGGCTGATTGAAATCCCCTGCGCGTGCGGGGGTAAGTTTTAAAAATCGAAGTTAAGGAGCATATCGTGAAAGACAGAATTTTCAGTAACATGATCGTCGAAATGATCGCGGCCGATGGCGGCAGCGTGGCGCCCGGAATGATTGTGGCCTCGAATGAGAGCCGCTTCACCGAGCAGTTCTTCAGCGAACCCCTCACCACGTTTGCGGTCGGGTTCCGGGATCCGAACGACATCCAGGCGATGTTGGAGTTCGTCGCGCCGGTTGTGCGCGTCGGCAAGCGGTTCGAGTTCAAGAAGGCGGAAAGCGATCAGGAGTTCCTGAGCGAATCCGATGATGTCCGGGCCATTGGAGCGGATTTCAAGCGCGTTGAGTACAGCGGTACCAGCGTCTCTTCCCGGGTGCTCAACAAGGGTCTGACGATCCGTGTTGACCTGGACCAGGTTGAAGGGCAGCCGAACTGGCGCGAAGTGACCGTTGGCCGGCTGATGCGCCGCATCTTCCGCAACGAGTTCCGCCGGGCCGTCACGGGATTGGCCGGAGCCGGTGTCAATACCGCCAAGACCTGGGATACGTCAACACCCAAGGATCCGGATGGTGATTTGCTCACCGTCCTGGTTGCGGGCGCGGCCAAGTCGGGTATCTACCCGAACCGCGTGCTGTTCGGGCAGACGGCCTCGGCCAAGCGGATCCTCACGCTCCGGAGCCAGAACCTGGCCGGGCAGTCGGTCAGTTCCACGCTGACCCCGCAGCAGCTCGCCGACTTCCTCGGCGTCGCTGAAATCCGCACGTCTCGGGAGCGCTATACCACGGCGGCCCAGACCAAGACCGAAATCGTGAACAACCTGGTGATCGCGTTCTTCGCGGAAGCCGGGATGTCCACCGAGGACGCCTCGAACATCAAGCGCTTTGTGGCCCCCTGCGAAGGTGGCGGCGATGTGCGCGTGTACGAGCAGCAGGTCAGCGCCAAGCTGATTGACATCACGGTCGAGCACAACTCGAACATCGTGGTCACCAGCACCCTGGGAGTCCAGAAACTGACCATCAGCTAAGATACCACCACGGCGTAGAGCCGTATGTTGCGTCTGTACTCCCCCGGGGAAAGGCCCCGGGGGAGTTTTAAGAGAAGAATCTTTAAATCGAAGGAATTATGAAAAAGCACTTACTCGCATTTTTGATGATCGTGTGTGCGGCATCCATCAGCCAGGCCGCTGGCGGAGCCGATTACGGGCGCGGTGCCGAGACTGATCCCGTTGCGTCTGCCCTGGTGACCACGGTTTCCGGGCGCGTGTCGGCCGTTGAAAGCGGTATGACCACGGTTTCCGGGCGCGTGTCGGCCGTTGAAAGCGGTATGACCACGGTTTCCGGACGCGTGTCGGCCGTTGAAAGCGGTAGCAACGTGTGGAACACAGCAGCCACCAATGGATCCAACTGGGTCAATCACGCCTCCGCCATGGTTGCGGCCGAGACAAATGTGTTGATCACGGCGGATGCCAAGACCAACACCGTCATTATTGAACGTGGCTCAATTAAGACCTGGTCGATCACGGAATAATCATGGCCTGGCAAACCATAACCGCGTCTGATGTCCTATCAAAGCTTTCGGGGGCCGAGTTGTCTGCCTTGCAGACAGCGGCCCTCGGGGACGGCCAGACAGACCCATTGCCTGGCATCGTCACGGCCGTGGTTGATGAGGTGCGCGGGTATATCGCCGCGAATCGGAATAATCGGCTGGGAGCGGCTGGCACCGTTCACTCCAAGCTGGTTTCCGCCTCGCTTTCCATTATCCGGCATAGGCTTTGCACACGCCTTCCAGTCAAGTCGCTACTGACCGAAGAGCGCGTGAAAGAGAAAGAGGATGCCATCCGATTGCTGGAGAGAACCTCTGATGGCCGGTTTGCCATCGAAGATCCCGAGACGGATGAAACCAGCGTGGCCAAGGTGCAGCAGGTTTCCAAGCCGACCCGAAAAACGAGCCGTGAAAAACTGGCAGGCCTATAATCATGGACTTTGAACCGGAAACCTTATTGCTGGATCTCCAGCAGGCGATCAAACAGCGCCTGATCTCTGATACCTGGTTTTCGGGCATGGATGTGTTCACTCCTGATGACTTTACGGAATCCGGAGAGAATCAGGCTGCTGCCGACTTAGAGCAGCGGATTGAACAGTCGCTTTCAAGCCTCAAGAAAGGCGTCTGCATCTTGATTTTATTCCCGAAGATTTCAGGAATTGCGAGCGATGCGCCTGGGATCCTGGCAGACAATGTCCCGCTGTTCGTCCGGATTGTTGAGAATCCCATGGTGAACCGGGCCTCGTCTGGCCTTCGAAAGACGGCCAGCATGGTGATGATCCGGGTCATGCGCCGATTGCAGCATTTTGCCTATCGAGAGTGTGTCATTGTTTTAAGTGATTCGAAACATGTCCCCGATGAAACAAATCTCATCTGGGATGTCATTGGTAAAACCGCCGTAAACTTCCCGGCTTTGGAAGTGACTTAACAGGAGATTCCCATGCCTATCAGCAGAACAGACAGTACCATCATTCGCGGTCCCGCCATCATCACCTATAACAGCGTGACCCTCTACGCCAAAGATGACATCAAGGTCAAAACCAGCCTCTCATTGCTCGATATCGCCGCATCCGGATACGGCGCGATCGACCAACGGATGAAGCAGGTTCTGACTGAAATCACATTCACCCCGCATGGCGAGGTCACCAGCGGGATCCTGGGCGTGCTCTTCCCCCATGCCGCCGCAGTGACGGGATCTTCCGCAATGCCGGCAACGGATAAGGATCTGGTGATCTGGCCGTACAACGGAAAGGAAAAGGTCACCTACAAGAACGCTTTCGTGAGCAAGATGCCGGATCTTTCCCTGGGAGCCACCAAAACGGCTTTCGGTTCGGTAACCTTCACAGCCATCGGGACAAATAATGCCGCCTGGTCGGTCGCTGAGCACTTCGCGGCCATTGCAGACGCCGCGTTCACTGATACGGGCCTTTCGGCCTCTGGCGTCAAGGTTGTGCCCTACACGGCCGTCCTGGGCTCACTGGCGGCCCCGTGGAACAGCATCAAGACCAAGTCGGGCTGGACAATCACCTTTGATGTAGGGATTGAGCCCTATGAAGAGGATTCCGTCGGGATCATGGATCATATCTACAATGGCCAGGCGAAAATCTCGGCCAAGTGTAATCCTATCGGGATCAAGGTCGCCGATCTTCATGGCTTGATGGCCACGTTCCAGGGATCCGGAACCGCCCGGGGGGCATCCGCGACCGGAAATAAAGCTGACCTGGTTATTTCGGGTGGGAGCGGGAACCCTACGGTCACGCTCAAGAACATGATTCTTTCCGATGGCGCGCATCGATACGGCGTAGGGGATCGGGTTGAAGAATTGGATCTGATGAGCTCTCGCGGCCTTACCACGGGCGTGTTTGATGCCGTGTTCAGTGTCGGGATGGTTGCCTGATCTCTTGAAAACTCATGCGCATCATCATCAAAGATCTATCTGCTACTGGGGTAAACCTTGGCGAAACCATTCTGTGTGATGGTGCAGCTAAGGGGCTCAATCTTTGGATTGGGCCGGATAGCCTTTCGATTGATGGTCAAGTTGATGCCCAGGTGCAGCCATTCCTTCGGGCCGAGTCAGTGAAGGTGTGGAACCGAAAGAATCATCGCATTTCGGTATCCTTTAAATGCAGACGGGATTGCGGAACCGTTGAGGCAGCCGAGGCATTCATCATCCAGTTCTATGCC
>CAJBSZ010000235.1 GCA_903958395.1 uncultured bacterium | reverse complement strand
TGCAGCGCAGTAGTCAGGGAAAGGGGCTGGTGTGCATCGCGGGTGAGATTTCTGCGGAGCTGAAGGTGGAGGAGGTGTCCATCGAGGCAAGGTTGTTCGATGAGCAGCGTGAGACGCCGTGGCAGCGTGTCGGGGGAGCTTTGACGGGCAGGAAGCTCGCGGGAACGCTGGAGGCGGAGGCGGGTGGTTGGTGGCGGCTTGAGGTTCGGGTGATGAGCGGCGGGAAGGAGATCGCGAAAGGCGGCGTGGCGCATGTGGGCATCGGCGAGGTGTTTGTCATCGCGGGCCAGTCGAACGCGGCGAATCACGGCGCGCAGAGGCAGACGACGAAAACCCGGCGCGTGGCGTCCTTTGACGGCAAGGCCTGGCGAATCTCGGATGATCCGCAACCCGGCGCTAGCGGTGGTGGCGGCAGTTTCATCCCGCCTTTTGCCGATGCGGTGGTGGAAAAGGAAAACGTGCCCGTTGGCATCATCGCCTGCGGCATCGGCGCGACCAGTGTACGCGAGTGGTTACCCAAAGGCGCGACCTTTCCGAATCCGCCGACGATCCTCGCCCGCGTGGAGAAGCTGCCCAATGGCCAATGGGCCAGCAAAGGCGCGGCGTATGAGGCCTTCATTGCGCGGATGAAATCGGCCGGACCGCGCGGTTTTCGCGCCGTGCTCTGGCATCAGGGGGAGAGCGATGCGAACCAACCCAACGCCACGCGCACGCTGCCGGGTCGGCTCTACCGCGAGTATCTGGAACGCCTCATCCGCGACTCGCGCCGCGATATCGGCTGGGATGCGCCGTGGTTCGTGGCGCAGGCGAGCTACCATGTACCCGGCGATGAAGGCAGCGACGACATCCGCGCCGCCCAAGCCGGGTTGTGGCGGGACGATCTGGCGCTCGAAGGCCCGGACAGCGATGCTTTGAAAGGCCAACTGCGCGAGAATAATGGCAAGGGCGTTCACTTCAGCGGCGCGGGATTGCGCGAGCACGGCGCTCTCTGGGCTGCAAAGGTGCTGCCGTGGCTCCAGGGGCAATGTGCCGCGCAAGGAGCCGTAAAGACCGGAGAACAATCCAGCAACCATTAGAAATCCAATCCCAATGAACAAACTCTCACACGCCTTTTTATTCGGTTTGCTTGCTTTCTCCCATGTCTGGGCTCTTTCCCCGGATTCCATCGAGTCCGGCCAGATCGAGCGGATTCTCGCCCGCAACCAGGGGCTGAGACTGTCTCCCTGCACCAAAACGCCCCTCGCACAGCTTCCCGATGGAAATCTTCTGGGCAATGGAGATGTGGGAGTGGTCGTTTCCGGCTCACCGGCCACCCAGGTTTTTTATATCGCCAAGAATGATTTCTGGGCGCCCACAGGCTACTACGGCTATCTCAACCCGAACCAGCCCAAGTCCAACTCCGGGATCGGCCAGCAAGCATATCCCATCGGCGGGGTTACGGTTGAAATCCCGCAACTGAGCTCTGCGAGTTTCCGTCAGGAAATGGATCTCTTTCGGGCGGAAACGCGCAGCAGCTTTTCCCATGGGGATGCCCAAGTGCGAATGACCTCCCGGGTTCTCGCAGTGGACAACCTCCTGGTGATCGACATCGAGAACCCGGGGAAAGCGCCTTTGGATACAACCGTTTCGACCTGGACCCGCGCCGGAAATCTGGGGCGGCTGCCGGAAAAGACGCCAATTCCAAACACCTCGCGAGCGGGTGTCGAGGGAGACCTCCAGTGGATCACGAGGGATTCGTCCACGAAAGCTGATGACAGATGGGTGACCCACGCCTCCATCGCGACACGGGTTCTTGGCAATGCAAGCAATCCGGAAATCGTGGACGAATTAAGCGCCAAGAGAACGTTTTGCATCCAACCGGGCCAGCGGGTCCAGGTGGTTTCCCAGATTGGCAATGCGGTGAGCTTTTCGAGTGAATTCCCCCTCACCAAAGTCAAGGAATTGGTGGTGGTTGGGGAGAAATCGCTTCCCGCGACTAAGGCAGCCGTTGGAAAGCTTTCGGCTGAAACCGTTCGGCAGTTGGATTTGAAACATCGCCAATGGTGGAAGGCGTTCTGGGCAAAGTCGCAGATCGAGCTGCCGGAGGAGCCCCTGCTTGAGCGGTTCTTTTACGGAGCGGTGTACATGATGGGCGCCGGCGTGCGGCCGGGCAAATTGCCTCCGGGTCTCTATGGGCTTTGGACCACCTCTGACAAACCCATCTGGTCGGGGGACTACCACCTCAACTACAACCACCAGCATCCGTGGTATGGCGTGTACGCGATCAATCATCCCGAGCTGGCGATTCCTTATTTTGACTCGGTGATCAATCTGCTGCCCCTTGCGCGTACAACCGCCGAGGCCATGCGGGAAAAGGGCGTGGCCTATCGAACAGGCGCCGGCCCGTACGGGTGGGCGCATCCCTCAACCCACAATATGCCCAACAACGCGGAACTGGCCCTCAACTTCCGCGACTATTACGACTTCACCCTCGACAAGGAATTCCTTCGCAAAACCGCCTATCCTTTCTTCAAGGAAGTGGCCGAGAACTGGGATGGTAAACTCGTCAAGGAACCGGTACCCTCGGGCGCTCCGGGTGACTACCGCTACTACATCCAACTGGCTTTGGATGAAACCTGCAAACCTTTCGTAAATCCCGTCAGCGCACTGGCGATTATTCGCTCGCTCTACCAGGCGCTGGCCGCCGCCTCTGAGACTCTGGGTCTTGATCCGCAAGAGAGGGCGCACTGGCTGGATGTGGCGACTCATCTGGGCACTTTTTCGACCACCGAGTACAAGGGCAAAACGGTGATCGATTTCGCCGAAGGGGCGAACAAGCCGGAGGAAAATCCCTATCCCTTCAACACCTACCCGTTTTATCCCACGGCCTGCGAGGGGAGGGATTCGAAATTCCGTCCGGCACTCGTCAACACCTTGCTCACCCGCCCCTCGTACTGGGACCAGTTGAATTCGTTCACCCAGGTCTATGCCGCAGCGGCCCAGGGAGGCTATCCAGCGGACGAACTGGTGGATCGACTGCGCAGTCGCATCGCCCAAGTCATCGAGCCGAGCAACATCGTGCTCATCCCCAACCATAAAACCGTTGATAACGCCTTCGCGGTCAATAATGTCACCCTGCTTCTTTTGCAGAGCGACCATGGCTTCATCCACGTGTTCCCAAACTGGAATCTTCTCAAGGAAGCCCGCTTCACCAACCTGCGGGCCCGGGGAGGGTTTCTTGTCAGCAGCCACGCCTCCAAGGGCAGCGTTCAATACGTCAGAATCCACAGCGAAAAAGATTCGCGTGTGACTATTCGCAATCCCTGGCCGGGCACCATGCCGGAGCTTCAAGATGGCAAGGGCGCGGCGGTTGCGTTGGCCCAAGACGGCCAGCAGCTCACATTCGCCACTCAAGCCGGGCAGGAATATAATCTTCAACCTTCCAACAATGGGATGCGCTGACATGGACGCCGACCGCTTCAGCAACCCCAGCCGCGAGTTCGGGCCCATGCCGTTCTGGTGGTGGGTGGGCGATCCCCTGGATTGCGAGCGTTTGCTCCGGCAGCTCGACACCACGGATTCACGAAAATGACCATGATGAAAAGGATATTAAAGATGATATGGAAAACGCCTGCCAATATCGCGTTTGTATTCTGTCTCTGGTGCGTCTCCGCTCCGGCGGCGGAGCGGGGAGGTGCGGAAGTTACGGATCTACGCTG
Organism: uncultured bacterium; assembly: GCA_903958395.1. Lineage (GTDB taxonomy): Bacteria > Verrucomicrobiota > Kiritimatiellia > CAIKKV01 > CAITUY01 > JAABPW01. Next base: position 3,298 of record CAJBSZ010000235.1, on the reverse strand, counting down.
CGAGTCCCTGAAAGAGCCGCTGGGGATCGACGTGGCCCAACCGCGGCTGAGTTGGCGGATTGAGTCGCCCAAGCGTGGTGAACGCCAGACGGCGTATCAGGTGTTGGTGGCTTCAAGCCCTCAACTGCTGGCGGCAGACAAGGGCGATCTATGGGACAGCGGCAAGGTGGTTTCCGATCAGTCGATCTTTGTGGACTATGCGGGGAGGCCGCTCGAATCGCGACGAATCTGCTACTGGAAGGCGCGAGTATGGACGAGCCAGGGAGGGGAGCCGTCGGCGTGGAGCGGTAACGGAACATGGGCAATGGGCTTGCTGGCACCGGACGATTGGTTGGCCCGCTGGATCAGCGCCTCGCGCTGGTTTATGGCGCCGGAGCTGCGGCCGCCCGGGTTCATCGCCGCCGGTGCGCCGGCGTGGGCGCAGGTGGAATTGGGCAAGCCAATCCGTATCGACAGCGTGAAACTTTATCCGCATACAGCCGGGGAATTCCCGCTTCGCTTCCGGATCGAGGCGGACGACGACATGGATTTCAACAGTCCAAAAATCATCGCGGATTGCTCGAATGCAGATTTCAGCCTCGGCGGGAAAAAGTCGGTCGAATTTCCCGGTCGGGGTATTACGGCGAGCCGTGTGAGGGTGCTGATTCTTAAGCCGGCGCAGGGCAAGGAGAACATGGCGAATGTCCTCGGCAAAGGCCAGGTCAGCCAGAGCGTCATCCGGCAGATGGAGGTCTGGTCGGGCGGCCGCAACGTCGCGCTGATGCGGCCGACGCTCCAGTCGGGTTGCAGTTGGGACCGAGGCCATTCCTTTTTCATGGTGGATGGCATGCCGTCGGCGACGGACGGCGCCACGTGCCAGGAGGATGCCTGCCCGACACAGACGGCGCCGCATCTGCGCAAAGCGTTTGCGCTGGATCAGCCGGTCAAACGGGCCACGTTGTATTACGCGGCGCACGGCATGGCCTGCATTTCGATAAATGGCGCGGCGGTCGAGGATGCGGTTCTCGGCCCGCGGTTTTCGGATTATGGCAAACGCATTTACTATCGTGTGGTTGATGTGACGAAACAGTTGAGCCAGGGGCAGAATGTTGTCGGAGCGACGCTGGGCAACGGGTTCTTCAGTCCCCCAGGTCGTGGGTTTGGGCAGCGACACAACGGTCACGGTCAGCCCCGGCTGCTCCTCCAGTTGGAGGTCGAGCTGGCGGATGGGGCGTGTCGGACTATCGTTACGGATGAGACGTGGCGCTGGGCGAAAAGCGAGATTGTCGCCAATGATCTATGGGGTAGTTACTGCGAGGATCGGCGATTGGCGCAACCGGGTTGGGACAAGCCCGGTTTTCAGGATGCCGGATGGCGGGTGGTTGGCATTGCCGAATCTATGGGTGGAAAACTTTGTGCGGTGCAGGAGCCAGTTAATCGTATTCTCGGGCGGCTCAGGCCGAGCCGTGTGGAGGGGAATGCCGCGTTCTTCGATGTTCTTTCGGCCGGGTGGCCGAGGATTGAAATCAAAAACGGTAAGGCTGGACAACGGATCCGTTTGGACGGGGATTGGGGGGAGACGTCCAGCGCTGTTGTTCACGACAGTAATGGCAATGTTATACGGTTGGAAGGTGATAGGAGCGCGCCAAGCGAGTTCATCCTAGGGGCGGATGGGCCGGCCACGCTGGAACCGTGGTTCACGTGGGGGTCTGGCCCTACACGGCTTACTGTGACCGGCTTGGATGAGGCGCTAACTGTGGATAATATTTCCATCCAACAAGTCGGGACAGATCTTCGGCCGACAGGTTCTTTCCAGTGCTCTAATCCATGGCTGAACACACTACATGAAGTAGTTTTGCGTACCCATCGCAACTATTGCCTCGACTTCCCATTGGATCCAATGCGCGAGAAAGAGGGGTGGACGCAGGATGCCCAGAATTTCTTCAACACGGCGGCTTATCTGACCGATGTGGACGCATTCTATCGCCGGTGGTGGCGGGATATGGCGGACAATCAGCGCGCTAATGGCCTGTTGGGGGCCGTCATGCCGCTGATGGGACAGTTGGTGAATGATTGGAATTGCTCCTGGTGGAGTGGCGTGATCGCCTGGCTGCCAGGGGAACACTATCTTTATTATGGCGACCGGAGCTTTCTCGAAGAAGCATACGAGCCGATTCGCAAGTATGTCGATTACTTGAACCAGATCGCCTCCCTCGGCGTCGGAACACGGGAAATTGATTATCCGGATCCGCACTATTTTCTCGATTCTAAAGCGGCTGCCGACCACATGCTCATCTGGCATGGCGCGAATGACTGGCAAAACCCGCACGGACCTTGTGCGGGGTATGTTGCTACGGGAGCCGGTTCGCTGGTAAACATGGCCGGCTGGTATCATTGCGCGAATATCGTCAGCCAAACCGCCGCCCTTATGGGGAAGACTGCCGACGCCGAAAAATATGCGGCCATGTCGAAGGAGATCGCCCGGCGGACCAACAGGAAGTTCCTCGATTCCGTGACCGGCCGGTACGCAAACCAGCGGGACAACCAAACGGCGCAGGTGTTGCCGTTGGGTGTCGGCATGGTTCCTCCGGAACTCCGGGAGCAGACAATGCAACGGTTGATCGACGCGATCCATGCGCGCAAAGATCATCACGCCACCGGGTTCGTGGCCTTGCCGTACCTGCTGCGGATTCTGGCCGAAACGCGCCAATCGGAGTTGGCGAATCGCATTATCAACCAGCAGGATTTCCCGAGTTGGAAAACGCTGGTGCATCATGGCGTGCTGGCGGAGGGGTGGAACGGTGGCGGAGCGCAGATGCCCTCGTGCGGTGGTTCCGTGGGCATGTGGCTGTACCAGTCGGTGCTGGGCATTCGCCCGGATCCTGCCGGGCCGGGGTTCAAGCGATTCATCCTGGCGCCGCAACCCGATCCTGCCACCGGTTTGACCTCGGCCGAGGGCTGGTATGACTCGGCGTATGGGAAAATTGTTTCCCGGTGGAAACTGGCTGACGGTGGAATGAATCTGGACGTGGCCGTTCCACCCAACACAACAGCCACGGTGTATGTTCCGGCCAGGGAGGCGTCGGATGTTAGGGAATCCGGCCGGCTACTTGATCAGGCCGAAGGTGTCAAGTTCCTGCGGATGGAGCAAGATGCCGCGGTGTTGGAAGTGGGGTCAGGTGAATACCGATTCTTCAGCCACGCATCTGTCACGTCCTGATTTAAATTTGACACATTTTGTTGTTTTGGAATGAACATTATTTCACACAGTAGATTATGCCAGGCGAAGCTAAGTTCCCATTGGGAGCCGGTTGCATGG
>CAJBSZ010000234.1 GCA_903958395.1 uncultured bacterium | reverse complement strand
TGCCCGAGATACCGGCCACAGACCTGGGGGATACCAACACGATTGCCATCATGAGTGGGACGAATGTGGTGGGACAGGCTTTGGCCTTCTGGAATACCAGCAATCCCTACGGAAATCGATATTTCTCAGCACCCAGTTTAATGGGGGAGAAGAAGCAGATTTCCAGCGATCTCCTGCCCCTTGGGTGGGCGGTGGGCGATGAGGATGTTCCGATGTGGGACAACGGCACCGTGCCCGCCACGGAAGCCTATGATTCCGATGGTGACGGCTTGCCGGATTCCTGGGAGGAACTCTATGGGCTGGATCCGTTGGATCCAACGGGAAATAATGGCGCCTCCGCAGATCCGGACCAGGATGGATTAAGCAATATGGCGGAGTTTCTTGCCGGCACGGATCCTCGGAATTCAGATACCTATGGCTGGGGATTCGGGGACTATAATAGTTGGAAGACAGGCACGGTCTACCGCACCTATGGGGAGCTTTATACCGATCATGACGGCATGCCTGATGCTTGGGAAATGTTGAATGGCCTGGATACTCGGCTTTATGACGCCTATGGCGTTTATGGCGATCCGGATGGCGATGGGTGGGCCAACTTTACCGAGTATATGAAGGCGACCGATCCGAAGGACCTCAGCAAACATCCTAATCCAATCGTGAACGGGATCATCAAGTATAACGGGGTTCGGACAAGTGGTTCCGTCATCGTGATGGGGTATCAGAAGCCCTCCATGGACGGGGTCCCCATCATGGGCGTGTCCGGCGGGGGTGTCGTCCGGAGTGAGACCGAATCCCTTGGCTCAGGGGATGGACAAACCACGGTGTTTACCGGAAAACTCAAGCACGGCAGTATTGTGAAGGGCAGTGTCAAGGTGCGTCGGTTGAATCCGCAATTTGTCACACCGGATTTCGATTTCACCGATAATGCCGCAGGGGACTGGACCTATTACCCTGACTATTTCAGTTCCCAGTCAACCACCAATGTGACCTTTGATTATGGGACAGGCGACTATACGTTCCGGTGGCCTGCGCAAGATGGATTCGGAATGGTTTCGCCCTGGAACGGGGATCAGATATTTATTGATTATCAGTGGAAGGATGGGGATCCCAATTCGTTCAGTATTAATGGATTGAAAGACGGGGAGCTCTATCTCTTCGCGTATCGCGATAATAACGGGAACAGCCAGTGGGATGCCGGTGAACCTGCCGGAATTGCCGAGAGGCAGCCGATTCATCTGGGATGGGAAGACTTGACCGGAGTGGTCATTGGGTTGACTGACGATCCGCCTGCAGGCCATCTGCGATTTGGCTGGCCGGTGGTTGTCGGTCAGGAAAGCTACATACTCAGGGTTGTGAATAAGAGCGCCACGGGCTCACCCATGGTCTTTTCCTCCACCAATGCCGCACCCCTCAACTGGTTCCATGAAGGCCAGATGAATAATCTGGGGATTTTCAACCTTCCGGAAGCCACGTATCAGTGGTTTGCCAAGAAATCGGATGGGGTTACAGAGATTACCAACGGGCTGTTTAACGTTGTTCTTCCCAGCAATACCAAGCCGACGCTTCTGAGCCCGATGGGAAGCTTCATCGATTACTCGTCAATGGAACTCATTTGGACCATGGATAAGAATGCCGATCGGTTCCGGATTCAAATATCCCGGGATTCAGGGTTTTCGTCCCCGGTGTATGACGAGACAGCCGATGCGCCTTTCCGTGCCGCTGATGCCTCCTATCGGTATACATTGCCAATCTATCCAGGGGACGAGACATTTACCAATGGCCTGTATTATTGGCGTGTTGCGGGTGTCAACAACAAGTCGACCAGCAGTTGGGCGGATTCCAGCCAGTTTACCGTGAACTTGACGAATCCACCGGTGGGGGCATCCACGATTTCGGGGGATGTCAAATACTACGGAAAAGCGGGCGGACCGAATACGATCACCATTATCCTGCAGGCTTATAAAAATGCCGGATTCGGAGGCGAGCCGTTGGCGCAAATAACCATCACAAATAAACCTGATACGAATACCATTGCCGTTCTTTCTGGCTCCAATGCGCCTGCCCCGTCTATTACGGTGACTCCGTTTGATAAGGGTGCCTATAAATTTATGGGGCTTAGGAGTGGTGTCTACTATATCCGGGCGTTCATGGATATGAACGGGAACGGGCGCGCCGATATCTGGGAAACACAGGGTTTTGTCGCCAATACCGCAGGCCGTCCCCGGGGGAATCTGGTTGGAACTGGAAGTATAATCTTGAACCAGGATCTGGCCTTGGAGGATCGGGATCTTGATTCGGACGGTCTGCCGGATGCCTGGGAATGGGTAAACTTTGGGACACTCAGATGGACTGGTAATGATGATCCGGACGGAACCGGGGCAACCCTGATGAAGCATTATGGGGATACGTATTTTGACTCGGATCCCAGGCAAAAGCTCGACCCCCTGGTCGCCTATGAGATGAATCATAATCTGGCGCCCGGCGCGGACTCGGATCGGGATGGGTTGTCGGATGCCGTTGAGGTGCTGGTTACCCGCACGAATCCATTTACAGCCAATGATGCGTTGAGAGCAAGGCAGTTTATCGCCGCCCAACCGGGTTCAGGAATGAATCTGACCTGGGATGGCAAGGACGGGGTTAATTATCAGGTTCAGGTTTCGTCCAACCTGAAGACCTGGGCGGATGCCCCGATGGGCGCCTTCAGCGGACCCGGAACCAAGACCTTTGTGGACACGGCGTCCGCCGGATTGCAGGTTCGATTCTATCGGATTGTGGTGAGGTAGAGGGGACGTTTCCAATAACATTGACCTTGAGAGTGTGTTTTCGTAACGTGCGTGGATTCAACAAACAAGAAGGCGGATGACTATGAAGCACCTGATTCGGAATGCTTTCGTGGCGGTACTGAGTGTCGGTTTTGCGGGCTGTGAATGGAGCGGAGGCGGGGATAGCAATTCCTGGAACGACTCAGGCAGTATTGCCAATTTCAACGGAAGTTACCGGGGGTCGGGGAGCGGGGGCTATCTCGTCTCGCAATATTCAACGGCCTCAAGTGGTTCGCCTGGTTCGACGACAACAATTTCGGGTGAAACGATCGGAACGGGGGACGGGAGTAGCACATCATTTGGTGGCACCCTGTTGCATTCCCCTGTGGTTTCTGGCTCACTTCAGATCACGGCGGCTGGTGGATACAGCTTTTCCGATGCCGGGAGCGGGATCTTAAATGGTAGCGTGAGCGGCACTGCGGGCTCAGTTTCCTATCCAAGTGGTGGGTGGTCAATCGATCTCGCTGGTAATACGATCGCGGTTGGTGCGACGATTACAGCCTCCTATACCGTTACCAATTCCGGGTCTTCCAGCAGTGGTGTTACCCCGGGAAGCACGGATCCGATTTACGCTTTCAATGTCCAGCAGTCCGGGAACAAGATCAAAATCATTGATAACAATGGTAGTGTCTATGAGGGCAGCCTCGGGGATATGAAGACCACTGGCAATCTGGGCTCGGGCTCACAAGGCAGCACCTTTGTTAATGGCGACCAGGTCATTGCCTCGTTTTCGGCCGCCGGGAGAAGTAAGGCAGGCATGCATGTCAATATGACGGGTAATTTCCAGGGCACGGTGCAGGGGGTTTCAACGGTGACGACAAAGTCAGGTAGCTCGACGATCACGACCACCTCCATGGCGCTTTCCGATCGCCGGATTATTGGAACCTGGATTGAGGATGGCGGGATGACCGGAGATATTTCCGGAGTATCCGCTTCGGCCGTGAATGTCACATCATCCTCGACGTCGACAAATTCCATTTGATCAGATGACAAGCTGAATGGTGAAAGGTCAGGTCGCCAATCGCGCGATCTGGCCTTTTGTTTTTAGGGAGGTGTGTATGATGACGATCAAAAATGCATCTTTTCCCGTTGAGAGTGAGACGGTGGAGTGGAAACAGTCGCTCGGAGAGTGGAAGGAAATCGTCGAGACTTGCGCGGCTTTTGCAACATCCCAAGGGGGCGTCATCTTCATTGGTGTCA
>CAJBSZ010000233.1 GCA_903958395.1 uncultured bacterium | reverse complement strand
TGCGGATGCCGACAACGCAAAAGCCGGAATGCTGGCCGCCGAACATTTTCTTGAGCGCAATTTCCGTCACTTCGCCTGTTACGGATTGACCGACTGGCCGGTTGATCGCCTGCGATGCGGAGGTTTTGCAGGAAAAATCGCGCAAGCCGGACATTCCTGCGAATTGTTGATCTGGAACCGAAGCCGGGGCACCCGCAAAGATTCCTGGGATAACCGGCAAAAATGGCTGAAACAAATGCTGGGACGACTCCCGAAACCGCTGGGCATCTTTGCCGTCGATGATTTGCGCGCCGTGGAGCTTATTGAAGCCGGCCTGCGGCTTGAATTACGAATTCCGGAAGATATCGCCATTCTCGGAGTTGGCAATCACTCACTGCTCTCCAACACAACAAGCATTCCACTCTCCAGTGTTGCCATCGACGAAACACGCATCGGCTACGAGGCCGCCGTACTTCTCGACCGCTGCATGCAGGGCCGACAACCGCCAAAAGCACCTTGTCTTATCACGCCCTCCGGCGTCATAGCCCGCAAAAGCACCGAGACAATTGCCACGGAACATCCAGAAGTCTCAAAGGCTGTCCGATTCATGCTGAACCATTACCATGAGTCCTTAAGCGTTGTGGACATCGTCGCATCCACCGCATTATCCCAGACAAGACTTTACCAGGCGTTCAACGCGGAGTTCGGCCAGAGCCCGGCCCGATTCCTGACCCGTATGCGCCTTGATCACGCCAAGAAGTCGCTGAGCGAATCTTCCCGCAAACTCACAACCATCGCGGAGGAATGCGGCTTCGGCGATACAGTCAACCTTTTCAGAATATTCAAACGCTACGAAGGTATTGCCCCTGCCAAATGGAAGCAAACCAGATCCTGACACGCCATATTGCAGACAAGCTCATAATCCTGACCTGGGTTTCCTATCTCCCGCCACTACTCCGCCGTCAGCTCAAAAACGGCTGAATCATAATCACAGTCGAGCCTGACCGGCAAACCGATGGCCATCAACGCCCCGCCGCCTATGGTCTGACTGTTGACACGCGAGTGCTCACGCTTGTCCCGGTTGATTTCGGTTGTACGGTAGCGTTTACCGGCATCAAGCCCGTCGGGCCTCGGGGTAGACTGTGAATAACAATCTTAAGACTGAGATTCCACCGAGCGAATGACGTCTGTAAGCCTGGTCAGACAATCTGACGACACCTCTGTTTTTATACGCCTGCGAGCATGACTAACCGCCTGGGAGCTGACTCCTCCATATCGAGAACCAATTGCCCTTTGACTTAACCCTGTCAGCCTGCAAGCCAACTCCATCGCCACCGCTTTCGCCAGCCCCACTCCAGTCGTATGACCATCAGCCTTCAACAACGCCAGCATGGGCGTAGCACAATTCCTGGTGAGCAACTCGGCTTTTCCGGATGTTCCATCACCATTCAGCCGCGGAACATCAGTGACGGTGATCGGCATATCTAGCGGGCGCTGCTTCTCGTCATAGATATAGGGTGGATAGTTGATGGGCAGCGACCGGTAACGGTTGCCATTGTATAACGCTGCCGGGGCCAGCACGTAATTATTCGTGCTCCAGCCGGAAAAGTCGAAGGCCACCGCAATACCGGTCTCCTTCGCCTCGCCTTCCACCAGCTTGAAGTTCACCTCAAGCTCCGGCGCCTTGCCGCTCACTTCGCATGTCCAGAGCCCCCCTGCCGACGTTCACCGTCCCGTTGCTGATCGCAACAGCAGAAACCAGTTTGTTCCCGCTATACGAACACACCAGCGGGCGCATGC
>CAJBSZ010000232.1 GCA_903958395.1 uncultured bacterium | reverse complement strand
CCTCTGCGGGTGATGGCCTTTACCATCTCCTTGTCCTTGATATCGAGGGCTTTTGCATCCTCGGTGTTGATCTCGACCCAGCCGGTGGGCTCTTCACGTTCGAGACTGTCGGAGCGGCGGGTCATAGTACCCGTGTGCCACTGCCAGATACAGCGCCCGGTGGTGAGGATCGGGAATGAAGACCATCTATCTGGATAACAACGCCACCAGTGCCGTGGCACCCGAGGTGATCGAGGCGATGATGCCTTTCTTTCGTGACCAGTGGGGGAACCCCTCCAGCATGCATGCGTTTGGCGGGGAGGTGAAAAAGCACATCGATCTGGCCCGGAGTCAGGTGGCAGAGCTGATTCACGCCGATCCCTCGGAAATTATTTTCACCAGTTGCGGAACCGAGAGCGACAACATGGCCATCCGGGGTGCTGCCGAGGCCCTGGGACCACGGTATAACATCATCACCACACGGGTGGAGCATCCTGCCGTTCTGGGCCCGTGCCGCTATCTTGGCGAAAGGGGACACCGGGTTCACGAGATCGGGGTGGACTCGGCGGGGCAGTTGGATCTGGTTCAACTGGGCGAGGCACTCCGGGACGGACCTGCGGTGGTCAGCGTGATGTGGGCGAACAATGAGACAGGAGTGATTTTTCCGATACCGGAAATCGCCGCCATGGTGAAAGCGGCGGGCGGAATCATGCATACTGACGCCGTGCAGGCGGTGGGTAAAATGCCCATTGATGTTCGCAAGATCCCTGTCGATATGCTCTCTCTTTCCGGCCACAAGATTCATGCGCCCAAGGGAATTGGCGTGTTGTATGTACGTAAGGGAACGCGGCTTCAGCCCTACATGCTGGGGGGACATCAGGAAGACAGCCGCCGGGCGGGTACGGAGAATGTGCCTTATATCGTGGGATTGGGGCGGGCGGCGGAATTGGCCGGCGCGTCTATCGGTCGGGAGATGACGACGGTTGCGGCCCTGCGCGACCGGCTTGAGGCGGGGTTCCTGGCTACTTGTCCTGATTCGCGTGTCAACGGAGACCGGGTCAACCGGCTCCCCAATACCCTGAACATCAGTTTTGAATATATCGAGGGTGAGTCCATCCTCTATATGATGAGTGATGTCGGGATTGCGGCCTCCTCGGGGTCGGCCTGCACCTCCGGTTCGCTGGAGCCTTCGCATGTGCTTCGCGCCATGGGTGTGCCCTTCACAGCAGTTCATGGTTCGGTGCGCTTTAGTTTGAGCCGGTTCACGACAGCTGAAGAGATCGAGTATACCCTGAAGAGCCTTCCTCCCATTATCGCCAAATTGAGAGCCATTTCCCCCTTCGTGAAAAAATCCGGATGATTATCGACGTTCATAGCCATGCCTTCCCCGATTCTCTGGCGGCACGCGCAATAGCTCATCTTGAGGAGGGGAATGCCAAGGCCTTTTCGGATGGAACGGTGGCCGGGCTTCTCCGCTCCATGGATTCAGCGGGAGTGGATCGCTCTGTCATCTGTTCCATTGCCACCAAGCCCGAACAGTTTGATCCCATCATGAAGTGGTCGCTGGCAATACGAAACGACCGGCTGATTCCTCTGGCGTCGATTCATCCCTCCGACCCCCTGGCGGTGAGGCGGGTGGGGGAGGTCATGGCGGCGGGATTGAAGGGAATCAAGATACATCCCTATTACCAGGGGTTCGATCTGGCAGATCACACGTTTGATTCGTTTTACGCCGCGGTGGAGTCCTCCGGGCTTGTGCTGGTATCGCATACAGGATTTGATATGGCCTTTCCCCGGGATCGCAGGGCAGATGCGTCGCGGAGCCTGGACCTGGTGACCCGTTTCCCGAAACTGAAATTCATGGCCACCCATTTCGGGGCGTGGAATGATTGGGACGACGTGGAGGCTAAGTTGATCGGGAAGCCGGTGAATCTGGAAATTTCACTGACGCTGGAGTTCGTGCCGCCGGAGCAGGCACGCCGGATGATTCTGGCGCATCCGGAAGACAGGCTGTTTTTCGGCAGCGATTCCCCGTGGGGTAATCCGGTCGAGACCTTGCGATTATTGCGCGAATTGGACCTTCCCGCACCGCTTCTTCAAAAAATCCTGTCAGAGAACGCCACTGCCCTGTTTCGGTAGGGGTGCCTTTTGCCCCGCCACTAAAAAATGGCGGCGGTAGTAATTCAGTTCGGCGACCGAGCACATCACATCATAGAGGGCGTCATGCTGCTTGGTGCCGCTCGGGAGTATCCAGCCATCCAGATTGTCTTGGATCAGAGGGGTATTTCCCTTGTCAAATTCGGGCCCCAATTTGGAGTCGAGCCAAAGGATTTTCAGGGTGCTGACATCCAGATTTCGATAGTGGAGCCTGTCGATAAAGCGGGGTAGAAAACGCCGGGCAAACCACCAGTCGGCGTGAATAGTATTCCCGGCGAGGATGGGGCGATCTTTGATTTTTTCAGGTGCCGGACCGAGCAGTGAATTCAATCGTGCGGTCAGCATGCCGTCGACCTCAGCCACCGTGGGCGTGCTTTCAGATCGGGCCTGCCGGACCAGGTCAGGACATTCCTTGGCAACGAAATCGCTGACGGCACATCCTTCGGGAAGTCGAACAGCCGTCATAAGGTCCTGATCCTGTGGCGCGATCCGCCGACCCTGCATGTCGGTGATGACCATGGCCACCTGAATCAGGTGCGCCTGCTCGAGGTCAAGGCTGGTGTATTCGGTATCGAACCAAACTAAATAGGAGCTTTGTATTGGATTCATAGTGATCAGAATGAACGGGCGAGGGAGACGCCAAGGGTTCGGGGTGCGCCGCTTTCTCCGATGTAGCCTGAGGCCGCAAGAGGGTAGGAGAAGGCGAGGGGGACATAATCCTTGTCGAAGAGATTCTTCACCCAGGCGTCGACACGCCAGCTTCCATTGGCCACGCCGACCCGGGTGTTGACCAGGGTAAAACTGGATTGAGAGGCTCCGTTGAGAGCGTCGTACTGGTAACGGCCCGTTCCCACGCCCTCGATCCGGATAAAGCCGATGGCGCGACCGCGCAACGTCTGGCTGTACTCCGTTCCGGCGTTCCACGTTGTGCGCGGGGCGAAAGGTAGGTCGTTACCACTGACATCCATTCCGGCAGTGGTACTGCCTTGTCCGAATTCGGTGGAGAGGACGCCCAGCCCGCCGAACAGGCTGAGTCCGCCCACCGGGCGAATTGTCAGCTCGAGTTCACCGCCCTGGCTTTCGGCTTCGCTGGTGTTGTCGAGATAGAAGACGCCCGGGGAACCTGTGGGAACATCCATCTGCAGGTCGTTCCAATCGGTGTGGAACAGGGCGAGATTGGCCGTCACGCGGCGGCTCAGCCAGTCGGTTTTGAGCCCGGTCTCGTAGGTCCAGCTGGTTTCATCGCCATAGGTGGTGTGGCCGGGAATCGCCAGGGTATTGAACCCGCCCGCCTTGAAACCTTTGGAGGCTTCCCCGTAGACAAAGGCATTTTGCGTAAGGTGATAACCGAGCGAGGTGCGCGGACTGATCTGATTGAAGTCGGCGCTGTCGTCCGCACTCGAGCCCGGCATCAGGGGAAAGGAGGCGTAACTCCGGCGGTCGGCTGACCGGTGTTCATAATCGTCCCGGATTCCGAGGCCGAGTTCCCACCGTTGATTCAGAGTGATCGTGGTGTGACCGAAGAGACTCAGTCCGGTATCGGCGAGATCGGCATCATCATGCTGCTGAAAAGGGAAGGGGAGGCCGAGCATCGCGACGGAGCCGGGTCGGTAGTCGTTGAAGGCGCGTTGGGAATAGGACGAGTGGAAGGCCAGGGCACCGAGCAGCCAGCGGAGACTCAGATGATCGCCGAGCGTTACGGGGGCGTTCTCCGGGGACATCAGGCGAAGTTCCTCGATAGTCGCCTGTTGATTCTCCTCGTTGTCACGGCGAATCAGGTCGGCGGGGGTGGCGTCCAGGTCGGTCCGGTCGTGGGAACGCCACCATTGAAAGGCGGTTGTTGAAACAAAATCGGCCTTGTCGCCTTTGCGTGTCGCGGTAAAGACCGGTTGCGCCAGATCGCGCTCCGAGCTGCCTTCATAATCATGGGCAACATGATGGGGACGGGCGCGGAGTGTCGCCAGATCGCCCAGCCCGTAGTCGCCATCGCGATCCACTTCACCGCCTGCGCTGAGACGGTAGGACCACGGCCCCTCGTCAGGCCAAAGCATCTGAGCGCGACCGAAAAACGACTCGCGGCCATCCAGCCGGTTTCCCGTGATGTCATTGTGGGTATACCCATCGCGGCGGGAATACCCAGCACTGGCGCTTCCGGCGGCTTTGGCGGCCCCGAGAGGCCCCTCACTCGAGGCGCGGGCGTCAAAGAAATTTTCACTGCCGGTGGCGAGACTGAAGGAGGCGGCGGGATCCCGGGTGGGCAGGCGGGGAACAATGTTGATGGCGCCGCCGAGGGTGTTGCGGCCATACAGGGAACCCTGGGCCCCACGCAGGAATTCAATCCGCTCGACATCGAGTAGTTCCTGATTGGCGGTGGCGTAGGAGAGTTGGGGGACTCCGTCAATGATGGTGGTTACGGCGGGGCTGTTGCGACCTGATCCAATGCCCCGCATATAGGGGAAGGTGAGCCGTCGCACGGAGAAATCCCCCAGCGTTAGATTCGGCACAGTGGGGGCGGCATCACGAAGATCCCGGATACCGGCGGATTGAAGAGTGTCGGCATTTTGAACGGTGACAGCACCCGGCACCGATTGAAGCGGTTCCGTCCAGCGCCGTGCCGAGACGACAACGATTTCAACTTTATTGGTTGCCGATCTGGCGTCCGGGATGAGTATCAGGGATAACGCCATGGTTCCAAGAGCCAGAATCAGGAACTTCTGTGGGGGTGTTTTGCATGTATTCATGGGTGTGCCAAATAGATGAATTTTGCCGGGGAAGCAAGCGTGAAAATGGGCGATAACATTCTAATGTCTTCGATCTGATCAGTTGACTGTCTTGACTTCCGCCGAAATATATAATCTAAACCGGTTTAGATGTCGAAATTACGGATAAAGCAGGGTGTGAGAATTCGGGATGTGGCGGCAGCGGCGGGAGTCTCGAAGACTACCGTGTCGCTGATCGTCAATGGTCGGGCGGATCAAGTCAGTCCGTACAGCCGCCGCCCGAAGCCGAACCCCTGCCGGAACCGGTTCCTGAACCGGCGCCAGAGCCAGTATCAGTTCCTGCCCCGGAACCAGAACCCACCACAGTTCCGGATCCCGCACCACTTCCGGAACCAACGCCCATTATTGTCCCTGAGCCGGTGTCCGTGGACGCAGCAGAACCAGCCGCTCAGGAACCCCAGCCATTCGAGACACCGGCGAATCCCAACGCCATACCTGCCCCTGTTGAGGCGGAAAGCGGAGCGGCTGAAGAGGTTATCTCAGCGGACTCCACGAACGCCATATCAGCCAATGCTTAACAGTTTAAGCAAACGATATGTTATGCCATCTTGATAGACCGCAAAACATCCAGTGGGCTTTTTGCAGGATTGCGCATGTCCTTGACCACATGGGTGTAAATCATGGTTGTTTCCACATGGACATGACCGAGATATTCCTGGATTTTCCGGATATCAACGCCCTGGAGCAATAAATGCGTGGCAAAGGAATGCCGCAGGGAATGAACCGAGGCCGGTTTGACAATACCAGCGGTTTGAACGGCGTCTCTGACCGCTTTCTTGACAAACATATCGCTGACATGATGCCGACGGATCTTATCGCTGCGGGGATCCGATGAAAGATTGGCTGCCGGAAACACGTACTGCCAGCCCCACTCCTTGGGAGCACGGGGATATTTCACCGCCAAGGCGTGGGGTAGCCAGACTTCGCCTGCCCCAGCTTTCAAATCCTGGGCATGAAGCTCATTGACTCGTTTCAACTGTTCCTGGAGCGGGGCTTTCACCGAATCCGCCATCAGTGTTGAACGGTCTTTGTCGCCCTTGGCTTCCCGAACGAAAACCAGATTATTGTCGAAATCCAGATCCTTGACCCGGAGCCGGCAGCATTCCATGACGCGCAACCCCCCGCCATAAATGAGCTCGGCCATAAGTCGCGCCACGCCTTGCATGCCGCCCAACAGTTGCGCCACCTCCTGCGGAGTCAAGACAACAGGGAGTTTCGAGCCCCGCTTTGCCCGGACACCCTGTTCAAGGGATCCGAGCTCCAGGCGCAGAACCTCACGGCAAAGAAACAACAAGGCTCCAAACGCCTGATTCTGGGTGGATGCGGCAACATTTTTCCGCGTGGCGAGATACGCAATAAAATCTTTGATCCGGTACTCATTGATGCGAACGGTTTCGGGAGAAGGCGAATGACCAGTTTCCCCAAGGTAATCGAAAAGACGGCGAACCCAGTCGAGGTATGTCCGCTCAGTTGAATAGGAATAGTGCTTCACGCGAATGATGGTTCGCATTGCGTCAAACACGGCAGTCTTTAGAAATGAGCCATCGGAACCTGCTTGAATAGATGTCGACGGGGCTGGAGTCGGGCTGGTGTCCTTTGAGAAATTGACAAAATAAAGCCTCAGAGCCCGTTCGGCCT
>CAJBSZ010000231.1 GCA_903958395.1 uncultured bacterium | reverse complement strand
GGTGTTGAAGTCGTGAATCCACTCCGGCTCCAGCAGCAGGGATTCGAGCATGGCGACGTCGCCCATGATCCGGCGCATTTCCTCGAACACGAACACCCCCGAGTAGGTGACGAACTCCTCGCCCGCCATGGCCTTCGTGTAATTCTGCCTGATGGCGGCGAAATCGAAACTCTTGCGGACGTCGATCGCCTCGAAGGCGTCGCGGAAGTCCCGCCTCCATGCGTCGGGTGACGTTACCGTGAAGTCCACGTGCTCCGGCGTGCCGGCCTTGAATTTCCAGGTCTTTAGCGAGGCGCCCCAGCCGTCCCGATTGACCACCCACTCGTCCGATTCCTCCGCGACCTTGGCGAGATCCGGCCGCGGAGCGGGTGAGCTGTACCAGGCGACGTTTCGCAGGTCGAGGTTGAACCGCTGGACGAAGTCCGTCCCAGGCGCAATGCCTTGCCGCTGCCACGCGTTCTCGCAGATATAGGGCCAGAAATGCTCGTTCAACCCCACGCGCTCGGGAAGCTGCTTGGCCAAGAGGGTCTTGATGATCTCGCGTTTCGTCATGAGTGTGGCTCCTGAATGAAAAATATCGCTTTTGACTGACGGTAGTATTCGTGTTATGAGCCAATGAATCAAGGATGACTCCATGGGCAAAAACGACATTCGCATAGCAAATATCGATCTTAACGTTTCTGGCCTGACGCTTGAGGTGGAGATTGGCAGGCGACAACTTTGCGACGCCAACTGGGGTTGGGACCATATGCCGGACCAGCGCGCCCAACGGGGGCCGTCTATCTTGCTCTGGCTGGTCACGGGCGGGCATGCCACCTTGATGTCGAGTTTTGGAGACTACGCGGTCCGGCGCGGCGATTTTTTCCTGATGCCGGGGCAGGGTTATGAATATCACGGGCGGCATGATCCGTCGACGCCGCTGGATGTGGCCTGGCTTTTTTTCCGTGGTGTGGATCGGCAGGGACATCCGTTGAAGGCCCAGACCATCGAGGGGCTTCCTTTCCACACCGCATTGGCGGACGTGGTATTTGCGGATTGCTTGATGGATCGGTTGCTATCGGCGACAGGCCCGCTGCAGGGCGAGTGGCTGCGGGTGTTGCTCGACGAGGTCCGGCGGCAGCGCACGGGGAGCGGGGCGTCGGTGACGGAGCGCAAGATCCGCGAATTGGGCCGGCAGATCCAGGCGAATCCGGGGCACTACTGCGGGCTCGCGGACATGCAGCGAGAGTGCCGATATTCCCGGGATCACCTGATCCGCCTGTTTCGAGCCTGTCACGGGGCGACGCCCATCGAATTCCTGATCCGGGCGCGTATGGATGCCGCCCGCGGGTTGCTGGCGGTGTCCAGCTTATCGGTCAAGCAGATCGCCGCCCAACTTGGTTACGCCGACGCCTTCGGTTTTAGCCGTCAGTTCAGGTTACGGGTCGGCGTTTCGCCCTCCGACTACCGAGGAACCTGCAAGCGCAATCCCGCTCACAGGAGTTTTCGGAAACAGTCCCCAAACCGAACCGGCGCTCATTTTGCCATCTGAAACGTTTCAGATGATGTGAGAGTCCGGCACCACCCCGTCCCTGCCGCCTGCCTTGGAGGTGGATATCATCGTGCGCGAAAGCACGGGAACTCGTCGACCTCTGTGAACACCAGCAATTTCGACCGCTTCAGTTCCGTCCGGGAATGTGGTAACGGGTGCTTCGGCCTCCGCCTGGCTTTTTTTCAAGAAACCCCTTGCCTACTAGATCCGCTAGATGCCGGGTGGCGGTGGCTTTACTGACTCGGGACACGCTCTCGTACTGGGAGGCGCTGATGCCGCGCTCAAAGTTGTCAGGACCTCCTTCAAGTAGCCGGTTCAACACCTTGACTTGTGCCGGAATCAGGCTATGCCCCGCATGGGTCCGCCAGAATCTGGCTTTATCAAGAACTCCGTCTATCTGCGTAGAGGAGTCCTTTAAGGCGACCTGCAGAGTGCCAAGAAACCACAATAACCAAGGGGTGACATCCATGGTGCCGCGCTGTGACGATTCCAGGATCCTGTAGTAGTCGCGGCGGCGCTTCAGGATCGCGGCGGACATTGTGTACAGGCGAATCGTCCTTTGTTCCGCCTGCGCCAGGGCGAGATCGGCTATCGCCCGTGCCAGACGTCCATTGCCGTCTTCAAACGGGTGCAGCGTCACAAACCACAGGTGCGCCAGTCCGGCACGAATCAGGGGATCCACAGAGGGGTCAAGCCTACTCCGGTTAAACCACTGAATAAATTCAGCAAGTTGCTCCTCCAGACCAGCCATCGGCGGAGCTTGAAAATGTACCGTCGGTTGGTCAAGACGGCCTGAAACCACCTGCATGGGAAAATCACCGCGCAGTGAGCCTACCCGTAAAGTATGACTTGGCAACACGGATCCGGGCGGAAACAGCAGTCGGTGCCACTGGAATAGACGGTCCATCGAAAGCGGCGCTTTGATATTTCCGGTGGCATCCAGAATCAAGTCGGCAAGTCCCTCGGTCCGAGCGGTGGTCTGGGCAGAATGGCCCGTGGCCAATCCCAATCGACGTGCCAGCGAGGAACGAACGGACTCTACATTCAATTCCTCGTCCTCGATGGCGGATGAGGAAATGATATTGTGAAGCAACGTATCCAAGGTGGACTGGCGGCTGAAATCATCACCTGCCGCTTCAGCCTTCCCCAAAAGCTGGCCTTGAATCTGGATCGTTTCCCTTAGAATCCCATTCAGTTTATCCTTTATCCAGACAAAATGAGGCCATTCTGGTTGCTCCCATATCCAGTTCATAATATGACTCTTACAGCGAACATGAGCCGATTAAATCACCTATTCGGCTCATAATTCAAGCCAAATATTAATCGTATTCGGCTCACGAAACTAGACTGAGACCTCGTAAGGCGTGAAACCTGTTTTCAGGATGTTGTCATGCCGGCGAGATAAAGCGGGGTGTGCAGGAGCCCGTTGTCCATTTGGTTTATCCCGCATCCAGAGAAGAGAATGGCTTTTTCCGGTTGGTACCGTTCCCGGTAGGTCTGGGACAGACATGAATGGCGCTAAGTTAAGACCCTTTTAAAGCAATGACCGGGCCGAAAAGCTTAAGGAGTGCGGCGGCTCGACGCCGCTTTTCCCCGGTGCGGCTTGACGCGCTGCTCCTCTCAAAGTCAACAGAGATCGGCCTGGAAACGCCGCGACCGTCAAGCCCGTTCGATGGACTCAGGGCAGGCCGGTCGCGTGAAAGCGGCGTCGAGCCGCCGCACTCCAAAAAGTTCACAAAAGAGGCCACATCGCTTAACTTAGCGCCATTCGGGACAGACATGTTGCCGCATCCTACGACACCGGGGTGACGATTTCCAAGGCGTGTTCGCCGCGATCACGCCCGAGGCCTGGATCGAACGGTCGAATGTGGTCAACTTCCCGC
>CAJBSZ010000230.1 GCA_903958395.1 uncultured bacterium | reverse complement strand
TGACGCTGGTGGGTGGGGTCGGGGCGCAGGTCCCGCTCCCGGAAAATCCAGGATTCACGCCGGAACAGGCGGCGGCCATGGAGACGATGATGCGCAACAGCAAGTCGTCGGACGTGCTGTATCCCAAGGCCATGGGCAAACCGGCCCGGACCCGGGTCCCGGTGAAGATCGACGGAAAAAAAGGTGGACGGCGGTGGGGAGGCGTCGGCTCGGCCCCCAGCAATGCCATGGGGCGCATGCTGCAGTTCTATCCCGAGGACATCCAGAACGATATCCTCGACTATTTCTTCAAGCCGAATTTCGGCATGGCCCTGACGCATCTCAAGGTGGAGGTCGGCGGTGACAACAATTCCACCTCCGGCACGGAACCGTCGTTTGCCCATACCCGCGAGGAATTTTCCAAACCGGATTTCAAGCGCGGCTACATCTACCCCTTGATGCGCGCGGCACGGGACCGCAATCCGGCGATCGAGCTGGGCGCGCTGGCCTGGACCCAGCCCTATTGGCCGGGCAACGGCGCCGGTCGCTCGGACAACCACAGTTTCTTCGCGCCCGAGAGCGCGGACTATTTCGTGAAATTCTTCGAGGGGGCGCGCGATGCCTGGAAGCTGGAGATGCAGTACTTCTCGCCGGAGCAGAACGAGCGAGATCCCAGCGGGCGGAGGGAATGGGTGGTTAAGAACCTGCGTCCGGCATTTGACAAGGCTGGATTCCAGCATGTCAAGTTTGTGCTGGATCATGATGGCTGGCCGTTGCGGAATGAGGATAACGATCTGGAATTGTTCAAGTGTGTAGGTGCGCTGGGACGCCATTACGTGGAGAATGATCCAAGGAAGATCACTACGAAGGAGGCGCAGGCGTCAGGCATTCCGCTCTGGAACGCCGAAGGCTGGTCCCGCGTTGGCGAGGGGTGGCCGCTGGCGATCTACTTTGCCGAATCGGTGGCACGGTGTTACGTGGATTCGAAGATCACCCAGTTCACGACCTGGCCCCTCCAGGCAGGCGGATTGCCGGGCTGCCTCTACAGCACCACCGGATTGATGCAGGCCAACAAGCCGTGGTCCGGGTTTTACCAGATCTATCCAACGGTCTGGATCACCGCCCACTTCAACCAATTTGCGCCCATGGGCTGGCAGACGGTCGATGGCGGGTGTGGCGGACTTTTTTGTGAGACCAACACCGTTTATGACTCCATCACCCTGGGAACGGCCGGAATCAAGGAGGAGTGGCCCCGTCCCCGCGTGAACTACCTGACCCTGGTGAGCCCGGACCGGAAGGACTATTCCATCATCGTGGTCAATACGTCGCCTTTCGCGCGGACGCTGGATTTCGAGGTGTCCGACCTGCCGGGCAAGCCCCTGCACCAGTGGGTTTCCACTGAGCAGGACCAGTTTGTGAATACGGGCACGGTCCGGCCGGAGGACGGGAAGTTTACGCTCGGCATCGCGCCATGGTCGATCTGCTCGCTGACGACCACGACCGGCCAGCGGAAGGGCCAGCCCAAACGCCCGATCCCGCAGGATCATATTCTGTCTTTACCCTACAGCGATGACTTTGAATCCTATCGTATCGGCGCGGATGCCCGTTATACCCACAACATCGCCGGATACTTCGAGGTGGTCCAGGACGCGGGCGGGAGCAAGACCCTGCGCCAGTCGGTACCCGCCAAGGGACTGACCTGGGCGATCCCCAAGGACAACTATCCGTGCGTCGCCATCGGAGATGTCCGCTGGTCCGATTACGAAGTCAGCACCCAGGCCCGGCTGGAAGGGGACAAGGGCGACATGGCGCTGTGGGCCCGGGTGAAATCCTTCCGCGACCACGGGCTGGGCGGCTACACCCTGCGGGTGAATGCGGCGGGGCACTGGGAGCTGGGGTGTTCCCGCACCAGTGGGGGCCCCAAGGCCGACACGTACTCCGAGAAGACACTTGCCCAGGGGCAGATACCCGATTTCAAGTCCGACGCCTGGCATACCCTGGCGATCCTGGTTGACGGCAACCGGATCAAGGGGAGTATCGACGGCCTGCCCGTGGCGGATATCCAGGACACGACCTATGCCGCCGGGGCAGTGGGGTATTCGACCTGGGCTGAGGGGATCCAGAAGGACTTCTTCGATATGAAGGCGGCGATGGTCATCGGTCTCAAGTATGGCCAGGCGCGTTTTGACAACCTGCTGGTGCGTGCGGTTCCGGGCAAGCTGTCCCAGGCCGGCTGGACGGCGACGGCAAAACGGAAAAGCAACGTTTCCATCGCGGAACTGCAAGTGATCGTGGCGGATAATGCCGCGGCAACCAGGCGGATTGTAGTCGGCGAGCAGGCTACTCCCGTGGAGCAGTTGGCGGCCAGGGAACTGCAACGCTACCTGTGGCAGGTTTCGGGCGTTTTTCTCGAGATCAAGACCGGGGGCGAAGTTCCGTCGGGAAGTATCCTGATGGGGCAACGCCAGACGAACCCCTTGATCGACCGGTTGGTGGCGGACGGCAAGCTCAAGGTGGACGCCCGGGATCCGGGTGAGCAGGGCTATGTGCTCAAACATGTCGCGATGGGAGATGGCCAGGTGCTGGTGATCGCCGGGTGCGACGCGGCGGGCTGCCTCTACGGCGTCTACGGCTTGCTGGAAGACCATTTCGGCCTGACCTTCGGCCTGGCCGGGGACGTGTTGCCCGACGACCGGAAGTCGCTCGATCTGCCGCCGCTCGACGAGCGGCATGCTCCCGCCGTCACCGTGCGCGGCATCCTGCCCTGGTCGAATTGGCCGCAGACCACGACCCACTACTCGTGGGCGGACTGGAAGTCGGTCATCGACCAGATGGCCAAGATGCGCATGAACATGCTGATGGTTCATAACTACGCCGACGAGCTTTATCATAACGTGCCCATCGACGGGAAACTCCCGCGCGTCTATCTCCCTCACACGAAAACCGGCTACATGATCGGTCATCCCGCCTGGGTCCCCTGGGCCTATCGCTTCAAGGGGCGCGACCTGGTTGACGACTGTTCGCTCGGCGCCGAATCGTCCTTGCACGGCGAGAGTCTGAGCAACGAGGAGGCGTACGCACGCGGGGTCGCCATGTTTAGGCGGGTGATTGCCTACGCCCACACGCGCGGCGTCCAGATCGCGCTGGGCGTGGATATCAACGATACGGTGAAGGGTAAAGGCAAGCTCAACGACGCGCAGCGCGCCAAGCTGGCGCTCGAACCCGATTTTGTCAAGGTGCGGGTCGATCAGTTGATCAACGATTATCCGGAATTGGACTACTTCGTGGCTTTTTGCTCTGAAGGCGTCTCGCAGTTCAAGGACACAGCGCCGGAGTGGACTCGCGCCATTCGGTACATTCGCGATGAATTCAAGAAGCGGGCGCCCGGCATCAAGCTGGCCATTTCCGGCTGGGGTCAGCGTGCGGAGTATATCGAGGGGATCCCCGAGGACGTGATCGTCGCGCCGATCGCGCCCTACAAGGCCTATGCCCAGGATGGAGCCATCGCCGGGAAGCGGGACTTCTGGGCCGGACCCTGGATGGAGAAGGACAATGACGACAGCATGTTCTATATGCCGTACCGGGTTCTGCTGTCGGCCACTGTTGACAGTTGGCAGAAGCGGTCAGCCAATACAAAGGGGCTCTATGCCTTGACCTGGCGCAATACCGATGCGATTGACGCCAAGTTCTGGTATCTGGCGCGGGCTCCGTGGGATTCGCAGAACAAGATGAAAACGGCGAAGGATGCCTATTACGCCTATGCGGTGGCCAACTATGGTAAGGCGGCGGCTGACTTGGTGACGCCGATCATCAACGAGAAGGAAGCCTTTGCCTGCAACATGTGCGAGATGGGCGGTCCCCGCCCGTTCCGGGAGTTTGCGACCATCATGGCCGCCCGGCATGAGGTGAACATGAAGGGGTTCAGCATCCCTGCAAAAAACGGGGCGGGTTACAAGATCGAGGCCGTCAAGTATCATCACCGCACGGGCGGCGGAGCCGTCAAGGCGGGGACGCCCGGGGCCTATATGCAGATGTCCAGCGGGCTGTGCCTGGAATTCAGAAATGTTGATTTTGGCGAGGGGGCGGAGGAAATCCGGCTGGAGCTGGCGGCGTCGGATGGTGCCCGGGTGGAAGCGCGGTTGGACAACGAGGATGGCCCGCTGCTGGGGCAGGCGGTTGTCCCGAAGACCAAGACGGGTGAGGACTTCACGACCGTTGGGCTGCCCGTCAAGCCGACCAAAGGGAAGCAGATCGTGGTTTTCAATTTTTCCAAGGAAGTCTATCCCCGCAAGGAACTGGTCAAGGCAGAGGAACAGATTGCCGTTGTGGATCGTGCCATGGCCCTGGCCAGCCCTGCACAACAG
>CAJBSZ010000229.1 GCA_903958395.1 uncultured bacterium | reverse complement strand
GTTGTTTTGGGCAGGCATGACCACATGCGTGCCCCTCTATATGGTATAAAAATCAACTACCCTTCCCCCAAAAATCCTAATCGTAATCTTAATCGTAATCGTAATCGCCTGCACCGGAATGGATTCCGATTAGGATTCCGATTAGGATCAGGAATTAAGACAATGAAAAACCCTTACCGTCCCGTTGAGGGGTCGAAACATGGATGGACAGGATATACAGGATAAGTTTGGCAGGGTTTCATGATTATCCTGCCTATCCTGGCCATCCATGTTTAATAAATGCAACATATTGATCATCAGAATCTTATAACAATAACAATGCGTTTATCCTCCCTCATCCGTGTGCCAGTCTGTGTCATGATGTGCCACGGATTCAGACTGCGGGAAATCAACCCTCCTTTTGAAATCACCCGTCATCACCTTTCCTGGAAAATCAACAACCCCCTTGTTTATGCACGACTGGGAGTGTATCTTTCAAATTAGTCATGAGGCTTCTGGACATAGAAAAAAAAGCGTTAAAGCCCGTCAGTTGCAGCTTTGATTTTCATCTTGTCAGCCCCCGAACCCCGAACCCTGAACCCCGAACCCTGAACCCTTCTTCCTCCCTCATGATTGCCAAAGTTGTTGTTGATGTCGCCGTAGACAAGGAATTCGATTACCTGATTCCGGATTTCCTGACTGCCCAGGTCAAGCTGGGCTCCCGGGTCAATCTTTCCTTTGGCTCCCGGACGACTCAGGGCTATGTGGTCGGGTTCAGCGCCTCTTCCGGTCACCCCAAGCTCAAGGCGATTGAATCAGTGGTCGGCGAGAAACCGTATATCGACGAAAGCCTTCTCAAACTGGCCCGCTGGATGGGCGATTATTATTGTGCTCCCGTTGAATTGGCCGTCCAAGCCGTTCTCCCCGGTGCGGTTAGGCACCAGAAGGCCAAGTTTAAGGAGCAGTTGTTTGTTAGAGCAGAAGAGAAAGACGAACATCGAACATTCAACATTGAACATTCAACGTCGAACAAAAGCGCGAAAGCACAAGAGTTCAATGTTCAATGTTCAATGTTCAATGTTGGATGTTCGCTATCTCCCAAACAGGCTGCCGTCATGTCCGTGCTGAGTCAGCACCCCGCCGGCCTGTTCCTCCACGAACTCATCAAGCTCTCCGGCGCCGATTCCGCCACTGTCCGGGCACTTGAAAAGAAGGGACTGGTTCGTGTCGGGAAGCAGGCGTCGATGCGGGATCCTTTTGCCAATCAGACGATTCTGAAGACCGAGCCGTTGGCTCTCATGCCAGAGCAGGCGGCGGCGCTGGAGGTGGTGAGGAAAGCAATTGATGGGGCGAGAAGTCAGAAGTCAGAAGTCAGAAGTGAGAAGTCAGACGAACATCGAACATTCAACATTGAACATTCAACGTCGAACACTGGTGCGAAAGCACAAGCGTTCAATGTTCAAAGTTCGATGTTGAATGTTCGACGTTCGCTTTGTCCGTCTTCACACTCCTCCGTCATCCTCCTTCACGGCGTCACCGGCAGCGGCAAGACCGAGGTTTATCTCCAGGCCATTTCCCATGCCCTTGAAAAAGGGCTAGGGGCCATTGTCCTCGTTCCTGAAATCGCGCTCACGCCCCAGACCATTGAGCGGTTCCGGGGGCGGTTCGGTGATATCATTGCCGTGCTGCACAGTCATCTCTCCGATGGCGAGCGTCACGACGAATGGCACCGGATCCACAGCGGACAGGCCAGGATAGTCATCGGGGCCCGGTCCGCCGTGTTTGCCCCCATCCAGAATCTCGGCTTGATTGTGGTGGACGAAGAGCACGAGCACACCTACAAGCAGGAAGAGGCGCCCCGTTACAATGCCCGGGATGTCGCCGTCATGCGGGGGCATCTGGAAGGATGCGCCGTGGTGCTGGGGTCGGCTACCCCGGCGCTGGAGTCATTCCATAACGCCAAAATCGGGAAATACCGGCTGGTTGAGATGATGCACCGGGTCGATCACCGGGCCATGCCCCACATGCGGATTGTGGATATGCGGGTGGAGGCGGAACGAACGGGCCGGATTTCAATCTTCTCCCGCGATCTGGTTGAGGCGGTAAAGAACCGGTTAGCCAAAGCGGAGCAGGTGATTCTCTTTCTCAACCGTCGCGGCTATGCTTCCTCCCTGGTCTGTTCCAAATGCGGATTTGTTACGAAATGCAATGATTGCAGTGTTGCGCAAACCTATCACCGGCAGGATGAAACCCTGAAATGCCATATCTGTGGCTTCTCGCAGGGGGTCCCCGACCGGTGCCCCGGCTGTCAGGATCCGGCGTTCAAATTCTCAGGAATTGGAACCCAGCGGGTCGAAATAGCCGTGGCGAAGATCTTTCCCGGCGCCCGGGTAGTCAGGATGGACGCCGATGCCACGCGAGGCAAGGATTCCCACCGTCGGATTCTCGGCGAGTTCAAAACTGGCAAAATCGACATCCTGGTGGGCACCCAGATGATTGCCAAAGGCCTTGATTTCCCGAATGTTACGTTGATTGGGGTTCTGAATGCCGATCTCAGCCTGCATATGCCCGATTTCCGGGCGGGGGAGCGAACATTTCAGCTTTTAACCCAGGTGGCGGGACGAGCGGGGCGGGGCGAGGTTCCCGGCGAGGTGATCGTCCAGACCTTTACCCCCTTCCATCAGGCCATACAGGCGGCACGGCGACTCGATTATGATGGATTTTGCGATCAGGAGAACGAATTCAGGCGGGAACTGGGCTATCCGCCCTTCGGGCATCTGGTTTGCGTGGGAATCCGGGGGAGTGATCAGGCTAAGGTCCTACGGGCCGCCGATGAGTTTGCCAAGCTCCTAACCCCCCGATTCCCGGCCAAAGTGGTCGTTAATGGCCCGGCCCCGGCCCCCCTGGAGAAGGCCAAAGGCCAATTCCGGCACCAGATCATCCTCAAAGCACCCACCACCAAGGCCATAACCCCGGTATTACGCGAGGCTGTTCGTGAATTCCGCTGGCCGACCGGGGTCCATGTCTCAATCGATGTCGACGCCGTATCGCTGATGTAGGCGCCACATCTTTTTCCCTTTCCTGCCTTTCCTTCCTGAGGGAGGGGCGCTGTGCGCCGCGATCTTCTTTATTGGAGGCTGTC
>CAJBSZ010000228.1 GCA_903958395.1 uncultured bacterium | reverse complement strand
TCTCCATGGTCCAAGGCGCTTCAAAGGGCCGGTCTCCTCGCCGCCTTATGCTTCAACTTCACCCCAAAGGCGGCCGCTTCGCGCTCGCGGATCCGCCGGAGCATACCGGCGGACCCGTCTCGTACCGCCCCGAGGGGCGGAATCCGCATCCGTGGTTCAGTTTCAGCAACAGCGTCGTTTCGTCCAACCCTTTCAAGCGCCAAGAAAGAACTCGGTCGGCAGTAGCCGCCCTCGAAGTCCCGCGTTCGCGGGCTTGGAAATGGCGCACCGCGGACTGGCACCCCAGCATCCGCCATCGGTCCGGGCTCAAAGTTCCGCCCCGACCGCTGTCGGCCACTGGAATGCCATCCGCAAAATGCTGCGCCATCCTCACAGAAGAGCGCGGCGGGCGGCCCGGGAATGCCAGTTCCCCCCTCAGTTTTCCCCCCTTTGGAAACCCCCCTTTCCTGATCCCCCCTCCAAACTCGAATCCACCAAAGGGGGGGAAACCGCAGGGGGCACTGGCACGGCGGCCGTTATGGCGCGGCTGAAGAAACCGCGGGGCCCCTCTCCCCCCGCGGAGCCGCGCGCCGCCGCCCTTCGGGTTCCCGGATCCACTCCGCCGCTTGTCCCCCTTGCGCCAAGGCCCCCGAGGGGCCGGGCACTCAGTCGGGCCTCCATGCGGTTCGCGCGCTCACCACCATTCCGGCCCTTCAAGGAGTTCGCAAGCTCACCCATGATGAGCGGCAAAGCCTTAGCCCCCTTGCGCCTTATCGCCCCCGGCGGGGTCGGGCGCGTTGGTTTTGCGGCGGCGCGCCGGCCTCGCGCGGAAGAGCGCCTGCAAAACAATGATGGGGAGATCCCCATACCCCCTTGGAGACGCGCGTGTTGTCCGGCGGCCGGCGGATTGATTCTGGCCAGCGTGATCATCAATCACATCCTGGTTGTCATCAGCAACCCCAGTGTGCGCCGTCCAACGGAAAGCCGCCTTCGTCGGCGGGTGGCTGAATCGACTTTACACCATTATCCCGCCAGGTAATCTCATCGGCAGTAACAGAAATCAGGCACTGTCATGGGGAAGCCAAAACGAAAACTCAGTCCCGCAGAGAAGGCGGAAAAGAAACGCCGTCGGCGTGAGTTCATGACGATCTTTATCAACGGGAAGCAGAAGCGCGTCAGGCGGCCCCCCACGATAGATGGCCTCCCAGTTGATGAGTTCATCGCTCGGAATGCTGATCCAATCTGGCTCTTTCAAAACGGGATGTACGAAGAACTCCACCAGTGGGAGCAGGAACGCGACAATCCCCAGCCAAAACCTGCCAGCGACGACAACAACGCTGACCATCTTGACGACGCTCTCCCTTTTTGACGCTGGTCCTTCTCCCCCCATGCCCCCCTTCATCTCCGCATTGTGCCCCGCGCTGGCCGCCATCCAGCCATGGGGCCCCCGCCTTGCCGCGGCGTAGCGTGACCGCGAAGCCGGACGCGTGTGCCGAACCGTCCCTGTTATTCCCTGAACGAAACTCCCGGAAATTCGTTGTAATCCGTTGCGGGACAGTAGCTTTCGACGAAAATGCGATTTCTGGTTTTTCGGGCTTTCAAGTGCAAAAACCCCAGCAAATCGCATGGTTTATTGCGGAAACACCCCTGTTTCTGACTGTTATTTGCACTGGTCTAAACCATAATTGCCCTCCGGCCATCGCCGCCAACATACGTTACATACGCTTCTTTTTGACCTACGCACGTACGCGCGCGTGAGATGAACCATTCCGGATTGAGAGAGGGGGGGATATTATTATCCCTGATATAGCCAGAGAGTTGGAAAAGAGCGTATGTAACGTATGTGCCGGGAGCCGCCGGAACCGAAATCATGAGGCTGAACATCTGGCCGGTGATCCGAGTTTTTTAAATTCCGACATCCTCAAACATGGGTGACGAAAATGGAAACGTTAACCTTTACCGTTATCCAAAAGCATCGTCGCGAAGAGTGAATGAGTGTAGCAGTCAATATTTACAGGCATATGGTGGAAGTGGCGGAGAGGGAGGGATTCGAACCCTCGGTACCGGTTGTTACCAGTACGGCGGTTTAGCAAACCGCTGCTTTCGACCACTCAGCCACCTCTCCAGGTGTTTTGGACCAACCACTTACAAAAGAACAGACAAGGAGTTACCTAAGTAAATGGCTACACAAGGGCGGCATCATACGCCACCGCGGAGAAAATTATCAAGTTGAAATCAACTTCAACTCGAGGCGCATCCGGGCGATCTATGAAACACGTGAAGCGGCAGAACGTTTCATTGAACAAAAATTGACCGAACTCAACAACGAGCGACTGGACTCTCTACCCGTTACCATACGCATTTCGTGTTATTCGGGCACATGATTGACATTATGCGTGTTTCGCGCCCATTATAGCCCGGCATGATCAGTCACGGAATGATGACCGAGGAGGATTGTTCCTGCTCGACGAGATTTCCTGGCTAGGCGGGCTCGATCAGGACTTCCCAGGCCACCTCAAGATGGCTTGGGACAGTGTATTCAAGCAGCACCCCAAGCTCATACTTGTGTTGTGCGGATCGGTATCGGCCTGGATTACGAAAAACATCCTGAATAACACGGGATTCCTGGGACGTCTTGCTGAGTGCCTACGAAAAACTGGTGGTCTTGTCCGTCACGGGCGGGGTCCCGAAATACCTCGAGGAATTGGATCCAGCACTTTCAGCGGACGAGACCCGGCGATTGCGTCGGAAGGCTATTTCGACTTCCTTATCCCCTTCGACCAGTTGCTGCATAAACAATAGCCTGCCCCGCTGTTCCGCCGGGATACTCGTTGCAAAGGCTCTGAAGCCGGGAATGCCCGGTTTTCCGAAGAGTTCGGCAAACGTCACTTCATGTTGCGCGCAACATAAGCTCATAGGCGCCAACCAACCCGCTCACGCACAAATAGTGATGATTCTCAGCCGTTGAAGTACAAATACGCGCCGATAATTGCAATCATCACCACTCCTGAAGCCGCCACCTCACCCCAGCCCCAGCTCGCGCGGGTTTCCGCCTTATCCTGAGTCGAGGCCGTGCCAAAGGTAAGCCCGCCAATTTTCGCATAGTCTGGAGCCGCCGTCATGTAACTGACCAGAATCATCACCGCCGCCGAAATCAGCGTGATCAGAATGCTGAAATACTGGAAGTTGATGTTGTTCACGATCCACAGGAAGGAGCCCTGGGCATACCCATGCTCAAACCCCTTCATTCCCATGGTCACGGGAGTATCCACCATCATGCGGAACATGCCGACCACAAACCCGACCAGCATCGCCCACAGGCAGCCTTTCGCGTTCAACCGTTTCCAGAACACCCCGAAAAAGAACACCACAAAAATCGGCGGGGCCAGATAGCCCTGGACCGACTGCAGATACCCGTACAATCCGTGAGCTCCCTTGACGACCGGAATCCAGGCCAGGGCAATGAGGATCATCACACCGGTCGCAATCCGTCCCATCCGCACCAGTTCATGCTGGGTGGCCTTCGGGCGCAATTTCTCGTATAGATCCACCGTGAACAGCGTCGAACAGGCGTTGAACACACCCGCCAAGGACCCCATCAGGGCAGATAACAAGCCTGCCACGACAATCCCCCGGACCCCCGCCGGCAGCATGTATTTCACCATCATCGGAAACGCGCCCTGGGAACCTTCCGAGGCGAACGCGGCGGCCAACTGGGGATTCTTTCCGCTGGTGGCCAGCGCATAGCAAATCAGCCCGGGAATGATAAACAGGTAAACCGGGAACAACTTCAGAAACGCCGCAAAGATACTGCCTTTCCGGGCGACATTCTGACTGGGTGCGCTCAACGCACGCTGGATAATGTACTGATCCGTACACCAGTACCATAATCCGATGACCGGCGCACAGATGGCCATGCCCAGCCACGGGAAATTGCTGTTGAAATACCACGCCTGTCGCACCACTTCACCCGCCGCATTCTTCTCCAGCACCGGGGCCCAGGAGGAGATCACCCCCGCCGGAACCATCGGCTTCCACAGGTTGAACATCTCCGATCCGCAGATCCGCCTCAGTTCACCCCACCCGCCCAATTCGTGAAGCCCGTAGAACGTCAGCAGCATCGATCCCCCGATCAGCACCACCACCTGCACCACGTCGTTGTAAGCCACGGCGCGCATTCCGCCGATCATCGTGTACAACCCCGTCAGGATAATCACCGCCACGGATCCCACCCAGAAACTGTCGATGACCAATCCGCCCAGGTGAATATTGATCTCCGGCAACAGGGTGGCAAACACCACGCCGCCGGCAAAAATCCCCACGGCGATCTTGGAGACCACAAACGTGACCAGGGAAACAATGGAGAGCACATAGCGGGATCCCACACTGAACCGGCGTTCCAGGAATTCCGGCATCGTGAAGACCAGCGACCGGGCATAGAACGGAACAAACACCCAGGCCAGGACAAGCAGACACCAGGCGTGCAGCTCGTAATGCGCCATCGCCACCCCGTCCTTTGCCCCCGAACCGGCCAGCCCGACGATGTGTTCGGAACCGATGTTCGACATGAAGATGGACGCACCCACAACCCACCAGCCGAGGTTGCGGCCGGCCAGGAAGTAATCCGTCGCGTTATCCTTCCCTTTTCGGGCCACCCACCAGGCAATGCCGACCAGCATGCAGAAGTACAAACCGATCATCAACCAGTCCAGCCCCACCAATGTCGCTCCGCTGCCATTCATCGTTTCGTTCTCCTTGATTAAGCGCTTGTCGCCAAATTTCAACGACCATTTCCGTCTAAACCCATGTTACTGCCCGTAATACGCCTTACTCCCGTGCTTCCTGAGGTAATGCTTGTCCAGCAATACCCGCGGCACGGCTCGGGTTGCCGGGGCAATCCGAAGGGTCTCCGAGGCCAGTTTGCACAAAAACTCCAGAACCACCGCACTGTCCACCGCCGCCTGCGCCGATTTCCCCCACGTGAAGGGGCCGTGGCTCGCCACCAAAACCCCGGGGAAAGAGGCGGAATCCAAAGACGTGAACCGTTCAACAATCACCCGGCCGGTATTCACCTCATAGTCGCCGGTAATCTCCTTGCCCGTCAGCGCCCGGGTGCAGGGAACCGTTCCATGATAATAATCGGCATGCGTCGTCCCGAAGGCGGGAATCTCGCGCCGCGCCTGGGCCCAAGCCGTGGCGTACAGGCTGTGCGTATGCACCACTCCGCCGATTCCCGGAAAGGCCCGGTAAAGCTCAAGATGGGTCGGCGTGTCGGAACTGGGATTCAAGTCCCCTTCCACCACCGCGCCGGTCTTGAGGGAAACCACCACCATGTGCCCGGGCTTCATCTGGTCATAGGCCACGCCGGACGGCTTGATGACAACCAGTCCCCGCTGGCGGTCAATCGCGCTGACATTTCCCCACGTCTGAACCACAAGCCCTTCGGCCACCAGCCGCAGGTTAGCGCCGCAAACTTCTTTCTTCAGCGATTCCAGCATAGTCTCTCCTTCAACTCCGAGCCGTGTTGCGAATCTCGATCAAAGTTTTCATGACGCCATGGAGGTTTCCATTCCAGCCCACCGTTCCAAACGCGTCATGCATTTGATGGTACAACTTATAGAGATCCCTGTAAACGGCATGGGCAGCAGGATTCGGCTTGTAGATCACCGGCTTCAAGCCTGTCATCGCCTTCTGGGCCGCCGCAAAATTCTTGTGCGCCCCGGCCACCACGGAGGCCGCCACGGCCGAGCCCAGGGCACAGGTTTGCGCCGACCGGGAAATTTTCATGGGGCGCCCGATAATGTCGGCATAAATCTGCATCACCATCGGACTCTTCTCGGCAATCCCGCCACAGTTGACGACCGACTTGACCTTCACCCCGTATTCCTCGAACCGGTTGATGATCGTCAGCGCCCCGAACGCCGTCGCCTCAACCAGGGCGCGATAGATCTCTGCCGGGGTCGTGTAAAGTGTCTGCCCCACCAGAAGCCCCGTCAGCCGCTGATCCACGAGAATGGTCCGGTTGCCGTTGTTCCAGTCAAGCGCCAGAAGTCCCGAGGCCCCTGGCTTCATCTGCGCCGCTTCCTTTTCAAGCGTACCATGGCCGCCCGCCTTCCCATGGGGTTCAATGGTGTTCACAAACCAGTTAAAAATATCCCCCACGGCCGACTGGCCGGCTTCAAGTCCGAAACACCCGGGCAGGATACTGCCCTTTACAATGCCGCAAATGCCCGGAATATCGGCGAGCTTCCGGTCGCCCGGCGCCACCATGAGGTCACAGGTGCTTGTCCCAATGGTCTTGACCAGCGTCCCTTCGCTCACACCGGCGCCGATTCCGCCCAGATGCGCATCAAAGGCACCCACGGCCACCGGAATCCCCGCCCGCAACCCGGTCTTGCCCGCCCACTCCACCGTCAGTCCTCCCGCCGCCTCGGAGACATCGTGGGCCTTGGACGCCAGACGCGACCGCAATGCGCCCAATTTCGGATGTAGCCGGGACAGGAATTTGACATCGGGATAACCGCCCCACTCCGCATTGAACATCGCCTTATGACCGGCGGCGCAAATGCCGACCTTCGTCACGCCCGGTTTCTGGGTTCCTGTCAGCATCGCCGGAATCCAGTCGGCCATTTCAACCCAGGTATAAGCGGCGTCAAACACTTCAGGAGTTGTCCGCAAACAATGCAATACCTTACTGAAAAACCATTCGCTACTGTAGATGCCGCCGCACTTGGCGAGATAGTGGGGCCGGATTTTCCGGGCCAACGCGGTGATTTCGGCCGCTTCCCCGACGCCGGTATGGTCTTTCCAGAGCCAGGCCATCGCCGCCGGATGCTTGGTGAACCGTTTCGTCAGGGCAAGCGCTGTCCCATTCTGATCAACCGGCAAAGGGGTGCTTCCGGTTGTATCCACGCCGATGCCGATCACCTGCGAGGGCTTGAACCCCTTAACGTTCTTTACCGCAGCGGCGAGGGCCGCCCGGATGGTCAGCTCCGCGCCTTCCAGGTAATCCGCCGGATGCTGCCGCGCCAGATTGGGGTCGTTCGACAGGATCACCCCGTCCTTGCCATGGGAGTACACCTTCACCGCAGAGCCCGCCTCGGCGCCATTGGCCACATTCACCACCAACGCCCGCACCGAACTCGTTCCGTAATCCAATCCGATTGTGTATTGAGCCATTACCGTCCCACTCCCTGTAAAAGATGATACGCAATATCGTTCCACCGAAGTTCATTTTTGAGCGCCGCAATCGTGGTACCCCCACCGATCCGGATCATCTCGATTCCGGCAATGGCCGCGAAATCCTCCAGCTGCTCCACCGTCACCGCGCTGCTGAATGACGAATGGTGCGCCCCTCCGGCATAAATCCAGGCCGCTGCCGCCGTCTTGAAATCCGGTAGCGCCTCCCAGGTGGCACAGGCTACGGGAAGCTTCGGCAGGGGGCGCGGCGGCTTGACCACATTCAGTTCGTTGACAATCAGCCGGAAGCGGTTGCCCAGATCGACCAGGGTCGCATTCAGGGCCGGACCGGGCTTGGCGGTAAACACCAACCGGGCCGGGTCTTCCTTTCCGCCGATGCCCAGCGGATGAATCTGAAGCGACGGTTTTGCGGCGGCAATGGACGGACAGACTTCCAGCATATGGGCGCCCAACACCAACGGATGCTTCGGGTCGAGATGATAAGTATAATCCTCCATCCAGCTGGTCCCCCCCTTCAACCCTACGGCCATGGCCTTCATGCCGCGCAACAAGGCACAGGTCTTCCAATCCCCCTCGGCGCCAAACCCATAGCCCTCCGCCATGAGACTTTGCACAGCCAGACCGGGAAGCTGCTTCAAGCCGTGAAGATCCTCAAAGGTGGTGGTGAATCCCTTGAAGCCACCCTCCTCCAGAAAGGTCCGCAGTCCAACCTCGATCCGGGCGGCATCCTCGAGGCGGCTCCGCTTGGCGCCGCCCTTTCGCAAGACTGGAGCCACGGAGTAGGCGGCGTCATACACGGCGCATTGAGCCGCGACATCTTTCCCGCTGACCGCATTGATGACAGCCACCAGATCACTCACCGGATGGGTATTGACGGAATAGCCCAGGCGGATTTCGGCAGCGACCTTGTCGCCCTCGGTAACGGCGACCTGCCGCATATTATCCCCGAACCGCACAAACTTGGCGCCCTGGAGATCGTTCCACCCCCGCACGGCGCGCTCCCAGGCCGCGATGCGATCCTGGACTTCCCCATCCTGCCAATGCCCGACCACCACCTTGCGCTCCAGGCGCAGACGGGCATGGATGAAGCCGTGCTCGCGGTCGCCATGAGCCGACTGGTTCAAATTCATGAAATCCATATCGATGGTTGCCCACGGCAGATCCCGGTTGAACTGCGTATGAAGGTGCAGCATCGGTTTGCGGAATCCGGCAAGCCCGGCGATCCACATCTTGGAGGGGGAAAATGTGTGCATCCAGAGGATGACACCGCCACAGTTGGGGTCATTGTTGGCCGCCGCCAGCGTATTGCGGATTTCATCGGGGGTCTTGACCACCGGCATGAACACCGTCTTAAGGGGAAGCCGTCCTGAGGCGTTGAGACCGTCCACAATCCGTCCCGAATTTTCCGCCACTTGGGCGAGTGTCTTGGGTCCATAGAGATGCTGGCTCCCGGTGATGAACCAGATGGTTAGGTTATCGGCGATGTTTTTCATAG
>CAJBSZ010000227.1 GCA_903958395.1 uncultured bacterium | reverse complement strand
TGGACACAGGACGCGCAGAATTTTTTCAATACGGCTGTCTATCTTACGGATGTCGACGGGCTTTATCGCAAGTTTTGGTGGGATATGGCGGACAACCAGACTCCGAGCGGCCTGGTCGGCTCGGTGGTGCCGGTGGTCGGAGGGATGCTTCATGACTGGAATTGCCCCTGGTGGAGCGGGGCGGTCGTCTGGCTTCCTTGGGAACACTATCTTTATTACGGTGATCGCCGGTTCCTGGAGGAATCCTATGGGACGATGCGGGCCTATGTTGACTTCCTTGACCGGCTCGCCTCGGCCGGCGGGGGCGCCCGCAAGTATTATTCCTATCCCGACCCGCAACTTTTCCGGAATGACGAAGCGGCAAAGGAACGCATGCTGATCTGGGGCGGGGCGGGGGATTGGATGCGGCCTGCGGATGGCCCGCCGAACGACCTGTTGACCACGTTGCCCTGGTATCACTACGCCCGGATCGTCAGCCGGACGGCGGCGCTTTTGGGCAAGCGCGACGAGGCGGCCCAATACGCGGCGATGGCCGAAGAGGTGCGGCAACGGATCAACGCCAAATTTCTGGATCCGGCGACGGGGCTCTACGGCAAGAACCCGAAGAGCCAGTCATCCCAGCTTTTGCCGCTGGCTTTGGGGGTTGTTCCGGAAGCCGCTCGCCCGCTCACCCAACAGCGGTTGCTGGAGGCGGTCAGCGCCCATAAGGACCATCACGCCTGCGGTTTTGTTTCCCTGACCTACCTCTTTCAAGTCCTGACCGAGTCGTATGAGACGGTGGTGGCCAACCGCATCGTCAACCAGAATGACTATCCGAGCTGGAAAACCCTGATGCATGACGGGGTGCTTTTCGAGAACTGGCAGGGCGGTCATGCCCAGATGCCTTCCTGCGGCGGGGCGGTGGGCCGTTGGTTCTATGAGGCGGTGCTTGGCATCCGCCCCGATCCCGCGGGGCCCGGGTTCAAGCGATTCATCCTGGCGCCGCAACCTGATCCTGCCACCGGATTGACCCAAGCCGAGGGCTGGTACGATTCCCCCTATGGGCGCATCGTTTCGAAGTGGGCCATCTCGGGCGACAACTTGACTCTGGAGATCATCGTTCCGGCGAACACCGTGGCGACCGTGCGCATCCCGACCTCCAAGCCGGAAGCGGTGAGAGAGGGAGGGCGTCCGGTTGCCGAGCTTCAGGGCGTGAAGGTCCTGCGCCAGGAGCCACGAGGCCTGTTCCTGGAGGTCGGGGGCGGGTGTTATCGCTTTGCTGCTGCATGGCAATCGGGTTCGAAAAAAAACGAAAAAATCCCAATAAAGTTTGTCCAGAAAATTCCCTTGGAGATATAATATATAAAGGCTGTTGGTGTTTCAAAATAAAGGCCGAAGATGGGGCGAACCTCGGTATGGATGCGCTATAGCGCTTGGAAAGGACAGAATGTCATGAACCATGCAAAAACAAGTAAGGTCACGGGGTGTTCTTTCTCAAATTTGAGGATCTGGTGTTGTCTGTTGGCCTCTCTGGTTGCGGCAGGGAAGGCATCGGCAGGGAGCATCTA
This sequence comes from uncultured bacterium, assembly GCA_903958395.1. GTDB lineage: Bacteria > Verrucomicrobiota > Kiritimatiellia > CAIKKV01 > CAITUY01 > JAABPW01. The sequence goes on along the minus strand of CAJBSZ010000227.1, from coordinate 9,531 downwards.
TGCCGCCGGGAACGGCGACTGGACCAACACCGCCACCTGGGTTGGCAGCGTTGTGCCAGGATCTGCTGATACGGCCTATGTCACCAATAACCTCAAACTGCAACTGACCAACAGCGAGTCGGCCACGGTAGACGCTTTTTATCTGGGAGCTTCCACCTACGCTCAAGGGGGCGGTACGCTGGTGTTATCGAACAACGCCACATTGGTCATATCCAACAGCTCGTGTGTCGGGGGGGACAACACCTATAAAGGAGCGAACGGCAATTTGATTGTTGCGTCCGGAGCCACGCTAAATCTTGGTGTGACGTCCGAAAACATAAAGATTCTGGGTGCTGGCACGGACTACGCGACGGGGTCAAAGATGTTGGTGGATAACGGATCCGTTTTCATAACTTATGCATTATCACTGGAAGGCAACGGTGGGCAACTTATCGTGACCAATGGTGGGCTGGTCCGGCTTAGCACAGCCGACTTGTCCCTTTTATTTACCAACAACACGGTTTCAATCAGCGGCACGAATGCCTCCGGAATGTTTGCGCGTCTTGAGCTTGGCAGGTATCTATATGTCAATGGTATCAATAACGGCGTCACTATCGGTCGCGGCGGGTCGTGTGTCGTTACTAGTGTTTTAGGTGTTGCCAATGCGGGGCCTGTGGTAGGCGCTTGTAACTTCGTAAGTGTTACCAACGGAGGCAAGTTGATGCCAAGGGCGGGCGTAGCCATCGGGAACTATGGCAATGCCAGCAACAATTATGTCAGTGTTTCCGGCGCGGACGCCAATGGCGCAAGGGCGACCGTGGACGGTTTCAACCAGACCTGGAACATCGGTGCGCTATCCACCAATAATGCGGCCAACTATGTGCTCGTGAGCAATAATGGCCAGGTGACAAACCTTGCCACCTTGAAGGTGGGTGGGAGCCCCACGCTTGTCAACAACAGCAATTACGTCAGCCTGGCCAGCGGCGGCCTGCTGGAAATCAACACGGGCATCACGGTCGGTAATGCCGCGGAAGTCGGCAACTACGTCAGCAACAATGGCGGCATCCTGCAGTTCACCACGGCCAATCCCACGGCGATCACGATCAGCAACAGGAACAGCAACCTTGGGCTGGGTAACGCAATCTTCATCAACGGCGGCACGCTGGCGTTCCGCGGCAAAACCTCCGGGCCGCTACCGAACCTGACCAACAACCTGGCGACGTCCGGCAACGGCATTGCCACCAACAACATCTATTGGCAGGGGGTTAACACCTTCCGGCTGGATAGTTGCAATGCCTCCAACACGGTGGCGGGGGGGCTACACCTTCGCCAACACCGGAAATCCCTGGGACTACGCGGGCCTGGAACTGGTGAACGGGGCGTCGGCGATCCGCGGCCAGGCCGTGACGATTGGGAGCGGCGGCTCGCTGCTGGTCTCCAATATCGCCAGCGGCGCGGCGATGTTCCAGGGCGCACTGACAAACAACTCGGCCAACGTGAACCTAGCGTCGGTGAACAGCCTGGTCGTCAGCAACGGCATCGTGTGGCTGAATAACTCCGCCGCCACGACCACGGCCGGGACGGTGACGTTTGACGCCTACACGACCAACCGGCTCGACAGCGGGACGGTGGCGTGGAACCAGTCGGCCGCCACGGCGACCCAGGTGGTCAACGGCGTGGTGATGGGCGCTGGCGCCCTGCAGAAGACCGGCCCCGGCGTCCTGGTCCTGGCGGGAGCCAGTTCCTATGCGGGCGGCACCCTGGTGAGTAATGGGACGCTGAATGTCAGCGGCTCGCTCACCGGCGCCGTTACGGTGGCGGCGGGCGGGTACCTGACCGGCGCCGGGACGGTGGTCGGGGCGGTGACCAACAGCGGCTACATCATGACCACGATCACCAACAGTGCGGGCGCCTGCACCAAATTGAATGTCAACGGCAATCTGGTGCTACAGAACGCCCAGGTATACCTGGTGAATCCGGGGAACCTGACGGGCAGCGCCAGTACCTATACGATCGCGCAAACGACGGGTGGCACGATCAGCGGTACGTTCAGTGGCGCCAATCTGCCGAGCGGGTGGCAGATCAAAAACAACGGTACGATGCTGCAGTTGGTGTCAGGGTTTCCGGGAACGATGTTCCTGATCCAGTAGCGGGTCCTGTGGTTACAGGGGGTGCCATGAAGATCATGCAAAATTTGGCAGTGGGCGCGATGGTGGTGGCCTTCTGGTTCACACCGGGGCAAGGGGCCGCCGCCTTGCTCTTCCATGATGGGTTCGAGACCTATCCGGCGGAAAGCACGCTGGCCGGGAACGGCTGGGGGTTCTCCGGTAGCGGTACGGTCGTGGTCCAGACCAACGTGGTGTGGGGCCAGGAACTGGGCACGAACGCGGCCTATCTGCCGCCGTTGACGACCTTGTCGAATCTTGTCGGGTCGGCGGCGAGCACCAGCGTTTGGACCGAGCTTTATACGACAAACAGCCTGACAATGCCCGCCGGGCCGGTGGACGCGTCGGCGGTCAATCCGGCCGTGACGGTACAGTGGTTCTTCGAAACGAACGGGTATCCAGTGGTGTGGAATCGTGCGAGTAATTCGTGGCTCGTCTGCAGCAACGACCACTGGGGCGCCGCCACGACGAACTTCAATACCAACGCGTGGACGCGGTTCACGGTGTGCGCCAACTACAGCAACCATACGGCGGCGTTCTTCCTGAACCAGCACCTGATGCTGGAGATGGTGCCTTTCATCTCGAATTACAACGCCTCCGTCCGGATCCAGATGGAGGGGGGGTATGCCGTGAGTTCCTATGTGGACGAAGTGTCGGTGCGATACTCGCCGACCAACATGACGGTTGATCTGGATAACGACGGCATGGCCGACGCAACTGAAATCCAGCAGTATGGCTCGGTTGCGGTCCGGCATCGTCCGGTGATCACGGTGGTGCAGCCGGCGCACGGCTCGATCGCGCCGTCCAACTCGTTCGAAGTCATGCCCGGAGGTTCGACGTCGTTCACGTTCCGCGCGGATGCCGCCTATGTCGTGGAAAAGGTCTATACCAACGGACAGTCCGTGGTCGCCTTCACGGGACAGAACACGCGGGTCGCTTCATTGGCATGGAACAGCATCTTCACCAACGGGCTTTCGGACGGCACGGTGTCCGCACTGGTGTCCTACGTGGCGACACGTTATGTGCCGCAGGACGGCTATGCCACCATCCAGGAGGCCATGCAGGCGGCCGCGCCGGGGGAGACGGTCATCGTCAGCAACGGGACGTACACAGGCAACGTGACGCTGGGCAACGGGGTCGCCCTGGTGGGGACCAATGTGGTGGTGTCGGGCAACCTGTCTGTGGCGGCCGGGACAACCGCGACGGTCTGGAACAGTTCAGGGCTTGTCGTCAGCAACGGCACGACGACCGTAAATGGAATGCTGGTCGTCAGCAACGGGACGGTGGATCTCGGGACGCTGTTGTTCGGTGTCGGAGCGACCGTGCGGGTGGTGAATGCAACCTCGTTCACGGCGGACGGCGTCATATTCACGGGGTCCTTCACGCTGGACGCAGCTTGGAAGAGCACCCTCGTAGCGCGGACGCCGCCGTTCAGCGATGGGTTCGAGGCCTATCCGACCAATACCGCCCTGGCGCAGCTGGGGCAGTTCGGGTGGAGCGCCTCGGACGCGGGGGTCGTGGTGGAGGGGACGGTCTATACCCTGGGATTCAAGGCCGTGCAGATGCCCGCCGGTGCGGTGTTGTCGAATTCACTGAATTCAGCCGCGCGTTCGAACGTCTGGATGGAATGGGTCTACAAGGATCCGGGCCGGATTGACGAGTCCCTGGTGGCCCTGGCGGACAGCCGCACGAACATGGCGATGATCGTGTTCATCAACACGAACGACTATCTGGTTGCCTATGACGGGCTGACCTGCAAGGTGTTGTCGAACGATGTCTGGGGCGTGGGGCCGGTGACGTTCCCGACCTCAACCTGGACCCGCCTTGCGCTGAACCTCAATTATGCCACGCATGAGGTCGCGGTCATGGCGAACGGGCGGTTGATGGCCCAGAAGCTCCAGTTCATTAATGCGGACCAGTCGAACTGCGCCCGGTTCGAGGCAGATGGCGGCCTGGCCGGCAACACCTATCTGGATGATCTCCACGTTCTGACGAATGCCCTCCAGATTACCTCTGGTGATCGTGATTCGGATGGTATTCGCGACGCGGAGGAGATCGACCACAGTGGCGATGTGTTCATTTGGCCCCGCGGCTCAGTCTTCAAGATCCGGTAGCGATCGACTAAGCGATTCGGTTAAGCGTAAACGGCAAAGTGAGGCGACGAAGAAAGCGATCAAGTGTTCGCTCGGAACTGTTCTTGCACTTAATCGACACACTTAATCCCTACCCTTAGTCGGTTACACTTAATCCGACCCGCTTAATCGATTCGGGCCAGGTGCAGGGTCTGTCCCTCGTTGGCACCCGATCGGAATGAAACTAAGGAGGTTCTTCTGGGATTAGCGTGGGATTTCCTATTGAAGAATAGGCACTCAATGAGAGTCGGGAGGGATCGACTAAGCCGTTCGGTTAAGTGTATCCGAGTAAGTGTGGCGATTAAGAGTAGGTCGGTTAAGCGGGTCGATTAAGGGTTGGAAGGGACTGGCAGGGCCTGCTGCACTTCATCGTACCCTTAACCGCAACCCTTACTCGGCTACCCTTAAACGAGCGGCTTCATCAGGTCAGCAGAAGGCAGATGTGGATAGAGACCAATGAAAAAACCACGGAAAACCCGGAAAGACCACTAAAGAGATAACGAAAGGGAATTAATTCAGTGTGGGAGGGGCACTCCGTGCCGCGACAGGTTCAGGTTGGCGCCTGAAATGGACAAGAGTCGCCGCGGCGGGCTACTTCGCCAAGGCTACGAAGCCCAGGAAGCGCGCCTCCCACATTGAGGAGACTCCTGTCATTCAACAGGCCGCTGGCTCCGCGGCTCGGTCTTCAAGATCCGGTAGCGTCTGGAGCCGGCGGTCTCCGCCGGTGGAGACCGCCTTGTGGCCACAGATAGCCCGTCCCGAATGGCCCATAAGCGGTGTGCCTTGTAAGTCCTGCATAAGAATTTAGATCTGATAATAACCACGGATTGCCGAAAGCAGCTTATCCGGCAATATGGAGCCACCCACCGTTGGCCGGATCGCATTCCGGATGGACTCCCAATCGGTTTGATCTGCGGAATGCCGAGACAGAAACGCAGTGACATCACCGGCAAGTTCCTCGGGAAGGGAGACCGTCTGGTTTTCGGGCAAAAGAACGGCGAGCCTGAATACATCATACCGATGCTTTTTGATATCCCTCTCGCCAACCATCTGCCCGTTTTCCTTGCGGGCAGTCAGGTCTAACCATGCCCGAGCCTTGAGCGGGATCAGAGCCCCCGGCTCGGCAGCAAGAATCCCCCGAGACTCGCGACAATTCTTGATCAGGAAGTTGTAATAGCTGTCATGGAGCAAAATTGCCGACAAACTTTGGGCATCCTCCATCCGGATCGGTATAATATGTTGATCGGGATAAATCTCCAGACCAAGACTGGAACGACAGAAAAGCTCAACCTTGAAGGGAAATGCATCCACTTTGGGATTCTCGAATCGGAACAGGACCGGAGGCCCTCCCTCGTTGCGGTTCTTGATCTGGTACTCTCCGTCCCGGATCAATTTCCAGAAGCTTCTGATAAAGACAGGGTTTATCTTATCAACAATCAAAACGACATCGAGATCCTTGGTGGATCTGAACGAGAGGTTCTGTTCCGTAAACCACATGTCACAGGCAGTGCCTCCGATCAGTACGAACGCGTCCCTATGCTCCGAAAGGTATTCAATGAATGTATCCAGCCCTTTTACCGCCATGTCAATCCCCTCATCATATCGTCGAGTTCAGCTTGTACTCGTTCATCCGGACTATTTCTGAGACTCAAAAACAAGGATAGCGGATCGACATCCGGCCCACCCGCAAGCAAAGCAGGATTGTAGCGCCACGCCTCCACTGCTGCGTTTGCCTCATAACGATCCATACAAGCCGTAAGTTTCCCATTTTCCAGCCCCTGCCGGATGCTCCGCTCCGTTAGGGCAAAGGTCGAAACGGGATCCTCGGCAATTTGGCTTCGGTGCGCCAAGGCGGTAATACCAGCCCCTTTCAGTCCTTCAATAGGGTTTGTCCACTTGATAAAAAGGGTTCTGGAAACTGGCGACCGCAATAATGGCAGTGCCGTTTCCCACAGAGCAGCAGCCGACCTGTTGAAGTGTATCCGCTGCTCCTTACCCTTGCGGCTGGTCTCGCAAAGATTGGCCTGTTCCAGTTCAGACGTCGCATTCGATATGGACGATCTGGATAATTCCAATCTCTCGGATAGCTCCTTTGCGGAAAGGTTTTCAAGCCCTGCCTTCAGCACCTGTAACAAAACCAAAACTTGCGCCGTTGGGGAAAGAGGCTTCCCGCAACCGGATGCCAAGGGAGTGAAAGTCTCGGTCAAAAGAGTGATAGACTCCGGCAGGAATATCTGGGTCTCGGGGATGAGAAACGGTACCCCCAGACCAATCATGCGATTACGAGCGATAGCGGGGATACGGGAAAGAACGATGGCCACACAATCTTCCCCCGTCGCCTGCTTCAGTTGCTGCCAGTGCTGCCGATACTCAGTCGGAGTCCCCGCATCCCATCCGTCATTCTCAATCGCAAAAATCCAGTTTCGACCAAAAACCCGTGAGGAGAACACAGAGAACCGCTCCCGTAAATACAAAGGTAACGAGGGGGTAGCACGTGGAACAAGGGGGGCCATACGATCATCAAGCTTCATCAAATGACGTTCAGCTCTGTTTTTCAAATCCTTCATGTTTCGATTTGTATCAGCTGAACGATTTATACGCAACATAAATCGTACAGTTTTCATAAACCGTAACCCTGAATCAACCTCCCCGTCGAATCTCTCATCTTGTCCCGCATGCGTTCCAGACATTATGGCCCCATCGCAGTGTTAATTGTGAAGACCCAGACGCATTCTGGAAGAACCGGAGTTCTTCTTGCGCAACCCGTGTTATCAGGGTTGTGCATGTCAGGAAGCGTGCTTCCCACAGTGAGGAGACTCCTGTCATTCAACAGGCCGCTGGCTCCGCGGCTCGGTCTTCAAGATCTGGTAGCGTCTTCGCCATGAACCTGGAGTCCTTGACCGCCGCATTGACTACCCCTTTTTTGTTCGATGCGCACTTGTCAACAAATTGACTACACGACAGGTCCACTGGGATTTGGTCTAATAACCCTCTCTATATGAATACTGTGAAACGCCGCGACTACTGGACGTGCTTCGATGGGCGCATGGCAGAACTGTCGGGGGGGCCTGAAACACAAAGAAGGAAATTTGAACAGAAGCCCGCAAAGATCGCAAAGAGGGATGAAACCACTAATTGAGGAAATCAGGGAAATCCAGATAATGTTTTGCGATTTTATGCCTGGCGAGTACTCCAGTCATGAAAATCGCAAAACGGTTTTCTTTAATAGAAGAAGCACCATGGCGGAATTTTTGTTCGGGTACTCCCGAATGAAAATTCCGCCATATTGTCTTCTCCTTCGCGGTCTTCGCGAGCTTCTGTTCAAACTCTTCTCCCCTCCTGGATTTCCAACATTTCTTATATAAGTGGTAAACTCTTTCTTCAACGAACTTGTAACTCTAGACACTAGAGCCTTATGATCTCAACTATGAAGCGCTGTTGGATCTTCTGGATGCTGGGGCTGGTCCTGGGTGTCGGCGTGTCGGCGGGGAATGCCTCGCCTGCCGCCGGCACATGGACCGGTCATGGCTGGAGCGTTGCTGACGGGTTGCCGGAGGCCTCGATGGCCGGATCTGGTTGCTGGATGAGCGGGTGCTCCGCGTCTGGAACGACGGCGCGCTGGAGGCGTTCCCGTTGCGCCAAGGTATGACAGGCCTGCCCGAAACTGACGGCTAGAGGCCGAGGCGGGCAGCACGGTCCTGAATCAGTGCGTGGAACCGTCCTTTCATGTCGGCATCGCAAAGTCCCCGCGTCGTCATCTGGAGGGCTGCGGGGAGGCCCTTGGAAAACCGATCATAGACGTTGGTTGCCTGCTTCCCGGTCAGTTTCAAGGATGTGGAAAATCGCATGAAGTCATCCCGGGTCAGGCGGCGCTTGCGACCATTCAACGTCAGGGCGGTCTCCTCGGTATCTTCCGGCAGCAACAGGACCGTCGGGACCAGGTCATAGGCGGGCGACAAGGCGATTCCGCCGTGCGGTCCGTAAAGCAACGAAAAGTTCTTCAGGTGCATGTCCGCATTGCCGGTCAGGAAGCAGAAGAGCGAGACTTCGAAGAGCCGGAGGGCATCATATAATGGATTGGTGCAATGCCGCAGGATCGCCTTGCCAACCTGTTCCAGTGAACCCCGGTACTTCTGTTCGGTAAGCCGGTCGGTCAGTTGACACATGTCCTCCATGTGCAGCGTATGGGCGTTTTCGCGATCCATGCGCCTGGTGATGAACGCGAGCCGGTTATCCTCCATGGGGATGAGCCCGCATTCGGCGGTTGCTATGCCGAAGCACCTGGCCATGCGCAGGGTCAGATGCTCCAATTCCGGCATCTGGGGAAAACGGGCCACCGGAGGTTTAAGGATATAGCCGCCTCCCAGGCCAACCAACGTCAATCGGGACTGCCGTGGCGATCCGCGATCCAGATGCATGGAGAGTTTGGGCTGGACGCCCGGAATCGTGATGTGTTGGCGCACGATCTGTTCCGCCAAGCCATTCAGGTGGTCCCAGGTGTACGGAAGTTCAGGAGGGTGGGGCGTTCCAAAGAGTTTCCGGCAGCAGGTCTCGTGATAGGGTGCGCTGACGTCACCTAGCGGATCCAGACAGATCAGGCAGTTGGCGTTATTCATTTCCGGGCTCCATGGGGATGACGGAAACCGCTCCGATACAATCGCGGCAGCAAGCCAGCAACAATCCCATACGGTCGCGGGGATCCAGTTTCCATGTGTGTTCGGCGATGTCCAGTAGCCACCCCTCGGGAATGAGACCATCGAAAAACGGGAACAGCCGTTTATCCTCGAAACTCGCGGCCTGAAGGGGCAACGAAAGACTGATGGCCATGGCCTTGGTGTCCGCTAGATAGGTCGCATCATATGTGAATGCGTAGTCCCTCTCCCTTTCTTCCAAAACCCCGGCCAGTCGGCCCTGCATATGGATTTCAGCGCGTCTCATCATTCACCTCCAAGCGATAGGCGACCGGTTCCATCCGGTGTCCAAAAAGCAATAGAACCTGATTTACCTTGTCGAGTCGGAGCGAGGTCTTGCCTTGTTCCATGTCACGGATGAAACGAAGTCCGACGCCCGCGCGGTCTGCCAAATCCTTCTGGGTTAGCCCCAGGGTTCGGCGCCGAGCCTTAATGAACTGAATCAACGGGTTGTTCATACTGACCCCTTTCGGGTATAACCTATATCAAAGCGAATTCTATCACCCCTTTCGGGTATAGCAACATGATTCTTTCGATAAATGTAAGGGGTCAGTAACAGAGGGG
>CAJBSZ010000226.1 GCA_903958395.1 uncultured bacterium | reverse complement strand
CGGGACCATCCGTCCCGTAACCTTCACATTGGAGGCGCGCGGCCGCGAGAAAAACGAAGTTTCGTCCCGTGCAGAGGAAGTCATGATTGTTGCCCATCGTGGAGCGTCACGGGATGCACCACAAAATACCTTGCCGGCGTTTAAACTGGCGTGGGAGCAGGGGGCCGATGCCATTGAAGGCGATAAAAAGCATCTGGGCAAACCCTCTCCTGCAGGCGAGGCTGCACCTGCGGACGATGTATGGCCGGGAGCAAAGTCGTCATTTCGCGGTTTTGACCAGTACAATTTCGCTCTTGATGGCGTGCCCTGCAAAGTGGCGGTTCCCAAGACGGTTGCCGCCGGCAGGCCGTGGGTCTGGCGTGCGCTTTTCTGGGGCAATGCGCCGCAGTTTGATGTTGCGATGCTCGAACGCGGCTATCATGTCGTTTACTGCCATGTCGCCGATCTGTTCGGCAATGCGGAAGCGGTGAAGCGTTGGAATGCGTTTTACGACTATCTGCGTTTAGAGCACCTGTTGTCCGATCGTGCAGTGCTGGAAGGGATGTCGCGCGGCGGGCTGATTGTCTATAACTGGGCGGCGGCCAATCCCGATAAAGTGCAGGCGATTTATGCCGACGCGCCGGTGATGGATTTTACAAGCTGGCCGGGCGGCAAGGGGCAGGGGAAAGGTGACGCCCGGTTATGGGAGGCATGTCTGCAGGCTTACGGGTTGACCGAAGAGGAAGCGATGGCCTTTAAAGGCCATCCGCTGGACAACCTGGCCCCGCTGGCGAAAGCGGGGGTCCCGATCATTCATGTCGTCGGGGATGCCGACGATGTCGTGCCGGTTGCGGAAAACACCGCGATTGCAGAAGCGCGGTATAAGAAGCTGGGCGGCCAGTTTGAAGTGATTCATAAAAAAGATGTCGGCCATCATCCGCATTCACTGAAAAACCCGCAGCCGATTGTGGATTTTGTGATCCGGCAACACAGCGCACAGGACAAGTGCGGGCACGTCGCGACAGGAAGCGGCCGGGCCTCAGCGGAAGGCCGCACAATGGTGAGTTCCTCTTTGTGAGTAAAGAACAAGAAGATACTAACGTTCCTGAAATAATCTGGACATGATCGGGTAGGGCGCGCAGGCCCTTGCGCGCCGCGGCGGCCAAGGGACTGGCCGCCCTACCAGGCGTTCATGTCTGGATTATTACGGGAACATTAATAACAGTGAAAGGATACGTTAAGATGAAAGACAAAAAGTGGTTGCTGGTGCTATCATTGTTACTTTTGGCAGGCATGAGGCTTCACGCCGATGAGGAGGGCTCCGGAGGCTGCGGTAAACTGTTTGTCGTCCAGGGTGAGGTCAAACACTTATCTCCGCGCAGTCCGGCCGTAAAGGGGGCAACCCATCCGGAGATGTACACACAGGAAATCTACGGAAAGGAATTCAGTGCCTATGTGGAGGGTCTGCCCGAGGGCAAGTACACCGTGGAAGTTTATCTGGCGGAAACTTATCATACGGCCGCAGGGAACCGCATCTTCAGTATTTCTTCCGGCAATGACGTGCTGGCGAAGGATCTGGACCTCTTCTCGCTCGTGGGGCCGTCTACAGAGTATATTGTGCGCGGCACCGTCTATCATCAGGCTGATTCGATCAACGGGCCGCTGACGCTGACGTTTCAGTCAACCGTAGATATGGCCAAGTTCAATGCGATTATAATCCGGGACGCCGGCAATAACGTGGTGGCCTGCGTGAAGGCTGTTGAACTCAAGAAAAAGAGTCGTGACTATCCGATTCCCCAAATCAGTGATCCGGTTGTTTATACCGACCCGGACCAGCCGGTGGAAAAGCGCGTGGCGGATCTAGTTCGCCGGATGTCGGTCACTGAAAAAGTCGGACAGCTGCAGAACAGTGCTCAGGGAATTTCCCGTCTGGGCGTGCCGGCTTATGACTACTGGAATGAATGTCTGCACGGTGTGGCTCGTGCGGGGAATGCCACGGTCTTTCCGCAGGCGATCGGATTGGCCGCCATGTGGGATGATCAGTTTATGCGGACCCTTGCCGATACTATCGCCACCGAGGGCCGCGCAAAAAACAATGCCGCAAGGGCGAAGAATCCCAACACTGCGCGCTATTACGGGCTGACGTTCTGGACGCCGAACATCAATATTTTCCGCGATCCGCGCTGGGGGCGCGGGCAGGAAACCTATGGCGAAGATCCTTATCTGACCGCCGAGCTCGGCGTGGCGTTTATTCAGGGACTGCAGGGCAATGCCCCCGATTATTACAAGGCGATCGCTTGTGCAAAACATTTCGCGGTGCATAGCGGGCCCGAAAAACTGCGTCATTCATTTGATGCACGGCCCTCCCGGCGCGATCTGTATGAAACCTATCTTCCGCAGTTTGAGGCGGCGGTAAAGCGCGGCAAGGTGGCCAACGTGATGTCGGCATACAATGCGATTGACGGGATTCCCGCTCCGGCCCAGACCTTTTTCCTGACGGAGCTGCTGCGGAATCAGTGGGGTTTTGACGGGCATGTGGTGTCCGACTGCGGCGGAATTCATGATGTGTGGAAATGCCATAAATATGCAGCGGATGAGGCTTCCGCGTCTGCGGTCTGCCTGAAAGCCGGCAATGACCTTGAATGCGGCGGTACCTATAAGGCACTGGTTCCTGCATTTAGCCGCGGATTGATCACGGAGGGTGATCTGGACCGGGCCTTGAGCCGCGTGCTGGACGCCCGTTTTCGTCTCGGACTTTTTGATCCGCCCGAAAAATGCGCGTACCTGAAGATTCCGGGTTCGGCCAACGATACGGCAGCCAACAGCGAGCTGGCGCTGAACGCCGCGCGCCGTTCCATTGTGCTCCTGAAAAACAACGGTGTGCTTCCTCTTCAAGCAGACCGGCTCAAACGCATCGCGGTCATTGGTCCCAATGCGGCATCTCTGAATGCGCTGCTTGGAAATTATTACGGAGAGCCTTCCTCTTATACCACGGTGCTTGACGGGTTGAAAAAGGAAGCAGAAGGGCGCTTCGATGTCGGCTACGCAAAGGGATGTCCGCTGGCCCTCAAGCCGAAGGAGACTTATTCCGTGGACGGTCCGGATGGGCAGGAGGCGTTGGCACTGGCCGCGGGTGCCGACCTGGTGATCTATGTCGGCGGCCTTGATGCGAAACTCGAGGGGGAAGAGATGAAGACCTCCTATCAGGGATTTGATCGCGGTGACCGCATCGCGATTGACCTTCCTTCGCCGCAGAACGATCTGCTCAAGGCGCTGGAGAGCACCGGCAAGCCGGTGGTTTTCGTGAACATGAGCGGTAGCGCCATCGCCATGCCGTGGGCGGATGAGCATCTGGACGCGATAATTCAGCTCTGGTATCCCGGTCAGAACGGCGGCACCGCCGCGGCGGACGTTCTGTTCGGAAAGGTCAACCCGGCCGGACGGCTTCCAGTCACGTTTTACCGGTCCGTCGATGATCTTCCCGATTTTCTCGATTATTCGATGGCCAACCGGACGTATCGCTATTTTAAAGGCAAGCCGCTCTATGCGTTCGGGCATGGCCTGAGCTATACCGTCTTCGATTATTCAAAGCTGAAAACATCGGCGAAAAAGATGGCTCCGGACGGTTCCGTCAAAGTTCGGGTGAATGTGACCAACCGCGGTCCCTCAGCGGGCGACGAGGTTGTACAGCTGTATGTGAAGCACCTCAGCTCTCCCGTTTCCCAGCCGAAGCACAGTCTGGCCGGATTCAAGCGTGTTGCATTTGAAAAAGGAGAAACGAAAACGGTTGAGTTTGTTCTGCCGGCCTCGGCTCTGCGCTACTGGGACGAACAGAAGAATGAATATACGGTTCCTTTCGGGCCGTATGAAATCCAGGCGGGCGGGGCTTCGGACGTGATCCGTCTGACGGCCACGGTCGAGGTTGCGCCGGCCGAACACGTAGTGCCTTACGATTGAATCAATCTCATCTTGGTAATGATTCAGAGCAGGAAAGAAATTTTGAACAGAAGATCACGAAGCTCGCAAAGGGGATTTGTATTACCCGCCTCCGGCGGAAAAATGCGTAACCCTTCGTGGTCTTAGTGGTCTTCTGTTCAAACTCTTCAGCTTGGTTCCGGCTATGCCGGGTTAGGTAGGGCGCTCGCTCTGTCGAGCGCTGCGGCGTCCACCAGTGGATGAAAGGGGTATGCATATGACGATGAAGTTTTCATGTGTATTCGTATTGTGGCTGTTACTGGCGGCCATTCCTTGTGGGCTGTGGGCGCAGACGAATACGGCCAGGGTGCTCATCCTGAGCCCTACCAAGTATTTCCCAGCGGCTGACATTGCTGCGACTCTCGGGGCTCAGCTCACGGCCGATGGGCGCTACACGAACGTGGCGGTGGTTTGCCAGAATATTGTACGGACGAATTGGTATTCTGAAGCGTTGCTGGGCTTCTATTTCCATCCCGATTTCCGGGACGCCAACCTGAGTCTGATCCGGACGGGAAACTGGACGCACGTCGTCATGATCGACAAGCCCTTTTACTCCGCCTGCGCCATGGAGTTTCATTTTGAGGCGGTTGACCATCTCGCGGCCGTGATCCGGG
>CAJBSZ010000225.1 GCA_903958395.1 uncultured bacterium | reverse complement strand
ACCCTCTCACATTCGAGATGGATTCACCCGCAGGAACTCACCCGTTGATCATCAAGGGGTTTCACTTGGCCGGTTTTTATTCAGGGGGAGACAGGGTCAGACCTAGAAACTAGAAAACAGCACTTTCTCCAAAACCTCATATCGCTTAGCCAAGGCTGAATCCATCGCCATACGGGCGGAGAGTAGACGCCGTTGCTTACCAATGGCACTCTCATGCCCGTACCGGAACCGCTTTGCCAGTGCCCGTTGCGTGACATCGGCCACCTGACAGCCCAATTCGAAGACCATCGCCTTTGCCTCCCGAGCCCGGCGACTACGCCCATACAGAACCTCACGATTGATCCTGAATTCCGTCATCACAGCCTGCTCAACATCCTCGAGTGAAGGAGTTCGCTTTTCAGGAGGAATGACATCGGAGGCGAAGACTACATCCTGCATCTGGTCATATATGGACTGCTCTGCTTCCTCCTGGAACGACTCATCCCCCAACGCATACCGGCTCCGTCGCCCCGATTTCTGGATAACTTCGTCGTCGTCGCCAAGCATAGACTCCACATAGTTGCGATAAGCCTCCTGGTTCCCCCGAACGGTATGGCACCCCATCAGCTTCAGCCACCGGTAGTTGATGCGCTCCTCTCGGGAGCCGAGTCCTGCGTAACCGAGATAACTGCTCCAACGCCAGCGCTCCAGAGCCGCCTTCTTCGCCTCGACTCCCTGGGCGTCATACTCCCGCACCTTGACTGGATTAAGATGCTGGTAGCGGGTCAACCGGACAAGATATTCATCCCCGTCCACTAGCTTCGCCCTGAACCGTCCCTGAAAACAATGCCCGGGCCGTTGCTTCTTGTGTCGGAAATAGAGGCTGTAAGCCGTATTCAGCCTCTGCATGAAACGCGACAAATTCCCCCGCGGCGTCTCAATCAGGAGGTGATAGTGATTCGGCATCAGGACATACGCGTACAAGACCACCTGGTCCGCCTCCAACGCATGATCAAGTTGCTCAAGGAAACGCCCGTAATCCGCCGGCTCGAGAAACACCGCCGCGCGCCCGTTCCCCCGGCTCATCACATGATACTTCGCCCCCGCATATCGAATCCTCCATGGCCTTGGCATGCCCCGCATATTTCCCCCAAGCCAGGAGCAAGTCAATCATTTATCTATATATTTAATATAGCGATCAACTCACACGCCGACGCCGCAGGGCACCCCGCCACCCAACGAGGCTATTTTCTAGTTTCTAGGTCTGACCCTGCCTCCCCTGGGGGTCACTTTTTTATTTCATTTGCGTTTCATATCTCTTTTCAACCTTAACAATCTTATCCACACATCATTAATACTCCACCACCCGCTCAAACACCCCCAATACCGACATCCCCTCCCCGTCCGACAACACAATGTCTTCATGCTGAGGGTTGCTGGAGGACAGGACGATGGCTTTGGCCTCGCCAATGCTGTCGGTACCCTGAACTCTGGCGCTTTTATAGCGCTTGATCAGGGCCAGTGGGGCGTCGCCGGCGAAACCAGCGAGCTGGCACAGGACGATCTTGTTGTTTCGGCTGCCGCCGGGGTCTTTCTTGAAGAGGCAGAGATCGCCATTCTTGATGTCGGGCTCCATGGAATCGCCTTCGGCACGGATCAGGAATCGATCTTTTGGGAATGGGCCATTCTCCACACGGATCCAGGTGGCTGACGCGGTTTCGGCGAAGTACCCGGTGAGATCTTTATAGCTGGCGTCAGCCGCCGCACGGAGATCGAAGAGCGGCAGGGCGTTTTTGAAGGGAATAAGCTCGGTCGTCTTTTTTTTGAGCTTGTTGCTAAAATAGCGACAGGTTTCTTCGTCTTCAAAATAGACGTAGCAGCCCTTCTGACCACGGGTCATGAGTGTGCGGTAGGTGTTTTTGATAATCGACTCAAGGCGCTGCATCGCTTGTTCGGGGTGCTTCTTGCACAAGGCCTTCCAGCCGCTGATGGACCGGTCGGTGCTGGCCCGCTTGGCAGGGTTTGCAACCACTATGCCGTTGCGAACCACCAGGTCGGGACCGATGATGACGCCGACATAGTCGAGTTCGAGACCCTGGCATGTATGGATGCAGCCGACTTGCTCCACGGAATCGGGCTTAATAATCCAGGATTGGCCGTCTTCGGTCAGATTCCACGTCGCTTTGTAGCTCCCGATCTTGATGTCAGGGAGCGAGGCGTTTTTCTTGCTAACCCAGTTCCAACAATACCCGGCGACCATGCGCGCTTTGTTCCGGGCTTTGTTCTTTTCGCGGATCAGGGCATGTAATTCAGCTGGCGAGCCCATGATCCGGAAGTCATATTCATCGGTATCGAGCGTCTCATTGGCCGTTTCCCGGATTTGCAGGGAGTTATCCAACCAGGCGAGGTACCCGTTTGAACCGTTGCAGCGGAATTGGGAGGCTAACTCGAGTTCCGTAACCTTCGCCCCCTGCTCTCTTGCCCAGCGCCGGATCTCTTCTTTGTCACCAATATCCTTGAGGGTGACCTTCTGGTCTTCATCGACAAAAAAGATGCTGCATTTGCTGGCCCGGATAATCTCCATGACCTGGTTTTTGCCAAGATGGCTGAACATCCCTGACTTTTCGTTCAACCGGTGGGCTTCATCCACAATCAGGCAGTCGATGCTGTCGGGCTCGACGGCATGATACCCACCCGCCCCCCGGAACAGGTTGGTAATCTGGGATTTACGGAGGGATCCGGTGAGCTTGGCCTGGTACACCTCGCGCGGGGCGGAATTGCGGGTAACGTATTGCGCAACCGAATCCCTATTGGTCATCGCTACGAGCAAGCTGATGGCCACCACGGACTTCCCAGTGCCGGGCCCGCCTTCGACAATCATAACCTGTTTCTTGCCCTTTAACGCCTTGTCCATGAGGGAAAGCGCCATTTCATAGACGACTTTCTGGTCGTCAATCATGACAAACTCTTCATTGCCCTTGAGCATGGAGGCAAGTTGATCCGCCAGGGCCTTGGAGGGCTTGATCTTCCCCTCGTCGATCCGGTACATGACCTTGTTCTTGTCGCCATATTCGACATGGGTCTTGATGAACTGGCGCAGTTTCTCGGCATCGGGCTGGAGAAAAAGTGGGGCCCTCTTGATGTAGTCGGCGTAAAAGGCGTTGGTGATGACGCTGTCGGGCGCGTAATTATGCAGGTAGGCGCAGGGGTAGAGATGGATGGGCTCATCCTGGACGGTCTGATTGAAATCCTCGAGAATCTTCTTATAGGACCAGGCCTGGTAGGACGGGTGCAGGGCTTCGACCTCCCCCGCCCTGAACCGGGTGGTGACAATGGCATCCTTGGCTGTCAGGGAGGCATGCTGCCACTGTTTAAGCTCAATCAGGACCGCGCTGTCCTTTCGGTTGCTGTCCATGCCCGTGAGAATGAAGTCGATGCGCTTGGAGGTCGCGGGGATATGGTACTCGATGCAGACGCCGGCATCGTGCGGGATCTCGGCATCCTGTAGCACGCGCTCCATGTACTGGAGGGAGTTGACCCAGGAGTCTACCTCGGCTTTGCCGACACTATGGCTGGTCGCCTGCTGGAAGGCCCCGTGGATGATATTACCGATGTTGTTGGTATCTACGTCGTCCTGGAATTGCGCCTTGGACTTAGAATAGATGATCACGGGTTCAACTCGGTGTATTTCTTGGCGGATCCCTTGGATTGGGCCACAGGATATTTCAGGGCATTGGCGACTAATTTCTGTTGGATGGCCTCTTCGACCGGGATATTCAGGCGGTCAGCCAGGAGGAGTGCGAACATCAGGACATCGGCAACTTCCTCGACCACCAACTGCCGTTT
>CAJBSZ010000224.1 GCA_903958395.1 uncultured bacterium | reverse complement strand
GGCGACGTACACCCAGAGTTCAACCCTCAGCGAGCCAGTTACCGGCAAACTCTTTGATGCGGACAACGCACCGGGCACCCACGCGTTCAGTACGCAGAAGGAGAGAAACGCCCATATCATCATTGACTTGAAAACCGAGGAGGTCATCGGCGGTGTTGCGATTCATAACCGAACGGATCAAGGAAAGTTTATCCTCGACCGTGCGGCTACTTTGGCGATGTGGTCATCCATGGATGGCAAGACGTGGGACGCGGTCTGGCAGGCGGAGGAGGCACAACCCGTGTGGAACTTCCTTTTCAAGCAACCTGTTCGCGCACGGTATTTAAAAATCGGGCTTCAAGGGGAGAACTTTCTCCACCTACGGCGTGTGAAACTCTATGGCCCAAGGCCTTAGTCGTTATCCGGATTGTCTCTTTGTGGAGTCAAGATGATGAAGAATATGTTGAGAATGCGCATCGCTGTCATTTGCATTATGGGTGTGGTGCAGGCTATGGCCCAGGCGTCACCGCGTCAAGGCAGCGAAACGCCGCTGAGGATCATGTGCGTTGGCGATTCGATTACAGCCGGCTACACTGATAATCCCAAGTGGACCGTGCCGTTCGAGTTCGGGTATCGAAGGGGTTTGTATCAGCGCTTGATCCAGGCGGGTTACCGTTTCCAGTTCGTAGGTGAATCGCCTGAACCCCGGGATGGGCTTTCCGGACTGCATGGGAACACCCCGACATTGGATCTGCGGGCTCAAGACCAGGATCATCATCGGGGTTATGGAGGATGGGGAACCCAGAAAGTACTTGGCGGGATCGGCGCCTGGGTTGCCAAGGACAGTCCCGATCTGGTTCTCCTGATGATTGGCATCAATGACGGAGGCAGCGTGAATGCCAGGACAAATCTCGAGGAGATTGCGAGGACCATATTCAGGGTGAAGCCTGCGGTTAGCCTGATTATCGCCCAGATTACGCCCATGGCGCATTTCAGTCAGAGGATTGCGGACTACAACCAGTATATTCGTGACACGCTTGTGCCAAGACTCGTTGCCGAAGGCAGGAAAGTTACCACGGTGGATCAATACAGGAATTTGCTCAAAGACGGAAAGATTGACGCAACGCTATTCTCCAACCACATCAATCATCCCGATGCCAAGGCCTACGATCAAATGGCGCAGACGTGGTTTGAAGGCATTACAGGACTATATCCTCTCGAGGGCACGTGCATTCGGAATGGGAGTTCGGTGTCGCTGAATATCGCCCCCAACCAAGTGCAGGCGGTCACGGCCGACGGCTTGCGCAAATCGGAAACAGACCTATCAAAGGAAATGATTCAAAAATCAAATGAATAATACATTTCAACTCATGAAACCATTTCATCTTATTCCAATCAACCGGGCCCAACTCATGAAGCCATTACTTACGGCGTTATCACTCATTGTGATCGGCGCTTCCAGTTGCCTTTGCGTTCAGGCGGCGGATCTCGCACAAGATTTTACCAAGCCGTCTGCCGCTGCCAAGGCGGGGGTGCTTTGGATGTGGATGGATGGGAATATTTCGAAGGAGGGGATTACTGCCGATTTGGAGGCAATGGCCCGGGTTGGCATCGGGCGAGCGCTAATTTTTAACGTGAAGTCCGAGGTGCAAGGGGGGCCGGTGCCCTTTTTTGGCCCGCAGTGGTTCGACCTTTTCCAGCATGCGGTGTCCCAAGCCGAGCGCCTGGGCATGCAGATCAGCTTCCACAACTGCGCTGGATACTCGTCCAGCGGCGGGCCTTGGATAAAGCCTCAGAACGCCGCGCAAATCATTGTCGTGGGCGAGGTGCAGGCGCAGGGGTGGGACGACGTTCGATGCTGTGCTTCCGCAGGGCAAACTGCAGCAAAACTTTCACCACGATATTTCAGTTCTGGCCTTCCCCACGCCGACGGATGCGACCCGCACCCATGATATCAACAAGATGGCCATTTTCGGACACGGTCATCCATCGCTTAAAGGGCAGCAGCCGAGTCCCAGGCAGGTACCAGCCGGAGCCATCATCGATCCGGCGCGCATGATTAATCTGACGGACAAGATGGACGGCGATGGCCGTCTGCGGTGGGAGGTGCCTGCGGGTAACTGGACAATCCTGCGCATAGGGCGCACCTGCACGGGCAACGTGAATGTTCCCTCCCCCGGGTCTGGCCAAGGTTTGGAATGCGACAAACTGAGTCGCGAGGCGATGGATGTTCACTGGGTGGGCGGTATCCAGCCCATCCTCGACAAGGTCGGACCCTTGGCTGGGAAGATTCTCAATGTCTGTCACATTGATAGCTACGAGGCGGGTGGGGGCAACTGGACGCCATTGATGCAGGAGGAATTCAAAAAACGTCGTGGCTATGATCTGGTTCCTTTCCTGCCCGCAATGACTGGGCGCATCGTCGGTTCGTCTGAGATCACCGAACGTTTTCTGTGGGATCTGCGCCGCACGATCAGCGATTTGTTCGCTGAAAACTATTACGGCCATTTCGCTGAACTGTGCCACAAGCACGGTCTGCAGGCTATGTGCGAACCGTATGATGGGCCTTTCGAAGGCCTCCAAGTCGGCGCTCAAGTTGATCTCCCGATGGCCGAGTTTTGGGCTGATCCCGAGATGGACCATTACGATCTGGCGAAGCTGGCTGCAAGTATTGCTCATACCCGTGGAACAACTCTTGTTCCGGCGGAATCCTTCACCGCCTTTCCGAGGAGCAGTCGTTGGACGGGAGATCCGGCATTCCTCAAGGGCCGTGGCGACGCGATGTGGTGCGAGGGCATCAATCGTTTTGAACTGCATACCTACGCCCACCAACCGTGGACTAATCCTGAACGGTATCCTGGCATGACCATGTCCCAGTGGGGAACCCAATTTGGTCGTTGCGTCACTTGGTGGGAGCAATCCAAAGCTTGGTTTTCTTATGTGGCCCGAAGCCAACAACTTCTGCAGTCGGGTCAACCCGTGGAGGACGTGCTGGTCTTCGGTGGCGAGGCAGCGCCTAATTGCATGCTGCCATATCGCAAGGATATTAGAGATAACGGCTGGGACTATGCTCTCGTCGGCACCGACCAGATCGGCAAGCTGACGGTGCGCGATGGAAACATCATCACTCCTGCTGGCACAAAATATCGTCTTTTGGTGCTGCCTGACACCACCTGGATGACCCCTGCCGTGGCGCGACATGTGCGCGATCTTGTGCAGGCTGGTGCTGCGGTGTTGGGTCCGAAGCCCCAGCGGTCGCCGAGCCTCGGAAATTTCCCTGCCTGCGACGAGGAGGTCCGCACCATCGCCGACGCGGTGTGGGGGGCGGGTTCTGGCGAGCGGCGTGTCGGCCAAGGTCGCGTGTTCAGCGGGATGAAGGTGGAACAAGCCCTGGCAGCCTTGGACGTAAAACCGGATTTCGTGAATGAAGACAAAGCTGGGCGCCTGAAATGGATTCATCGGGTGGCGGATGGCGCGGATGTTTACTTTATCTCCAATCAGAAAACGGTCATGGCGGAAGCGGCGTGCGCGTTCCGAATCTCCGGCAGACAACCGGAACTTTGGCATCCGGACACGGGTGTGATGGAGAAAGCCCCTGTATTCAGCGAGAAAGACGGCTACACGACCGTCCCATTGAGGTTTGATCCCATGGGGTCGCTATTTGTTGTATTCCGGCAGCCCGCGCCCGCGGATCCGATCGTTGCCGTAAAGCAAACACGTCCCGCGGCGGCACAGGTGCGCCCTGAGTTGAAGATCATAAAGGCGGAATACGGGGTCTTTGATCTAGTGGGAACGCGTTGCTATGATGTGACAGCGGAGGTTAAAAAGCTATATGCCGGAAAGCTGCGAATTTGTTCGGTCAATTTGGCGGGACGTGATCCTGCACCGGATCAGCCTAAGGAATTGTTTGTGGAATACACGGTTGAGGGCAGTTCCAAGCAGATGATGATACAGGGGAATGAAGTGATGGAGTTGCCTGCGAAGGCGGAAATCGTTCGTGCCATTTACGGAGTTGAGCCCGAGAAAAAGGCAACCATCCCTGTCACCCAGCAGGTTGTGGATATTACAGAGAAACTGAATGCTTTGGTCAAAGACGGCGAGCTCAATGTCAAAGCTGACGCTAAGTTGGCTGGTGTCGATCCCGCACCTGGCATGCCGAAAAAATTGCGGGTCGAG
>CAJBSZ010000223.1 GCA_903958395.1 uncultured bacterium | reverse complement strand
TGAACCATGCATACCACGAGGCCGTGACGCCGATGAACCGGGTGCCGGCCTGCAGGGCCGACATCCGGTACGCGCGCTGGGTCCGGTAGAACCGCGCATTCGCTTCCCATCCACCATGACCGGTCTGCCAGTCGAAGTCATGCCTCAGGCAGGGAGGGAAGTACTTCGTTGGCCAGTACATCTCGGAGACACAGGTGCAGCCATCACATTTTTCAAACCAATCCCAGGACTTGGAGTCCAAGGCTTCCCGGATCAGAACCTGAATGTCACGGGGCACGCTCAGAACGTCAAAGGATTCGATGATGCGGTGATACTCGGTCGCACGATCCAATCCGTCCCCGGTCGCCCCGCCTGTGGCCGCCTGGGCCGTCTTTCGCTTGCATGAACACCCGCATGGCGGCGTCTTGAGTAATTCAGCGCTCATCAGTCATTCTCCTTATGCCGGATGCAAGGCCGCTCTTTCAGGTTGGCCGCCAGTTTCATGATGGCATCCGACAATTTGTCCAGCCGCTTCCCGAACTGGCACCCCTGGCAGTAGATGATCCAGACACAGAAACAACAGACCGCGCCCAGGACGGCCACCAGTGGCCATCTCCCAATCGCATCGAGACTTTCTGAATCTGGCAGGGCGGCCGCCGTCGTCGCTCCCAGCGCCGCGCCACCTGCCACTATCGCTTCAATTTTTCCTATCATGCTCATGCCCTCCTAAAATCGTGCCCAAAACTCAATTTTCATTCCCCGGACATACCCGTAACCGCCCGCCGTTCCCCCGCCGGGCGCATTCGTCGGAACCACCCAGTACTCCATCTCAATCAGGCCACTGTCAGGGGCGGGCGCATACGCTGTAAGAGTCGCCATTGAAAGATTGGTGAGGGTGGTGCTGGCCTGGAACAACCCGCTGGTCGCGCAGGTCCAGGCTTTCAGGCCGCCCTCTCGCCACCGGCAGGCCATGGCGTAGGTGCCGGTCTTGGAGTGGTAGGTGAACCACTGAAAAGTCACGTTCGACGAATACCCCAAAGGTGCCGGGCACGAAATCGGTCCCGCGAATTCGGTCTTTGTCTTGTCATGCTACAGGTAAGAAGCCCCAGCGCTTCATGATAACGTCAGAGGTCAAGTGCATGCATTTCCATGGCTTGGAAGTGCGTAAGCCGATACCGTCTTATCACATTTACAAGGGTGACTTGTTTGAGATGGTGGATCAGGCGGCTGACTTTGTTATGTCCAAGCTTGCGCGGGCTGTGATTCCTCGCGACGGCAAGGTCGCAAGCGATGTCGAATACGAACTTCCATGGAAAGCGGTGCGTGAGGCCATTGTTAATGCTGTGACCCACCGTGACTACGCCAGTAACGGTAGCGTTCAGGTCATGCTCTTTGCGGATCGTCTGGAAATTTGGAATCCAGGGGAATTACCCCCGGCATTGTCAGTTGCCAAACTCCATCATCCTCATCCATCCTTGCCCAGAAACCCGCTCATTGCCGATCCTATGTTCCTGACCCGGTATGCCGAGAAGGCTGACAGTGGCATCCTTGATATGCTCCAGCAATGTCAGGACGCCGGTTTAAGGGAACCCGAATTTCGGCAGGATGGTGGGTTTTTCGTTCAGACACTCTGGCGACCGAAATCAGTGGCGGCCTCGCAGGGAAACGCGCAAGTTGGGACTAAGTCGGGACCAAGTCGGGACCAAGTCAAAATATTGCGTAAGTGCCTGGAAATAAGCGGAATAAGTGATTTGATGGCTTTGGTTTCCCGGTCTAATCGAACCAAGTTCAGGGACCAAGTCGTGAAGCCGCTTCTGGAAGAAGGTTTAATCGAAATGACCATCCCTTCCAAACCTACCAGTCGCCTTCAGAAATACCGGCTTACGGCGAAAGGACGTGCTAAGTTGGACACGGATGCGAAGGGTTGATGCAACAGCCATAACTCAAAGGAATCCTGAAAATGTTCCCCCACATCATTCGTCCAGCCTTGTTGCTATTCCCTACTTATCTATCACCAAAATGCTGAAATCTATCACCGGGCCGATCTTGTTTGCGCCATTTATGGGACATATGAGCCACTCGGCGTGCCGAGTAGCTAGCCATAGCCGAAATCCACCCAAGGGGCCATGAAGGGGCCAAAGGGGCCAACGTGATCCCAGTTGAGACTACATCTCAAAAGGTGCCAACTTATACCCCGTCTTTTCCTCCAACTCCCTCAAATCGATCCGCACCCCTGCTTTCGCCAACTCCACGGCGTCCTTGACCACCCGTGACACCTCATCTGCTGCTGGTGGGGCGAACTCGAAATAGGCCAGGATCGGCTGATCCGGGAAATATTCTCTCAGCAATGGCGTGTCGAATTGCTCCTGGAATAATCCGCTCAACAATGCCGCATCGCCCCGGGCGATTTGCAGAAAGGTATCCGAGTGAGCATTGCCGGCCAGGGTGCCGGATCCGGACTCCGCCAGCATCGTCAAGAGCCCGCCCGTGGCGGCCAGAGTGATCTGCCGGTCGATGTAGTCAATATGTTCCAGAAACGGTGGCTTATTACCGCCACCATTCACAAACTTCACATCGCTGCCGTAGGGGAGGTATTCCATTCAGCTCGAAGAAACTCACAACTTGCAGACACAACTCTACTCCCTTCTGAACCCTTCGTAAAAAAAGGAGTCACGGGCGATTCAAATCGCCCGTGACCCCCTAAAGTTGTCACCAACTAATACAATTAAATTATCAGCAGGAAAACAGTCAGAAAGAGCAAATCTAAAAATCAGCGAAATGATGAATAAAATACGAATGCACTACTGTAGTGGGTAGGGCAGAGCCTGGCTCACGGCATCCCGCAACTGAGGAAAGGCTCAATAAAACGACTGAGGTTTTGGGCTGATAGCCCCGACATGAGACGCTAGGCGACTCATCCCAGACGCAACGACAGAATATCAAAGCCACTCTTTGGCACCATCTTTTTTTGAAACCCTACATTGACCGATCCCGGCTCATATGTAATCTTCAGCACAGTTTAAGCCTGCTCCATCTGAAATATGACTCCATGTCGTTGAGGGATATCCCTCTCAGGGTGATTGCGGGCTTAATCTGTTGATGGCGGTAAATCCTCTTTTTCTTGGCGCCGTCAGATATCTTTTTTTCGTTGTATCCTCGCGAGGTAAGTGGCATAGTTTCTCTGGGTGATCGGATGAAGTTCGGCTTCATGCCGCGTGGTTTCCGGGCCTTGCGCCGAGGAAACTCTATATCCGACGCCCTTCATTTAAGCGCCTCCACTGTAAGGGGGCGCTTTTCTGTGTAGTACCTGCCGTACGGTTTTTCGCGTGTATCGTCAACGTCCTGCACCAGGGCGATCTTTTCCCAGACCAGCCGCACAAACCGGTCTTCGCCGCGTTCGTAAGCGCGCTGTAATGCCCAGAGGAAATAATCAACTGCCTGCAGTCCCGAATTATCTGCAAGATACGCGGACCGAACATCAATTCGTGATTGCGCGGGCAGTTTGTTCTTTTCACAGAAACGATCCCTTACGGATATGAGCGTGTCAGCGAGAATCCGGGTTCTGTCAGACTTGTTCCGTCGGGCGAACCAGATGTCGTAGGCATCATGCGCGTGCAGCCGTTGCTGAAAAAGCCGCCTTACCGTCAAATCGTACAACTCGTCGGGATGGTAACGGTATGTAGGATCGGATTGATTGCGGCTTGTAACGTAGTTGAGGACGACTCGCATTCGCTTCACAACGGCAGTAAAACGGAGATCGTGCCGAAGCAACAAACTATACACCTCTCGCCGCACCTCCGAAACATCGTCCTTCGCATGAAACGCCAGCGCTGTTTTGCCCGCCTCCGGTTTCATTGAAGGAACGCCCGAGAAATAGGGATCGGCCAACAAACGCCGCCTCAAATCGTCCATGTCCTGCTGGAGTGCCTCCGGATCAGCCACGTCGAGCAGACCCACCATGAAATACTGTGGCCACCCTTCGGCCAGCACCAAGGGTCGTCCGCGCCGGTCGAATAGAACGCCATCGCCCGACTCATCCACGAAATAGTGCAATGGCTGGCAACTTTTCGCAGTTCTTGGCGTGGTCTCAATGTCGGAATGTTGTTCTTTTTTCATGGTGTCCCAAACAAATCTTCAAAGTCTGCACTCATCCAGTTACAAATTCAAAATAGCATAAATTTGAGATCGAGAATGATGCAAATTTGTCATGAAAATGTAAAAATAAAAAAGGAGTTAACGAGGAACGGGGACAATGGAGACATGATCTTTCATTCCAGAGAATGGGGTCATAATGGGGACAATAGGGACATCCTTCTCCCGCAAGGCCCCAAGTAAACTGGCCCTAAGCGCCAAAAAAAAATTCATCATCACGCCCAGGGGCAGAGCCTCGCTCACGGCATCCAGCATTTGAGGCCTTTCACCCTTTTTGCATCGCTCCGTCTCATATGTCCGCTACGTCAAATTCCCCAGAAACCCCAACAGCCGTCTCCAAGAATACCGTCAAACGGCCAAGGGCCGGGCGGTATGCGGTCCTTCTATATGCTGTATCGGGATCGCGGTCCAATTTTGCAGACTTCGTCTGCAAAATCATCTATCAGCAGGAAATTGCAGACTTCGTCTGCAAAATCGGCCGCCCCTAAAATAAGCCAGGCACCGTCGGTTCAATTGCCGCAAGCCATCGTGTTGCATTTACCTCTCATTGGTTGAAATAACCCTGCCGGGTGACGCCAACATCCACGCGCGGGAATATCAACTCTACCTGCCGAGCAAGGAAGAACTCCGGCGGAAGTTGCAGGAATGGGCCGGGGATTTTGAGGTTGAGTAAACATGGCGCCCACTTGGCTCACGCACGCTTCACGTCTCACCTCTTTTCTCCTCCCCACTGGCGCCCCGAAGCGTCAGCGAAGCAAGCCTCCCCTTGTGGTCATCAATCTGGTGTCCACCCAGCCCGCCCCTGCCGCGGCCCCAGTGGACGACAAAGTCAGGATCCTGGGTAGGGGTGTAAAGAGCCTACGGCGGAAATTTGGGCTCACTCAGGAGGAACTGGGTAAACTGACAGGCGTTTCTCTTGGTGGCGTTCGGGCTTGGGAACGACAGAAGGGAATGTTGAAGCTCAAGGATGCGTCCAAGGCAGCCATCATGGCCATCAAGGGAATTGGCAAGGCCGAGGCTCGCAAGCGGCTCGATGCGATGAAGCCGGTGAAGAAGATTGTTGCCAAGGTGAGGAAAGTCTCCAAGAGTGGTAAGGCGAGACGGCGAAGGAAATAAACGCTGAGGCCTAATTTGTTTGGTGCCAGTCTGCCCTGAGATCACGATTAAGGCGTGAACCCTGTTCTCAGGATGTTGTCATGCCGGCGAGATAAAGCGGGGTGTGCAGGAGCCCGTTGTCCATTTGGTTTATCCCGCATCCAGAGAGGAGAATGGCTTTTTCCGGTTGGTACCGTTCCCGGTAGGTCTTCATGCTCTTGGCCTTGGTGTTGATACCCGCCTTGACCTCGATGAAGCCGACCAGGCGGTTCAGGGTCTTTGGTGCACCCCTGATTTGCCGTCGCGCATGCTCTCCAGCATTTCCTGGCACAGGGTGGCTGTCTGCTCCCTGAGTGAGGCCACGCAGTCCTGGACAAAACGATCAACCCCGGCGGTGATCTGGCGGCGGGCCTGATCGGCAGCCTGCTGACGGGCACTGACGATGCCCTGCTGGTCACCCAGATTGACCAGTTCGGTCTCCAAACGTTTTGGCACACTGATCTGGAACAGGTCGACCGAGTAGGCGAAATACCGGTCCATCTGAGTGGGCTGTGGGAACGAGGCCTCAATGGTGGCGACCAACCGTTCCAGATTTGGAGTTTTGATCGGGTTGTTCCTGTCAAAGAGCGTCGTCCAGTCATTCATGTCATCGATAGCGATGAACAAGATATCGGGTTTACCCGTTCTCGCCTCAGCCGCGCGGGTCAAAGGCAATGCGGCAAGGACAATTCCTGGCAGGCATGCCGCGAACCATGCCGTCCCTATTGCCACGAAAAGGCGTTGTTTGGCCTGCTGTGCCACAAGGGGAAGACAAGCCATGCGCAGGACGCCTCGACAAATTGATCGACCTCTTTTTCGCCAATGATCAACGGCGGCAAAATCTTGATCGCGTCCGTCCCATGCGCGGCCACTTGCGTGAGAATCCGATGGCGGCGCAATAGCGTGGTGGCGATCATTTGAGAAAAAAGCTCCTTTTCCAAACTGTGCAAAAAGACCCAGCCCAGTTTCGCCCCGAGCTCGCGCGGTTGTTGAAATTCAATGGCCGTGATGAGCCCTTTGGTCCGCACTTCCTTGATGATTGAGTGTCGCAGTTGG
>CAJBSZ010000222.1 GCA_903958395.1 uncultured bacterium | reverse complement strand
CTACCGTATGATGACCATTAAACACTCCAACCCCGCTCCTGTTAGATTTACTCTTGAGGTCGATGTAAAAGGGGATGGAAGCTGGTCAAAGCTGAACACTCTCTCGGTTGATGGCTCTCTGGTTTATATCTTTAAAGACTCTGAAAAGGGTGCCTGGGTGCGGGTCTCTGCTGATACTGATGTCAAAGAAGTCTGTGTTCATTTTAACTATCGCAACAAAGATAAACGCGGTAATCAGAATGGTCAAATTTATGACAGTGTTGCCGGGATCGGCGAGGTTCAGAGTTCAAAGGGAGTGATCCGCAGTAACCGCAAGGTTCTGAGTGTGCTTGCAGACGGTAAATACTATGAGCTGAACGACAAACTGGAATTGTCCGCCGGGAACAGCCGTGAAGCATCGCTGGTTGCACAGGGGGCGCAGCATGATAGCAAAATCCGGGTGGATGCCGCCTCGGTGATAGTTGAGGAGGATGGCACAACCTATCGAATCCCTAAAAACCCGGAATATGAGAAGCTTGTTGTTCCGGTCTCAAAAAACTCTTCACGGAAGAAGCTGGAGGATTATCTGCCGCAGAGTCTTTCAAAGGGGGCCGCTGTTGCAATCAGCGCAAGCCACAATCAGTTCAAGGCGGAGAATATTGTTGATGGCAGGTTCGATGAAGATTCACGCTGGATTGCCGAGGGTGAAGGCAACTGGCTGACTGTGGACATGGGGGCGCCGAAAACCTTCCGCAGTGTATGTGTTGCAACCGGATGGAAACGGGAGTCGCAATATACCTCAATGAATTTTGATGTGCAGGTTAAACAGGACAACAAGTGGGTCACCCTCCCCGGGGGTGCGGTCAGAGGTAACGGCAGTATAGTTGTTGTTGTAAACTTAGACAAGGCCGTAACGGCGCAGGAGCTGAAGATCGATTTCAAGGATAGCGGATATAACCGAATCTATGAGGTTGTCGTTTTAGAGGATCATCCTGATATCAGCAGTTTTGACAGCTCGCAGTTTGCCCGCGTATGCCGCGAGGTGGCCACCGAGCGGGATCTCTTCAACTTCCATGGCACCTTCTATGAGCTGCCTGCACGCAATGCCCAGGGCTTTGCCAAGATCCGTCCAGTAGCAACCCACAATCTGCAGATTCACGACTACGCCTCCCACTTTGGCATGCTCTTCATGACCGGTCTCAACGGCAATACGAGCGATCGCGTGATTAAGCGTGTCGATGGCACCGCGATGCTGTGGGCCGGTGTGATCGATGATTTGTGGCAGCTGGGCAAACCGCGTGGTGAGGGCGGGGTTTGGAAGGACACCTCTGTCAAAGCTGGTCGCCCCTCCGATCCCTATCTGATGACCGGTTATGACCGGAAATCGGCCACCCTTCTGAGCTCGTCAGATGCGGAGATCACCCTGGAAATTGATATCGATGGCACAGAGATCTGGATGGCCTGTAAAACATTCAAACTCAAAGGAGGCAACCCGGTCAGCTATGAGTTCCCAGAAGGGTTCTCGGCCTACTGGGTGCGGGCGGTAAGTTCAGTTGATACTACTGCAACTGTCACTTTCAAATACGAGTAATTCGACTGATAGGAATTTGTTTTCAGGCTTATCACTCACGTTAACCTCAACTGCATACCCATTTAGTTTTAATATCCAAAATCGCTGATGGTGGGAGTCTGTTCGCTACGGGCGGAAGTCTGAACGTGAATGAGGAAGCCACGGCGGCCAATTACCCGATGATCCGGCATTTCAATGTCCAGAAAAATGTGCAGAATTCGCCGCAGGAGAGCGTGGAGGGGAAATGGGAGGTGTGTACTCCGCAGTCGGTGAAGGGGTTTACCGCCGTCGGCTATTTCTTTGGCCGGGATTTGCACAAGGCTTTGAATATTCCCATCGGGTTGATGCACTCGTCATGGGACGGCCGTTATGCCGAATCGTGGACAACGGCCGAAACCCTGCAAAGCGATCCGACGGAGCCAGCGAGATTCTCAAGTTCCAGCATGTGGGTGGCAGCTTGGTCGTCAAGGACAAAGTCCCGTTGAAGCAGTTTGCGATTGCCGATGCCAGCAGGAATTTCATTTGGGCCAATGCGAGGATCGAGGGTGACACGGTTGTGGTGTCGAGCGACAAGGTGGCGGCCCCGGTCGCCGTGCGTTATGCCTGGCAAAGCAATCCTGAAGGCTGCAATCTATACAATAAGGAAGGTCTGCCCGCATCCCCATTCCGAACCGATGACTGGCCGTTGATGACTGTTGATAAGAGGTAGGGCGGCGTCTGATTGCGCCAGGGGCTTTTGCCTTGGTTATCCATGGGCCGGTCCAGAAGCCTATTATTAATGGTCTCGAAGGGACGGGATGATCACGCCCAAATTCTCCATGAAAGCGCCTTTGAGGTTTTGCATGACGGCGAGCCAGATCCTTTTCAGAAACCGTCTGTCGCCGCTGTGGAAATAATGCCCCCAGACGTGTCAATAGAAGTGCAAACGCTAGCATTGTTGAAAAAGCGCATAGTCACTTCCATTTCATATAAAACTTGACCTTCCTCACGGACCAGTACATGATATTGCGTCTTTATATGTATATCAGCCGCGAAACACGCGGCACTTGGCGGCGGTCGAGAGTGAGTGGTTATTGAGAATGCAAACGATGGCAAACGACATGAACCATGTCGGCGAAGGTAAAACACAATAGAAAGGTGAAGACTGTGGATTTCCAACCTGATTACCGCAATTTTGAGGCAGTGATGAAGAACAGGCGGCCCGCCCGGCTCCCGCTGTACGAGCATATTGTCAGCTCCGCCGTGATGGAGAAGGTGTTGGATGAGCGCTTCGCCGCCCTCGAAAATGGTGATGCGAAGGATCAGGCGGAATATTTCCGCCAGCACTGTCGGTTTTTCCGGGAGATGACCTACGACACGGTTTCCTATGAAGTCTGTATTCTCGTGACCATGCCGGGCAAGTCGGCGATTTGCGGCGGACAGGGACCCATCCAGACTCGGGCTGATTTTGATGCCTATCCCTGGAAGGAACTGCCCTCCCTCTACTGGGAGGTGGCCCGGCCGCGTCTGGATGCATTGGTCGCGGCGTTACCGAGCGGCATGAAGGCGGTGGGAGGGGCTGGTAATGGCGTTTTTGAACTGGCCGAATCCCTGGTTGGCTTGGAATACCTGCCCTACATGGAAGTCGATGATCCGGTGCTCTATGCCGACCTGTTTGGTGCCATTGGCGACCTGATGTGCGCTATTTGGAGCGAGTTCATGCCGCGCTATGGAAACCATTTTGCCGCCTGCCGTTTTGGTGACGACCTGGGCTTCAAATCGTCGCTGCTGACCCATCCCGATACGGTTCGCGGGCATGTCTTTCCGCAGTACCGCCGAATCATAGACATTATCCACAACGGCGGGAGTCCTTTCCTATGGCACTCGTGTGGTTGCATTTTCGAAATCATGGAGGATGTGATCGCCCTTGGTATCGACGCCAAACACTCGAATGAAGACTCGATTGCCCCCTATGACCGTTGGATTGCGGACTACGGGAGCAGGATTGGATTACTCGGCGGTTTTGACTTGGATTTAATCTGTGCGAATCGACCGGACTTCATTCGGGACAGGGTCATCGAGGCAGGGCGGCGTTTTCGGAATTCCGCGCAAGGATACGCCCTGGGCTCCGGGAACTCCATTCCCGACTACGTGCCCACAGAGAACTATCTGGCCATGATTGGCGCGGTTCAGGAATTACGTCAAGCAGAGTGTGTTTAAATGAAAACAGTGGCTGGCAAACTGATGGGCGGTCTACTGGTCATGGCCAGTACCGCCTGGGCTGTGACGTCACCTGATCCCGGCACCCGATACCTGGTGTTCATGAGCGAATTCAGCCCCAACCAGGCTGAGCCGAAAAACCGGGAGGCGATTCAGGCGGTGGCCAAGCCGTTTCCGGCGTACGGTGAGAATGGACGGGTTAAAGTCGCCATTGGCGCGATCTTTTACTACTTCAACGGCCGGCTTGATCAGCACGAGGCGGGCCTGCGGCAACTGCTCAAGCTCTCCGAGGAGTTGCAGGTGCCGGTCATGATCAAGCTGGACGGTGAACAATGGTGGCAGACGCGGCCCGATCTGTGGAACTGGTGGGATCCGACCAAGCCGGGGTACAATCCGGAAAACAGAAAAAATGTGGAATGGACCTGGTGGAGTCCGGACCAGGCGCTTAAAATCGCGTGGCGTAACTGGGGGCGGCAAGTCCGCGTGTTGCCTCCGCCCAACCTGATGAGTCCGCCGTATCGCCAGGCGTGTCATGAGGTCATGGGCCGCTTGATTCCGATCATTTCTGACTGGTACAAACAACTGCCAGCCGACCAAAAAGATCTCCTGGCCGGTGTGACCGTGGGCTGGGAAAGTGGGATGGGGATCAATTCCTACTATTATCCCAACGGCAACGACTATCTGGACCAACCGGCAGAAAAGGACCCGTTCTGGCACATGGCCAAGGATGATGTCCTGAGCCGCGGCATGACCCAGATCGGTTACGCGGCTGTTTCCACTGCCGGTATTCGCAGCAAGGGCGATATTACGGAAGAGGATTTGTATGAAGTTACCCGGCGTCACCTGGAGGATCTTGCCAGGACGGCGGCCGAGCTGGGGTTGCCGAGGGAACGGCTTTTCACCCATGGCTGGGGGAATCCTGAAAGCCCCAAGGGGGAACGGTTACATGCCGCGCCTCTGAATCGTTGGGCCTGTCCCGGCTGGAGTTCGTACAGTACGCAGCCGGTCACCAAGAACATGGGGATGCTTCAAAACGCCGAAAATAGCGATGCTCCGCACTGGGCGGTTGCTGAATGGCTGCTGATGAAGCCGGTTGACAACTATGACGAATGGCGGAAAGCCTACGAGCAAATCCTGGCCTTGCCCGGGTGTAGAATGCTTTGCGTCTTCAGTTGGAGAAATCTGGTCAAGAATGAGCAATTGACTAAAGCGGCCGAAGCCGCGCGGGATTATGTCCGCGCCAGTGTGTCATCTGCCGCCGGGACAATGCCAGCAAAGGGAAAGTGAGTCGGGCGGGGTCAGGTGGTGAAATGATTGTGGACAACGCGGTATTCCGCGATGGGGAGGGTGACGATGGGAGCCATAGGGGTCATTTTGTTGCCTTGAATGATGCCAAGGAGGGTATCCACGGCTAATTCTGCTATGGATCGATAGTCTTGAATGGCGACAAAAACCGTGGTGGCTGGATTAGGTTCCCCGTACCAATCATCAAAACACCCTGCCACAATAGTTAAACCCGGTTCTGCTACGGCATGACTTCTGAAGAACGCCTGGATCTCGCTCTGGGCGGAAGCCAGAACGGCGACTGTTCCGTTCTGATTAAAGAAATCCTTAACGGCCCCCGGATCGTTTGCATCGATGAGAGCAGCCCCATTGCGTGCAATCGTATCCAGTGCCGCGTTGTACCTGTATTGCTCAACGATATTACGTTTCGGATCGAATAGTAACACAAACCGTGATGCTTTCGCCTCCAGGCACCGTGTGACCAGTTCTTTCGACGCGAGACTGTTGTCTGTGGTGATGCTGATGGTATTGGTGGAGTCAACGGGAACATCAATAAAAACAACAGGGAATTTCTTTTCCACCAAACGGTGAATTTTGGAGATGTCTGAAATATCGCGCCGGTTGATGATCGCGCCTGCGGCAAGTCCAGACCCCATGTTATTTGTCAGCCGCTCAAAATCAGTCTGATTACCATGGTGGACAACAATGGCCGTATCATATCCGTTTCTTGCCGCGTGTGAACTGGCGTATTCGCTAATGCGCGAATCCACGGATGTTCCTACCGTGGGGACCAGAAACCAGAATATGTGCGAATGACCTTCGACAAGAAGACGGGCCGCGATATTGGGCCTGTACCCCAGCCTTTCTGCTGCCTTCTGGACTTTTTGTTTCGTCGATTCTTTGATTCTCACGTCATTGTGCAACGCACGAGAAACGGTGGAGGTGTCCACCCCGCAGAATCGGGCTACATCTTTAAGAGTTATGCTCATAATATATTCAAACGTTGTTACCATTTACCTCATATTGAAAATTTCGGCAAGCAAACGATGCACGGAAACTATTTTGCACACACTATGGTTACGTGTATCGTTGAAATCCCCTGGGCCTCTACCCTTTTACGCGGACCTTGCAAGTTATCATTGCAATCGTTTGTATTATTTGATAATTTGAGAATATCATAAGTCAACGAAGGGTGTGTATGCGCGAAAAATTTCCAGATTTAGGAGAGAATGAGGCTGAGCTGGGTTTGTCGGCACGAGAGAGAACATCGGATGAGCGGTTTAAAGCCGGTCATGACGGCATTCAGGCCATAGCCGCGACAGGTGATGGCAAGGTTGAGTTCGTGGGGTTTGACGCACACACGCTGGCGCTGGTGAATTCTTCGATGGGGTATCCGGCTTATTACCCGGTCTATCCGCTTATAGAGAATCAACCGGTAAAAGCCGTATTGATGGATCTGGACGGGACCACCGTCCACAGTGAGGAGTTCTGGGTATGGATTATCCAGCAGACTGCGGCTAGTTTGCTGGGTAATCCCCATTTCGAACTGGAAAATGCTGATATGCCGTATGTCTCAGGGCATAGCGTGTCGGAACATCTCCAGTATTGTATCGAGAAGTATTGTCCGGATAGATCTGTTGAGGCGGCGCGCGTATTCTATTTTGAACATACCCACAGGGAAATGCGAAACATCATGCAGGGAACGGGGCGGGTGGGCGCGTTCAAGCCGTCAGAGGGCATCAAAGAGTTTCTGCTTTTCCTGAAGGGGCAGGGGGTCAAAATCGGGCTGGTAACCTCCGGCCTTTATGAGAAAGCCTATCCTGAAATCCTGGATGCATTCAAGGTCCTGAAAATGGGCGATCCCAAAGATTTTTATGATGCCATTATTACGGCGGGTTTTCCCATGCGAAAAGGTCAGGAAGCAGGAACGCTGGGGGAGCTCTCTCCTAAACCGCATCCCTGGCTCTATGCTGAAACCGCCAGGGTCGGGATGGGGATTCCATTTTCGGAGCGGGGTTCAGTTATCGGCATCGAAGACAGTGGCGCCGGGATCGTTTCGATCAGGTTGGCCGGTTTTGCCCCGGTGGGTATCGGTGGGGGGAATATCAAAGAAAGCGGGACCGAAAGGTTATGTCGCGTATTCTGTAATGATTTTGCTGGAATAATCAATTATATCGGCACAAGGAACGGTTAAAAATGACAAGCAAAGCAAAAAACAAAAAACAGTATGACATGCATCTGATCCTGAATACACATTGGGATCGGGAATACAGGTGGTCGTTCCGGGAAACCCAAATGCGATTGATGGAGGCGGGTGATATCCTGATAGATACCATGGAGCATGACTCCCGTTTCAAGTATTTTCATCCTGACTCGCAGGCCTCGTTCCTGGACGATTATCTGGAATTACGGCCGGAAAACCGGGAGCGCGTGAAGACGCTGGTGGCCGACGGGCGGATTCTGGTTGGGCCATGGTACACGTTGCCCGCCGAGTTCCTGGTGAGTGGTGAGTCGCTCGTCCGGAATCTTCTTGCCGGGCACAGGATTGCGAATGAGCTGGGCGGGGTCATGAAGACGGCCTACAACATCTTTTCCTGGGGCCAGGTTTCGCAGTTGCCGCAGATCTACCGTCAGTTCGGAATGGACACCATCATGTTCTACCGCGGGATTGATCAGTCGAAGCTTGACCGGCTTGAGTTCTCCTGGACGGCGCCGGATGGGTCGAAGGCGCTGGGAATCACCTTCGGGTCGTATCACCGGCTGAACTTCTGGATTTATGTCTATAAGCCCTATATTCACGGCAAGGAAGCCGTTGACGATCTGGTCGCCTTGCGGAAGAACGGCGGTTCGATGGCGCGGGTGAGCGACAGTTATAGTGATGACATCAATTTCCACGTCATGCATCAGCCGAAGTTGAACGACATGGAGGCGGCCCTGAGCGGCATGCAGACACTCCTGGACACGGTGAAGGACAAGTCGTCCACAAACCGTCTGCTGTTTCTCCAGGGATTTGACCAGGAGAATCCGGATCCGGTTGTGCCGGACCTTGTTGAGGCGATCAACAAGCGGATTGATTACGGCAAACTGCATATCAGCAGTCTGCCGGAGTATGTGCGACTGGTACGGGGCGACATCAAGAAATTGGGACTTGAGGCCGGTTTGAAGAATTTCCACGGGGAGATGTTGAGCGTCGAGACAAGTGGTGATCCGTTTGCGCCTCTCTACAATGGTGTCTTTTCCGCGCGCATGCCGGTCAAGCTGCAGAATGCGGATTGCCAGTATCGTCTTGAGAAGTGGGCGGAGCCGGCTTCGGTCTGGCAGCTATTGCAGGGGAAGGAATATCCGGAACGGTTGTTGCGCCTGGCATGGCTCTCGATTTTGCAGAACCAGCAGCATGATGGCATCGGGGGCTGTCATGTCGACCGGGTTCAGCTTGCGATGGAGGAGCGGTATCGTCAGGCCAATGACATCTCGGAAACCATTACCCGTGATGCCTTGACCGGATTGGTGGCGGAGATTGATCTTTCCAAGGTCAAGGACCGGGAGATCGGCCTGGTGATTTTCAATTCCACCTGTATGGCACGCAAGGAAGTCGTACAGGCTACCGTTGATGTTCCGCGTGACTGGGGTTTCCGCGACATGCCGGGCAATCATTACAAGACCCCCATGATGCTGGAAATTTATGATGCCCGTGGCCGGAAGGTGAAAGCCCAGATGCTGGGGATGGAGGATGATACGGGGTATGGGTACCTGAAATTCGGGAATGCCTTCAGTTTTGATGTGACCCGTGTGAACATCGCCTTTGAAGTGGATGTGCCGTCCATGGGGTATGCCTCCTATGTCGCAAAACCGTTGAAACTGGCGTCACGTCCCGTTGAGACGCTCCAGCCAGAACCGCTGGTGATGGAAAATGAATATCTGCGGGCGGAAATTTGCGGTGACGGAACGATTAACCTGCTTCATCGCGAAGAGGGCCGTTGGTATCGCAAGTTGAACCATTTTGAAGATGAAGGGGAATGTGGCGGGCCGCTTGTGCATTACCGGGCAAATACGGATCCGCGATACATCACTCTCGGGGTTCCGGCGACCATCAGCCTGCTCAAGGCCGGCCCTTTGATGGTGACCTATCGGATTGAACGCGAATGGCTCCTGCCGGAAAGTCTGGAGTCCGAGCTCAAGGTTCATGTGCCGCACGGGAACGAATGGGTTGACCATGGCGCGGCGAAGCGGTCGTCGACAAAAAAGGCCGTGAAGATTGTCAGTGACGTGACGTTAACGAAGGGGAGCCGTGTGCTGGAGTTTGTCACGACGGTTGAAAATACGATTCAAGACCATCGCTTGAGGGTGATGTTCCCGGTTGGTCTTGCGCGTGCAAAAGTGTGTCATGTGGACAGTCCGTTTGATGTGGTGGAGCGGCCGATAACCGTTCCCGACTCCACCGGCTGGTACGAGGAAGCGTCGCGCACCATGCCGACCGCGTCGTTTGTGGATGTCAGTGCAGGGGGTGGGCTTGCGGTGATCCATTACGGCTTGAGTGAGTACGAGGTGGTGGATGATCCGACCAGAACCATCGCGCTAACCCTTCTGCGTTGTTTCGGCACGGCCGGAAACCCGACGGAGAAATATGTTGAACAGAAGCTGGCGCAGTGTCAGGGCAAACACACGTTCCGGTACGGCGCGTGTCCTCATGCCGGGAATTGGGAGGCCGGTTTGGTCACGCAGGAAGCCCAGTGTTTCAATGCTCCCTTAAGGGTGGTTCAGTCCACCGGGCATGCCGGGAATCTCCCCGCGACCCATTCATTCTTCGCGGCTGACAAGGAAGCGTTTGTTGTCACGGCCTTGAAAAAGGCGGAGGCCGGAAAGGATGTAATCCTGCGCGGGTTTAATCCAACGCGTAAGAAAATCATCGTATCGCTGAGTGCCGGGGCGTCTGTAAAATCCGCGTCACTGATGACGCTGGAAGAGCAGGAGATCCGTGCTCTGCAGGTTCGCGGTGGTAGGATCCGCTTCGACGTCAAGGCGGGTGAGATTGTCAGCGTCAAGATGTCTGTGCGGTGACGATGAAATGTCTATAGAGTTTCAACAATCATCAGGGGAGCAGGGCCGATGAAGTTAGGTATTATTCTTCTGGGTGTGGCGTTGTTTACGGTGCCTTCCGTTCATGGCGTCGCGACCAACGCGGTGACGGGGCCGAAGTATCTGGTGTTTATGCTCGAGCATGATCGGAACATGAGCATCAATCGACCCGGGAGTTTCAACAAGCGGCAGTTTGATTCGGTAAAAAGTCATTTTCCGGGCTATGCCGAACCCACCCGGATCAAGGTCGGGATCGGGTTTGTTTTTCCGTATTTTGAATACCCGATAAATGATGTCGAAAGTTGTCTCAGGAAGTTCCTGGCTCTTTCGCTCGAAACCGATACGCCGGTCGTTGTCAAACTGGACGGAGAGAACTGGCTCAACGGACGGCCCGATCTGTGGAACTGGTGGGATCCCGCCAAGCCGGGGTACAATCCGGATAACCGGCAGAACGTGGAATGGACTTCATGGAATCCGGAGGATGCCATCAAGATTTCCTGGCGTGACTGGGGGAGACAGCTTCGCGTGACGCCCATGATCAATCTGCTCAGCCCGCGCTACCGGGCTGAGTGTCACAAAGCCATGGACCGTCTGGTTCCGATCATTGTGGAGTGGCAGCGCCAACTGCCGCCGGATAAGAAAGACTTGTTTGTCGGGTTGAATCTTGGCTGGGAAAGTGCCGTTGGGAACAGTTCCTATTATCGTACGAATGGAAACGCCCTGTTGAATCGGCCGGAGTCCGAAGACCCGGCAAAACCGGCGTTTTCCTGGGATGATGTCCTGTGCCGCGGCATGGTTCAGCTGGGATTTGCGGCTTTGAAGAGCGGAGGGATCCGGAATTCAGGCGGGATTACCGAGGGCGATTTAACGGAAGTGGCCCGTCGTCACCTGGAGGATCTTTGCCGCTACGCCAAGACTCTTGGTCTCCCCCGGGAAAAGATCTTCTCGCACGGGGTTGGCAACGGGAAGGGGGAATTGCTTTATGATTCTGCTGTGAATGCGTTTTCCTGCCCGGGGTGGAGTGAGTATTTCAACTCCCTCAATATCCAGGCGGATGAGGGGATCATGCGCAACATCCGCCGCAGTGATGCCCCGTACTGGGCCGCCGTGGAGTGGCTGCTGCTGTATCCGACCAGCCAATACGGAACGTGGAAGTCTTCAATCGAAAATACAATTAAAGCGTCTGGCTGCAAGTTTATGTGCATTTTCAATTGGGAGCTCCTTTTGGACAAGAAAGGTGAACCAACCGAGGCCGTCAAGGCGGCGCGTGATGTCGTGTTGGAAAGCAAAAAGGCTCTCAAGTAGAAACAGGAATAACCGATGCAAAATTTAAAGATCAGGGACAAGTTGTTCTACGGGCTGGGTTCAGTCTCCGATGTGATCATGGCCAATATCGTGTTTCAGCTGGCCATGCCGATCTATAACATCGAGTTGAAAGTCAGCGCGACGCTGATCGGTCTGGCGATTTCACTTCCGCGCCTCTGGGAAGCGATCACCGACCCGTTAATTGGAAACCTCTCGGATAATACCCGGACCCGCTGGGGGCGTCGCCGCCCGTTTCTGGTCGTGGGTTCCATTTTGGGTGGTATTCTCTGCGCGTTGATGTGGATGCCTCCGACCCTGCTGGGAGGCAACGGATTGTTTGTCTATTTTCTGGTTACCTCCATTCT
>CAJBSZ010000221.1 GCA_903958395.1 uncultured bacterium | reverse complement strand
GTAAGGGGTCACTGACGAGGGGGTAAAGGAGGGGGCGACTTTCTTTCGTCCATTCAGCCTCCCTTCTTCATTTTCATGAAGGTCATTAAAAAACATTAAAATTCTTTGCAAATGGTATATAATATTATATACTATGCACATGAAAAAGAAACCTTCTCTCAAAACAGACGATCAGAGTAAATTCCTGGATGAGTTGGCGGGGCTTTGGCCGGTGGCCAAAGGGTCGCTGGCTGAAGTGCGCAAGCCATGCGGGCGGAAAAACTGTGTCCCTTGTCTGGAGGGGCGCAAGCATCCGGCCTTCATCTTCACCTTCCGCCGAAGTGGCAAGACGCTGTGCAGGCACGTCCCCCGCGACCTCGTGCCCCGGTTGCGCCAAGCCATCGCCAACGGGCGGCGAATGGAAGAGGCGCTGGTCAGGGCAGGCGAAGGCGTGATCCTGCTGAACCGCCTGGACAAGGAGAACCGCACGCGTGGTGCATAGCGACCGCCAGTACTGTCGGGCCTGCCTGGAGAAGCAACGGGAGATTGACCAGTTGCGCTCCGAGAATGTTCAGTTGAAGGCCAAACTCCGGTATCAGGAGCGGACGGCAAAGGAGGGGCCTTTCGGCTCGTCCACTCCATCCTCGAAAATCCCGATCAAGGCCAACAGCTTAGAGGAACGCCAGGCGCGACGAGGTGGCGGTAAACTTGGGCATCGCGGACACGGGCGCAAGACGTTGCCGCAGGACGAGGCTGATCGTATTGAGCGCGTTGTTCTTCACGAGTCCTGTCCACACTGTGGAACACCAAGGGAAGATCGGGGCCTACGCCGTCGCACAGTGATTGACTGCCAGCCCGTTAAAGTCGAGAAGGTGCTCTTTGAACTGGAGAAAAAGAAGTGTCCCCATTGCGGCCAGCGCGAGGAAGCCAGAGCACCGGGGGTATTGCCCAAGTTCCTCTATGGCAATCAGCTTCTGACTCATGTTGCCGTGCAACATTACCAGTATGGCCAGACACTCGGACAACTCGAAAAACAGATGGGGGTTCCGTACAGCAGCCTCCTCAAGGCCTTACAGGGACTGGCCACCATTCTTGAACCTGCCATCCCGGCTCTGGTGGATCACTATCGGCAAGCTCCCGTCAAACATGCCGACGAAACGGGGTGGCGAACCGACGGAAAAAACGGCTACGCATGGTTATTCGCTACTCCCCTCATCAGCATCTTCCGCTTCCGAAACAGCCGGGCGGCGGCCGTCGCCCAAGAGGTGTTAGGCTCCAAGCGACTTCCAGGTGTTCTCGTCGTGGATCGTTATAACGCCTACAACAAAAGCCCATGCAAACTCCAGTACTGCTTCGCCCACCTGCTACGTAACCTCAAGGATATCCTCAAGGAATTTCCAGACAACGTGGAAATCCAGGGCTTCGTTGAGTCTCTGGCCCCTTTGCTGGCCTCCGCCATGCAGGCCCGGAAGCTTCCCGGTTCAACCCGTCAGTTCCTCGCGCAGGCAGCCCGCATCCAGAAACAGATCAAAACGGTTATCCTCTCCCAGGCCAGACATCCCGCGATCCAGGCTTACCAATCCATTTTCAGGGAGAAGACTCATCGCTTATTCCATTGGACCAAGGATCGCGCCATCCCAGCCGAAAACAATCTCGCTGAACGCGACCTTCGCCCGCTTGTGATCGCCCGCAAGATCAGCTTCGGTTCCCAGTCCCAGACCGGCGCTAAAACCCGCGAAACCCTCATGACCATCCTGCACACTCTGAAAAAACAACAAGCCAATCCCGGACTCCATCTTAAGAAAGTCCTCGATCAGCTCGCCATGAATCCCGATCACGATGTCTATGAGCTCCTTTTTGGAAACTCATCCTGAGCGCTGCACGTAGGCCTCAACTTCAGTGGCTGTCAGGTCGAAGAAGAGTCGCCCCCTCCTTTACCCCCTCGTCAGTGACCCATTACGAAACTGCTTGTATTTTCGCGCCACATATCAGATATTGTTAATGCAGGTTCGGCTCAGGGACTGCTTCGGCGGTTCCAAAAGCGTTACCTGCTTTTTTATTTCCCCCGTCTCGTCTCATACGGATCGGGAATGTAAACGATCCCGTGCATGGGGTATACCTGTCCGCTCTTGTAACCATCGCCACTAAACTGCAGGCTTCGAATGTCAGACTCAAACGCCCCGGCGATCTCCGATCTCACATCAGCAATAATTAGTGGGAGAATGTCAAAAGGTCGGGATTGGTTCAAGACCGATCCGGGAAATGATCCGGGGAAACTCATACATCAGCGTCGAATGTTTAGTTTTCGGGATTCATGCGCTTGTGCGCCAGTATGCGCAACACTATGGCTGTTATGTTGAGCTCAACATAACGGACATTATGGTAAGTCGGCCGTTATGTTGAGTCGCCGCGATTTCTCCTGTTTATGCTCGTTATTCCTGAAATTCACTTCACATAATTTCCAGTCATACCGCATCCTTCTTGGTGTTTAAAAAACCAAGAAGGAGCGGTATATGACCAGATCATTAGTTAGCGCAGAACAACATTCCGTAACCCGTCCTGAAACGATCACCGAACTATTCGATGAGTATGATGCGTACTTGTTTCGGGTACGCAACCTGGCATTTGATACGGTAAAAATACGCCGACTATACCTGAATAGGGCCGCCACGCTACTTTCACTTGGCACTGCGGCCGACCATTTCTTCGCGCTAACGCCCAGACGTCTCATGAGTGCTGTGGATGGATATGCGTTAAAGTATGCTCCGGGTTCGCGCAGTTTTTTTCAAATGGCATTACGGTCGATTCTTCGATTCTGTTACTTGCGCCGCTATATGGATCTGGATTTGAGTGGATATGTTCCTTCCTTTCGCCGCCCTCGCCTAGCTTCCATTCCCAGAGCGATTCCCGAAGACATTATCGAGCGTTTAATGGCCAGCATTGACCCTGAGAGCGAGAACGGAAGGCGGGACTTAGCCATTATCGCGATACTTGCCACATACGGCGTGCGAGGTTGGCAAGTCAGACATTTGCTGATGTGTGAACTGGAGTGGGCGACCAGCCGCATTCATTTTCCGGCCTGCAAAAGGGGTAAGTCGATCATCCAGGTGCTGACCACAGAGGTTGGCAATCGTTTGTCGGATTATATTCGCCATGAGCGTCCGGCAACCACTATGAGCCCAGAAGTTTTCATTGGGAGTAAACCTCCGTATGCCCCATTCAAGTGGCCGGCTGAGTTATCCCTCATGATTACCAAGCGCTTGCGGCAGGCAGGGCTTCAAGTACCGGAAGGTGTTTCGGGAGGGACACATGGCTTTCGCCACGCATTCGCGTCGCGGCTGTGCGGCAAAGTTCCATTTAAATACATTTCCGACATGTTGGGGCACCGTGACACCTCTACCGTTCTGGTGTACGCCAAAGTCAATTTTGACGATCTCGCCCAAGTGGCCCTCCCCTGGCCGGAAGGAGGTGTCCTGTGAGTTATCGCCCCTTCACCAGTATTCTCGCAAAAGATATGAACGAGTTCGTGACGTACAAGCACGCCCAAGGGGATGAATATGATAGTGGCCAGCGTGTCCTTTGGTATTTTGACAATTTCCTCTTGAAAAACGGTTATGACCGGCCGGATCTTACGCATGATATCCTTGCGCGTTACGCTGCGGCCCAGCGACATCTTTCAAAAAATACACAATATGGACGGCTTGCCGTGTCACGGGTGTTCGCCCGTTGGCTGAGTCGCCTCATCCCGGGAAGTGCCATTATCGAGGATATTGCGGTCAAAAGGCCAGCCCTGCCGCGCTACTACCTGTATTCCAGTGATGAAATCATGGCGATCATCCAAGCTGCGCGGCAGGTAAAAGGCGATCAGATGGGGTCTTGTCTTGCCACGCTCATCGGGCTGCTCTACGCCACCGGGCTACGGATCGGTGAGGCGTTGGCCTTGAACGTTGACGATATCGATCTTGCCATGGGCCGCCTCACGGTCAAGCGCGGCAAGTTGGGCAAGGCCAGGAATGTCGTGCTGAGTGCCACCACCGTTGTGGCACTTGGGAAATATTTAGACTTCAGGTTCGAACGGCGGCCAACCGGTAAAGAGGCCCCGATCTTTATCAACAGGCACGGCAAGCGCCTTAAGTATGAGTGTGTTTCCCAGGCATTCCGAAGCATTTTACGTTCGCGTAAAATCGGCGTCGGCGCCTTGTTGGCTCCGAGGCTCCATGACTTGAGGCATACGTATGCCTGTGACTGTCTGCGCAAGTGGTATGCGGAGGGTGTCGACGTCAATGCCAGACTGCCTATTCTAGCCACAGCGATGGGGCATGTGCACATCAACAACACACAACTATACCTGCACGTAACCGCTCAACTTCTCCAAGTGGCCGCAGACCGGTTCCATGAAACATTCAACAACAACTGCAAAGGAAAAAACCAATGAACACGACAGGCACGCTTGTAATGAAGTTCTTTCACAACTATCTCGCCAATGAGCGGGGCGTCAGCATCAACACCAGCAGTAGTTACAGCGACTGCGTTAGACTGCTGCTGGGCTACGCGGCAGGTTGCCTCCAC
Organism: uncultured bacterium; assembly: GCA_903958395.1. Classification (GTDB taxonomy): domain Bacteria; phylum Verrucomicrobiota; class Kiritimatiellia; order CAIKKV01; family CAITUY01; genus JAABPW01. Next base: position 968 of record CAJBSZ010000221.1, on the reverse strand, counting down.
CTGAGTCCCGACAAGTTATCCTTCGACGCCATCAACGACAAGATCATCTTGGACTTTCTCGATCACCTCGAAACAGGGCGTAAAAACGCTGCCGCTACGCGTAACCAGCGCCTCGCCTCCATCAAAACGTTCTTCCGATTCCTCGCTCATCACGAGCCAACGATGCTCGTGGCGTGCGAGCGCGTGTGCGCCATCCGGGCCAAAAGTGTTCCGCACAAAGTCATGGATACACTGGAGTCCCGAGAGGTTCAGGCAATCTTCACGGGGATCACGGCCAACACGGTTCATAACGCCCGCGACCTGGCATTGCTGAGCCTTTTATATAATACCGGCGCACGGGTGCAGGAGTTGGTCGACCTTGACGTTGACAATCTCCGGCTGGAGGCCCCTTGTCACGTGAAGTTGACCGGCAAAGGACGCAAGGAACGAATCGTTCCGATACACAAGGAGACCGCTGAGAATCTAAGCCGGTACTTTGACATGAGAAAAAACGGCGGAACCTCATCAAAGACTGTGTTCCTCAATGAGAAAGGTTTTCGGCTGACTCGTTTCGGCGTGAGCCACATCATTAAAGAACGCATTGCTTACGCGGTCAGGCATGAGTCATCGTTGCGCGGACGAAAAATCACACCTCACACGTTCAGGCACACGACCGCCTTGCATCTGATCCAGTCCAACGTCGATATCTCCGTTGTGAAGGAGTGGCTTGGTCATGCCAGTATCAAAACCACCAGCTTGTACGTGGAAATCAATATTGAGATGAAACGCAAGGCTCTCGCAGCCTTCCCGCCACCTGTCAGATCCGGAACAGCGCATGAAATGCCAAATTGGCGTAAGCCGGGCGTCATGGAGTTCCTCAGCAACCTCTCGCGTAGCGTCCCGTTATGTTAAGTCAATCGCTTGCGTCCAATGTGCCTGTATTAAGGATCTCCCATGAACTTAACATAACGGCCGACTTACCATAATGC
>CAJBSZ010000220.1 GCA_903958395.1 uncultured bacterium | reverse complement strand
TACTGCGCGGCACTGAGAAACCAGGTGGTAATGGTCTGACTGGCCGCCGCTCCTCCCCATGCGATGACGTTTTCGACTTTGAAAAGGACCAGGTACGTCGTGCTCTGAGACAAAGCGGTTCCACCCGAGTTCACCGTAGCTACTGGGACGCCGTTCCCACCCAATCGAACGTGGCCAAGTGTACTTTGATAGGTCTTTTGCGCCACGCCAAAGTCAAGGTTGATGTCACTATCGCCTGCCCCGGCGGCTTTGGTCACATAAAGTTCCCCAACAAAATCCGTTGTCCCCGCCATGGAACTTAAAGAATTGAATAAAGAGCTACCCCAAATCGTTCCTGTCACGTTCACATTGATTCGTCGCCAGGCATTCGACAGTGCGGCTGGTGCACCAAAAGAATTGACTTCAGCACACCCCCCTGCCACGGAAAGGTCACTGAACGTCAGACCCGTGGTTCGGTACTTCCCCCAGCCGGACCAAGAGCCGCTCAGACCCGTACCGCCGCTGCCATTCAACGCAGTATTATCGGCCTGTGGCGAGTAATTGAACCCTTCATAGACGACCAGAGCCGCTGATGCCGAACCGGCCCAACCTGACAGGCCTGCCGCGAGCAATGACAATACCATGAACCGATTTACTAACTGTATCGTGCGTATCCTCTTCATTGTACCCTCCCCCATTATTGGATTTTAATAAGCATTCCGCCTGCTGGCGGCCGTTGATAAAGCTGAAAACCGGTAAAGTCCGACTCGGCCTGCCCGCCCGGAATGCTCCAGGTTCCGGTGAGCTGTCCGCTGCTGTTGGCGGTTGCCGTTACCTTCATGCCCGTCGTTGTCACATGGTATGTGGTGGAATCGCCATCGACAGTGAAATTGAAACCCCGTTCGACTCCATTGAAATAACCACAATACAGGAAAAGCGTTACATCAGTGTTCTTGTATAGGCCACTGATGGTATACCCGGCAGTCATGGGACTGTGGTTAGTGGTCAGTGCCAGGTAATCCCTGCGAAGATTATCGCCCGGGATCGATGGAGTCCCCGCATAGCTCGTGATGGCGCCAGTGAAAGAGAGACCAATTCCCGTAGCCACCCCCGTCTCGGTATTCGTCAGGTTTAAGAAACTCGGGTTGTTTGTCCACGTGGTGTAGGCGGGAATGGATCGGATGTCCCAAATGTTCGAGCCAAAACCACCGAAGACTGTGTCGGCATCCATGGCGTAAAACTCAACAGTGCCATTGTCTACCGGGGCTTGCTGAAGCGATCCGGTACTGTTCTGGAAATCGACGCGGATCAAGGTGTCTTTGCCTTTAGTCGCCGTGCCTATGGCCTCCGGCACGACGTCAGTCAGACTGGCATCGGATATGCGGATTTCGTCGTACTGATAGTCACCCCCAGTTCCATATGCCAGCACGCTAAGGAAGTCGTTAACCGAGAACGACGCCTTCTGGGTGGCGGTCAGGGTGGTCCTTTGCATCACGTTGGTGCTGCCGCTCCCTTGAGCCGCACTGTTGAGTTCCGCTTCTGTCAGACCATCGCTCTTGAAGTTGTAGTACTGCGCGGCACTGAGAAACCAGGTGGTAATGGTCTGACTGGCCGCCGCTCCTCCCCATGCTATGACGTTTTCGACTTTGAAAATGACCAGGTACGTCGTGCTCTGAGACAAAGCGGTTCCACCCGAGTTCACCGTAGCTACGGGGAGGGTGTCCCCACCCAATCGAACGTGGCCAAGGGTACTGTTAAAGGTCTTTTGCACCACGCTGAAGTCAAGGTTGATGTCACCATCGCCTCCCCCGGCGGCTTTGGTCACATAAAGTTCCCCAACAAACCCATTTACCCCCATGGCACTTAAAGAATTGAACAAAAAGCTACCCCAAATCGTTCCTGTCACGTTCACATTGATTTGTCGCCAGGCATTCGACAGTGCGTTTACTGCACCAGAAGAATGGACTTCAGCACACCCCCCTGCTACGGAGAGGTCACTGAACGTCAGACCCCTGGTTCGGTATGTCCCCCAGCCGGACCAAGAGCCGCTCAGACCCGTACCGCCGCTGCCATTCAGCGCAGTATTATCGGCCTGTGGCGAGTAATTGAACCCTTCATAGACGACCAGAGCCGCTGAGGCGATTGAGTTAAATACGACAAGGACGATGGCTGCTGATAAATACTTCTTCATAACTTTCTCCATTATATATAAATCACTCCCCTCAAAATCGATCTCCCGTGTTGGCTACTTCAAAGCAGCCGTGTCGATCTTGATCCTGTAGCCCCCCTCCGGGACGGGACCCAAGTGCTTCGCCGCCCCATTGTTAACAATGATATTATAGTCTCCAGGCGGCAAACCGACGAGCCTTAATTCCGCCGCAAACGGCTGGTCGTAGGGCTTCCGCAGGGCGGCAAGCTGATTTTCAAGCTTCAGGCAAATCGTATCACCTTGGCGCTGGAAGGAGACGATCTTGAGACCATCGACACCAACGCCCAAATTCTTGTTGAAGTCGACGTAAGCACTGCCCAGCCGATCCATGACATGCGCGATCCCGGCCAGTCCCCCCACCGTGTTCCAACTTGGCCCGGAACTGAGCGGACGCTGGGGAAAGCCGTCGTGGTCGATATTTTCCGGCCCCAGACCGGCGGGAAAATCAGTGTGCGAGTAGATCCCGTTGGCCAGGTGGCGGGGAAGGTTGGCCAGGGTGAGCGAAGAGCGAGCGGCGGCGATGCCCCTTTCGATCATATCCTGTCTGCCGGTCAGCAACCCGATACGTACGAAGGGATCAGCGAAACGGTGAGCCCGCTGATCGAGCCATTCGGCGTCGCCCAACTGCGACGACATCCCTCCAAACGGGTAGGCGGTGACGATGTACTCGGGAGCCCAGACCGCCTGGAAGAACCCGGAAAAATCAGCAACCGACTCGGCGGCGTCAAGGTATTGCCTGTCGTGCGTGGCTTCGTGTAGCGAAAGAAATCCCTGCAAGGCCCAGGACATCGACATCGTGTTGCACGGCCACTGTGCGGTGCGGGCGTCGAAAAATGCTTCCGGCTTGATGGCACAGGAGTAAAAGGCCTCGAAGTCGGCCCAGCGCTGCTGTGGCATCACCTCGTCCATCAGGAATTTGGCTGCCTGTTTGGCGCCATCCAAATACTTCTTCTCCTGGGTGGCCAGAAATAACTCGCTGAGTACCCACACATGGGCGCCGCCGTCAGGGTTCCACATCAGGCTGGGCAACGGTTTCAAGCCGAGCGAGAACCACCCCGGCACACAGCCGTTAGGTTGCATGCGGGCCAGCAGGAAATCGCCGTATTTGCGCACATAGGGCAAAATGCGCGGGTCATCCTCACAGGTCCGGCGGTACTGCATCAAATACCCAGCCGTCGTGCTGGCGGCACAGGTCTGGTAAGCGCACTCGGCGGGCCCGCTCCAATAGGCGGCAGGGCGGGACGGGGTATAGCCGTCAAGCGGCGGCCCCCAGAGGCTCCGCCTCCAGCCTTTGAGGCCGAGGTCATAGAGGCCCGGGAAAATCCCCTGGTCCTGCGGGGCCGCGAGGGTCAGGTTAACCATCCGCCGGGCCTTGTTCAGCAGATCGGCATCGTTCAACTGCCTGCCCCAGTAATAGAGGCCCGTGGCATCGCAGACCGTGTTCCACCAGCCCAGATTCGGGATGAAATTGTACCACTGCGGCGCATACAGCCGCATTCCGCCCACTGGCAGTCCGTCGATCTCCCACTCCTGCCATGACCGCAAATCGGGCCTGTTGGGCAACTGGCGATGATTCAAGCCCTGATTGCCGACCACGCTGTAGCCTTGGTAGAGAAAGTTCGCCGGGTAGCAGATTTTCGCATACTCGGCGTTCGGCATGGCCTGCGGCCGGGGCTGGCTGAAAGATGTGTTGCCATAGCGCCGCCAGAGATGCCGGGAGGCCATCTGATAGCCGCGGTACCGGGGGGCGTCGGCGCTAAGCAAGAGATCCATACCGATCCGAACCTCGTTACGGGAGAGTTCCCGGACCATCTTTCCGGGTGTATTCATGTGCTGGAACCACACATGCCGGTGCACGAGGTAATCCATCATCCCGTAGGCCAGCACCGGACGTTCCGTGACTCCCGGCTTCAATTCCAAATCCAACGCTGTGGGCATGGAGATCCTGGAGGGATCAACCGGCACAGGAAACGAGTTTACACTGGGGTGTTTCCGGGCATCCCGGGCATAGACGACATCCCGGTTGGACAAATCCAGGTCGGGACATAGTCCGGCAAACAGGCCACCCTGCTGCACATAGACCACCGGGGAAAAGAACACCCGGTCGCCGGCCACACTGTCGGCGGTGGGCTTATAAGTGGGCGCATGGGTCACATCAAGCTTGCCGTCCATGGCCACCACCCAGGACGCAAGCAGATACTCGAGTTTCGGGGCATCGCCCGCCAGCGTCGCCTTGGCCTCGATATGAAAAAACTTTTCGCCGCGCCGCAGTTCAACCGACTGCTCGACGGATGACTCCCCGCTTTTGCCCTGCAACACCACCCGGGCTGAATCGGCGGACGCCTCCGCGCCGCCCAACGTCTGCAACAGCTCACCCATCAGCAGCCGATGGGCAGGGTCGATTGACGTATCGTAAAGCGCCGGGAGAGGGCCGTGCGCCTGGCCCGTAACGGACTTCCCGGGCTTGAAATCCTCCACCAGCAAAACCCAGCTATCCGCATGGGCGGCAAAGTACTGCTGGCGTATTTCTTTCCCATCAGAAATGAAACGGGCCTTCACCAATCCGTTTTCAATGTCCACGGCATTCCCGGCACGGGTCAGGCTGACCCGCGGCCATTCTACGGCAGGGACCTCACCCGAGAACATCACCAGAAACGCCAATGGATACAAACACCTTTTCATCGTTTCCCCTTTGGGATCATACCGGATTACCGGAGATGCGCCTTGCAAAGCGCGGCAATGCGATCCACTTTTTCACGGGTTATGATTCCCGCGCCCGAATCGACGTCCGACGGCATGATTCCATACCGGCAATATTGGGCCAGTTGGACCACCGGATAGTACCCCTGCACATAAGGCTGTTGGTCGATGGCAAGGCGGATGATACCAGCCTTGATCAGGCGCAACGTCTCCTCCGACAGGTCGAACCCGGCGACCAGGTAACCCTTCCCGACGAACCCCCGCTCAACCGTCAAGCCAACGCCTTCCGTATCGGACTGTCCCGTGCACAAAATGGCCTTCACCTCGGGATGTGCCTTCAACTGTTCCGTCATGACCTGGATCGCATGGTCGCGGCTCCCGGCCACGATCGTTTCAAATTTCAGGTTCTTGCCGCCCAGTCCATCCATGATCCCCTTCCGCCTCGCCTCAAGCGCCGAAACGCCCTCGTCATGCAACGTGATCATGACCGTGGAACCGTCGGCAATACTGGATGCAACGGCCTTCCCCATCGTTTTACCCGCCGCGTATACGTCCTGGCCG
>CAJBSZ010000219.1 GCA_903958395.1 uncultured bacterium | reverse complement strand
TCCTTCGGCGGCGAGGCCTATTCCTCCGTCATGTTCCAGAACGCCAACCTGTCTATCCGCGTGACCGACGAGTTTATGAAGGCGGTGGAAAATGACGGCGACTGGCAGACCCGTGCGGTGACCTCCGGCGACGTTGTGGAAACCCATTCCGCAACCGACCTGATGGATATGATCGCCGAGGGCACGCACCTGTGCGGCGATCCCGGCATGCAGTATGACAGCACCATCAACCGATGGAACACCTGCATCAACAGCGGCCGCATCAACGCGAGCAATCCCTGCTCGGAGTACATGTTCCTCGACAACAGCGCCTGCAATCTGGCCTCGCTGAATGTGATGAAGTTCATGGACGCCGATGGCAACCTGGATGTCGCGCGGTTCAGCCACGCCGTCCGGATCTTCATCATCGCCCAGGAAATCCTCGTCGGTAGCGCCAGTTACCCGACCGAGGAAATTGCGACCAATTCGCACCTCTTCCGGCCGCTTGGCCTGGGCTACGCCAATCTTGGCGCCGTCCTGATGAGCCTCGGCCTTCCTTACGACAGCGACGAGGGCCGCGCCTTCGCCGCCGTCGTCACCTCCATCATGACCGGCTACGCCTACGAGACGTCCTCGGAACTGGCGGGCGTCCGGGGAACCTTCTCCGAGTACGGGAAGAACCGCGAGCCCATGCTCAATGTCATCCGCATGCATGCCAACGCCCTGCTCGATGTGGACAGCAAACTCTGCCCGCCTTCGCTCTACAAGGCCGCCGGCTCCATCTGGAGCCAGGTTATGACCAGCGGCGAGAAACAGGGATTCCGTAACGCCCAGGTCACCCTGCTGGCGCCCACGGGCACCATCGGATTCATGATGGATTGCGATACCACCGGCATCGAGCCCGACATCGCCCTCATCAAGTACAAGCAACTGGCGGGCGGCGGCCTGATCAAACTCATCAACCAGACCATGGAAGCCGGGTTGCGAAAACTGGGTTATAACGGGAATGTCGAAAGTATCCTGAAATATGTGGACGAGCAGGAAACGATCGAGGGGGCGCCGGGGCTGAAGGACGAGCATCTTCAGGTCTTCGACTGTGCCTTCAAGGCCAAAAAGGGCACGCGCTGCATCTCCTACCAAGCCCATCTAAAAATGATGGCCGCCGTTCAGCCGTTCCTGTCGGGTGCCATCAGCAAGACCATCAACATGCCCAAGGAAGCCACGGTTGAGGATATCGTCCAGGCCTACATGGACGGATGGAAGCACGGGCTCAAAGCCATTGCCATCTACCGCGACGGCTCCAAGCGCACCCAGCCGCTGAACACCAGCCGGGTGGACATGAATGGCACCGAAAGCCGGAGCGCTGCGGCTGCGGCGGCGTCACCCGAAGGCACGCCCCAAACCTTCCGCGCCCGGATGCCTGCTACCCGCCGCTCGATCACCCACAAGTTCCAAATCGCCGGGCATGAGGGTTATATGACCGTCGGACTCTATGAGGATGGCCGCCCGGGCGAGCTCTTTATCACCATGGCCAAGGAAGGCAGCACCGTCGGCGGCATCATGAACGCCTTCGGGACCGCCATCTCCCTGTGCCTCCAATACGGGGTCCCGCTCCACGCGCTCGTGAGCAAGTTCTCGCACAGCCGGTTCGAGCCGAGCGGCTACACCAACAACCCGGATATTCCAATCGCGAAATCGCTCGTGGATTATATTTTCCGCTGGTTGGATATCACCTTCCCTAATGGTGCCACGGAGCAAATTGCCGCCCCTGTGAAAGTCGCGGCCGTTGTTTCCCTCAAGCCGGAAACCGACGCGGAAAAACAGCTGAGCCAGATCCAGAACCAGGAGGACGCTCCCGTCTGCGACCAGTGTGGCCATATCACAACCCGCAACGGCGCTTGCTATCGCTGCCACAACTGCGGCAACTCAATGGGATGTTCGTGAAGAGCGTCTCGACATTCGATAATTCGCCCATCTTCTTTCCGACCTCCTGTGCGCCGCGACAAGGGCTTCTGAGAGGCCAGGGAGCAGCGTCGCGGCGCACAGCGCCCCTCCCACGGGGAAAAGAGGGTTAACATGGATAGACAGGATGTACAGGATATTCCTCTTTATCCTGTACATCCTGTCTATCCATGTTTGAAACAGGGTAGCTCCCCTCTGGTGTTGTCCTTCATTCTTTCCCTGACATGACGACGGGCCATTCTTTCTCGGGCCAGCCTTCGCGTTTCTGGAACTGGACGGAGTCAACGTCGCGCATGTATTTCAGGCGCTTGCTGGAGAGATACACCGTGGTGTCGTCCGTGGCACCGTCCGCGCGAGCCCGGGCAAGCAGATCTTCAAGTTCTTTTAGTTTCATGGGCTTCATATGTCCGCGGGCCCGCAGGGCCATCCCTCCACATTCATCAGGAAGAGGGTGTTAACATGGATAGACATGATGTTCAGGATATTCCTCTTTATCCTGTGCATCCTGTCTATCGATGTCTGAATCTCTTCCTGATTATTTGTGAACGTTAGTAAATCACGGGATCAACGGGAGAAGCTTTTCTTGATAGTAGGTTTTGACGGAGATGAACATGGCCTCCAATTGACGCCACTGCGAAAAAAGCATGTTCAGCGTAGCAACACACTGCTCTTTGCTGTCAGGGTAATCGTGAGCGAGATTGTTCCGAAGTACACGCAGAGTTTGCCAAGTTTCCACAGAAGAAATGAGGCCTGCCTTCTCCAATTGATTCAAGATGTCGATAAACGGACGAGTGTCGTCGCTCCCTGTAATCATGCTTGTTAAAGCCGGAAATAGTCGAGTCCCCATCGCGTCTTGCAATTTGGTGAACCGGTAAATGAATTGATCTAAAAGTGATACGTTTTCATCCGCCAGAGAGGCAAGCGTTTCGGGCGTGAGCGGGAAAACGCCAGCTAATTTCCCAGTTCCTGAATCAAGGCGCTGAAGATGGGAGTCGCCTTCTTGCAGAGCCGATTCAATCTTCAGCCGTAATATGTCACTCATAGCTCGATCCCATGCTTCAAAGCCTCGCGGACAACAGGTCGTGGATCTCTCTCCGGGTCATTGGTGACGATCAAATCGATCTTTTGTTCACCCAATGTCATTTGAATCTTCGTAATGGCCGCTATTTTAGCAGTTTCCAAAACATTCCGCTGTAGATGGCTCACCACCATGAGATCAATATCACCACCGCGTTTATGGTCATCAACCCGGGAGCCGAACAAAAACACTTTTGATTCACCAGGGAAGGTGGCGTGAATCGCGTTCTTGAACGTAGCCACAGCTTTATCAGTCACTCTCATGCATTCAGTCTAGTCGCAGGGGTTTCTTCCGACAAGTCATTTGTCGGAGTAACGTCTTTCTTTACCACGAGCCGCCGCGACAGGGGCTCCCGAAGAGACCAGGGAGCAGCGTCGCGGCGCACAGCGCCCCTCCCACGGGGAAAAGAGGGTTAACATAGATAGACGGATATTCCTCTTTATCCTGTACATCCTGTCTATCGATGTTTGAATTTTTTATGGCACACAGCCGATATGAGACACTGACTTCATTATGACCAATGCTTACTACAGTATTTCAAACGGTTTCAGGTGGGCACGTAACTCGGCGGCCAGGTCACGGGCCTTGAAGGCGGCGAGGCGCGAATCCTGACTCGTCAGGATGGCCTGACGTAGCGCCTCGTCACGACTCAACCGCCCCATCATCTCGGCAACGGCTTCAAAATTCTTCTCGTGGAACAGAACGCCTGAACCCCCGAGGGTTTCGGGAACGGCGGCTCTGGCGAACGCCAAAACCGGAACACGGTGCACCAGGCTTTCGATCAGCGGAATACAGAACCCTTCATGCTCACTCATGCAGAGAAACACCCGCGCACTCCGGTAACAGGCATTCAGCTGGGCTTGCGGAATGGAGCCCATGAATTCGACATTGTCCAGTTTCAGATCCCGGATCATCGCGAGCAGGAGTCGCTGGTACCGCTCGGTTCCGGCAAAGGAACCGGCCAGGATCAGGCGGGAATTTGACTCGACCCCTTTCTGGTAATACGCAAAGGCCGAAATCACATCCTCGATTTTTTTATTCGGGGCACACCGCCCGACAAACAGGATATTGGTTTTGCCGTCGGCAAAGCGCCGCATCGTGGCCCGATCGGGCACTCCACCCAGTTTCCCGAAATCCAGCATCAGCGGAAAGACGGCGGCAGGCGGATAGCCCCACCCGGCCAGCTCCCCGGCATTGAATGCGCTGTCGGCCAGGCTCACCGTTGAGGAACCCGCCAATGCCGCCGCCTGGGCACGCCCCCGGGCAAGATCAACCGCCGTGGAAGGTTGCACCAGGGAATAATAATCGGGCGGCGTAATATTATGATAGAGCAACGCTTTTTTTCCGGGAAGAGAAGCAAAGACCTCGTTGGCAAGCGACCCGATGGAAAGATGCAGAAACACAAGATCCGACGGCCCGCACACCGTCTTCAGGTCATCCAGATCCCGGGCCTCTCCCCTCAGTTCAGGCAGGATCCGACGGCGCTCACAATAGATCTCAGAAGCCAGCCCCCAACTGCGAAACAAACCCCGCATCACAACCGCCTCGTTGCTGATGGCGTCCCCCCGGCTGAACCCGGCAACCAATTGATGAAGTGCCGTCATACTCATGGTTCCTTGATCGGCGGCAAGGCGGCGGCAGATACACCGGCCCGGATCATTTTGTCGCGCAATCCCTTGTTCCCCGGTTTCAGCCGGATACTTTTCCACCACATCCGGAGCGCCTTATCCGGGCGCTTCAACGCCAGCCAGGTATCCCCGATATGTTCCAGAATGGTCGGATCATTGCCCTCTTTCTTTAACGCCAGAGTCAGGTTTTCCAGAGCGAGGGCAAAGTTGCCCTGCTTGTAGTAAATCCAGCCCAGCGTATCCAGATAAGCCCCGTTATCAGGTTCCTTCTTCAAGACCCGGGTAATGGCATCCATCGCCTGATCGAGATTCCGTCCGGCTTCTGCCCAAAGAAAAGCCAGGGTGTTCAGTCCTTCCGCAGAATCCGGATTGAGGACCAGATACTTCTTGATAAGCCGCTCGGCATCCTCCAACCGCCCTACCCGCTCGCACGCTCCGCCATACCATAAATAAAAATAAGGCTGCACCAACCGGGCCGCCGCCTCATCCCGTTCGATTATGTGGGCAACCCGCTCAAAATGACTCGTCGCCTCCTCATAGCGTTCTCTTCGCATCGAGAGAAGCGCCCGGACAACACGCACGCGAATATCGTCGGGGAAACGGGAAATCGCCTCATCCAGAATCGCGCCTGCCGCGTTGTCATCCTTTTCAAAGGAAAGGCTTGCCAGACGAATAAAGGCTTGGAGTTCCGGAGGGATTCCGGTTGTGGCGCGCTTGAAAAACTCGAGGGCCTTGTTTGTATCCCCCGCTTCTTCATAAAGCCCCCCCAGCACCATCAGGACCGGACTGCTGTTGGGATGATTTTTCAGCAGGGCTGCATATTCCGCCGTCGCCTCCCGATTCCGCCCCAGCCGGATATAACAACGGCCCAGCACCTCCCGGATCTCATCCCGCTCGGGATTATGGCATCGAATCCGTTCCAGAAACAGGGCGGCGTTCCGGGCATCCTGTGCGGCCAGATAAATCCGCCCTACTGTTTCACAGAATTCAAGGAGCGAGGTCTTATTCTTGACCCGGGCCAGCCCGGAATCGATCACCGACAGGGTCTCCCGGGTCGCCATCCCGACCGCATGAAGCGTGGCAAGACGGACATATCCCTCAGGTCGGTCCGGTGCCAGCCGGATGGCGGAGCGATAGAAGCGGAACGCCTCCCGTGTCTTTCCCTGGGCCTGGAATACTGTGCCCGCCAGGAGTTGAACCTCAACTGAATCGGGGTGACGCTTCGCCGCCTGCTCCAGGACACACACCGCTCCGGTGTAGTCCTTGCGGGCGAGGCAATCCATCGCCACTTTTAAATTCAGGGGGAGATAAGAGGGATCACAGGCCACCGCCTTCCGGAAATGAAATACACCCGACTGGGCCTCACCCAGGGTGGCCTCGGAAATCAGAGCCTGACTGTAATGGGCAAGCGCCTCAGCCAGAGCGTGATCCGCCCCCGACAAGACGGTTCCTGAAGCGGCCGGGGGCGGTTGAGAATGAAACGACTGGCAACCGGTAAAAACAAGGAGCGGCGCCACCACGAGCCATTGAATAATCGCCCGCATGTTCCGCCCTCCCGCCTTACTTGTTCTTATGCCGGGCGGCCTTCATGCGTTTGTTGTATTTATGCTTCGACATTTTAGCCCGGCGTTTTTTCTTGATGGATCCCACAGCACTACTCCTTTGCGTTATTCAATCATTTCAGGCGCCCGTTCTTAACGGATCACCTTGTTTAAGGGAAGCTCGATTATGCCTTCCGCACCCGCGCGTTTCAATTCCGGAATGATCTGCCGGACAACTTTCTCCTCGACCACCGATTCGATTGCCACCCAGCCATCGCCGCTGAGCGGGTTGATGGTCGGGGCATGCAGGGCTGGCAGAATTTTCGAGACCGCCGCCACCTTGCCGGACGGCACATTCATCTTCAGTAACACCCGCGACTCGGCCGCCAGCGCGCCCTGGAGCAACATCGCAATCTGCTCGATCTTGCCCTTCTTCCACTCATTGCCCCACGCCTTTTTATTGACGATTAACTTGGTTGTGGACGTCAGCACAACATCCACAATGCGCAGGTTGTTGGCGCGCAGCGAGGAGCCGGTCTCGGTCAATTCCACGATCGCATCCACCAGTTCGGGCACCTTCACCTCGGTGGCACCCCAGGAAAACTCGACATCCGCCTGAACGCCGTGCTTCTCCAGATACCGCTTGGTCAGCCCAACCGCCTCGGTGGCAATGCGCTTGCCCTGCAAATCCTTCACCGACTGGATGGAAGAGTCGTTATGCACGGCCAGCACCCAACGGACAGGGCGCATTCCCTGCTTGGCGTAGATCAAATCGGCCACCTCATGAACATCCGACCCGTTTTCCTGGATCCAGTCAAACCCGGTGATTCCCGCATCCAGGACGCCAAGCTCGACGTACCGGCTAATTTCCTGGGCCCGGATTAAGCGGGCATCGATTTCCGGGTCATCCACCGTCGGAAGATAAGAGCGGGATCCCACGGAAACCTTGAAGCCCGCCTTCTGGAACATGGCGAACGTCGCCTCCTGAAGACTTCCCTTGGGCAACCCCAATATCAATTTACTCATGCCGTTTCCTTTCAAAATTCGCGTCTTTCCCGTTCAGGAAAAGCGGCGGGATAGTAGGAGAACGGGGGCTGACCGTCCATCAAAATATTAACGGCTCGTAATCTTCAGAGGAGTCTTCAGCCGGACAGAAAATTGCTCCACGTAGGCCGTCCACGCCGCGGCATCCGCAAAGTCACCGCCCCGGGACCACCCGGCGCCGGCATACCAGACAAACGGCTCGCCCGACTTCACGGGGGCGGTCAAAAACACATGGACCTTATCCCTTCCCTCTCCGGGCGTTCCGGGAACCAGGATGGCTGTGGCTGTATTGCCATTGGGTTTCAACTCCGGTTCCCAGTTGACGAAGAACCCCTTATCCGCACCCCCGGCAATCGCGCCATTATGGTTTCGGGCCTTGGAGACATCCAGCCCGACCGCGATCACGACGGCATTGGTTCCTGTCATCTCAAAACGGCTTTCAAAACGGTTCAGGTTCGACCCTGCGTCCAGAATGATCCGGCGAGTCTCGGCAACCATGATCCCCGCACCACAGTCCCAGGGGGCATAGGTGATTTCCGCCACAGTCCGGATCGGGCCCGTGGCCAGGGTCTTCTGCGTGGCCCAATTCCTCGAAACATGCAACCGGCCTCCTGTCAGGACCCCAATCCCGCCGCAGCCGCGGTCAGGGCCGCACGAGTAGTTGTCCAGCCCATCCCCATGATCCTTGTGATAATTGCGGGACTGGTATCGTTTGTTGACCACCAGTTCCCGGGTGCGTTTGAGCCAGACATCCACACCGCTGGAAACAAGAGCGCCAGTCTTGTCTTTTTCCAACCCGGGCCCGTAAATGCGAAACGCAATGCGATCGTTCTCCCAGGCGTAATCGTCGCATCGCTCGGGAACATAACGCCCGTAAGCGCGGACGGGAAACTCAGGAGCGGGAGCGTTCGTCACAATAAAGGTTTTTGACTGACCGGGGCCGAAACTCGACTGGAAAAGCAGTTTGCCCTCGAAGCGCTGCGAGGGTATGGGGATCCCTGCCTCCAGGACCGTGGCGTTTGGCGCCGCCCAGGGGATTTCGATCGTCTCCACCGGCCGTTCCGTTGCCAGCGGATTCTCGACTGTCACCGTGGTCACTATCGCCTCAGCGGCCACAACTGTGCCTGCAGGCTGGGCCAGGTGGTAGACTTCGCAGCCCGCCAGGAGAAACGCACCCACCCCGTACACCTCCGTCGTGCCAGGATCGAATTTCCGGGGATCGGCCCCAATGGGCTGCACATGGGTCAGCTTGCCCTCCGGCGTGACGCACGCGACGAGCGCCGCCCACGCCTTTTCAACCGTCGGAAGCGTGGTCGCCCGGTCAAGCAATCCATTGTTGATGCCCCAGGCCAGGGCATAGCAGAAGAAACCCGAGCCACTGGTTTCCTTAAGCGGATAATTCTCCGGATCGAGCAAACTCGACCGCCAGAGGCCGTCCGCCTGCTGCAACCCCATGATCCGCGCGGCCATCTGCTTGTACTGCTCGACAAACCGTCCGCGCTCCGGGTGATCGGCGGGCATCACCTGCAGCACGCGCACCACCCCCCCCATCACCCAACCGTTACCCCGGCTCCAGAAAACCTTCCGTCCGTTGCCCTCCCGCTTCACGAAATAGTTCCTGTCGCGATAGAAGAGGTGCTCATCTTTGTCATAGAGGAACTCGGAGGTCGCCCACCATTCCTTCACCATGAAGTCGAGATACTTTTTGTCCCCCGTAACCGCAGCCAGACGCGCCCAGGCCGGAGGCGCCATGAACAACGCATCGCACCACCACCACCGCATCGGCCCCGTGGGGATGATACGGCCCACTTCCCGTTGCGCAGGATTCGCCAGGATATTGTCGAACCGTTCCTGCAAGGGCTTGATCATGGACGGGTCATGGAAACGCGCGAAGAGATCGCCATACATCTGGCCGACACAGTGATCGTCGGCGTGATAGGTGTTGCCCCCCGGTTGCCACCGGCTCGCCTTGCCAACCTCGAGCATGGCGTCCTCATATTTGCGCCCGCCGGGAAGCTTGGATAACGCCATGAACCCGGCATACCCCGCCCCCTGCGTCCAGTCGGTGAGCGCGTGTTTTGAAGGATGGGACAATTGCCAGTCGGCAACGGCATGCAGAGTGGACAAGACAGACGCTGAATCATGAGTGACCGCCGAAGCACCCCACACCAACCCCAGCACCACAACCGACATTACTTTAATTATTTTCATCCTATTCTGACTCCTGCCTTCTGCCTTCTGAATCCTGTTTCCCCTTACCTTGCCAACCAGCCACCATCGACCGCCAGAGTGAACCCATTGACATACGCGGAGGCAGGCGAAGCCAAGAAGACGACGGCTCCCTGCAGGTCATCGGGCGTTCCCCAGCGGCCGGCTGGAATACGATCCAGGATGGTCTGGTTACGCGCGGCATCAGCCCGCAGTGCCGTGGTATTGTCCGTGGCCATGTAGCCCGGCGCAATGGCATTGCACAGGATGCCTTTCGGCCCCAGTTCGCAGGCCATCAACCGCGTAAGCCCAGCCACCGCGCTCTTGGAGGCGGTGTACGACGGCACCCGGATGCCACCCTGGAACGAAAGCATGGAGGCGATGCTGATGATCCGACCTCCGACTCCCTGACTGACCATGTGCTTTGCCACCGCCTGGCTCAGCAGGAATACGGCTTTGATGTTCAGGTTCATCACATCGTCCCAATCCTTCTCGCTGAACTCAAGGAAGTCCGCCCGGCGGATGATGCCGGCATTATTGACCAGGATATCCAGCTTCCCGAGCGTGGCGACCGCCTTCTCCGTCACCTGGGCGGGCGCACCCGCCGCCGTCAGGTCAACCGCGAGGGTTTCACACCGCCGCCCCATGGCACGCACCTTGGCAAGCGTGTCGGAACACTCCAGCACGTCCACGGCAAAAATATCGGCCCCGGCCCCGGCCAGCGCCAGCGCCATCCCCTGCCCCAATCCGCGGGACGCCCCCGTCACAATCGCCACTTTCCCATCCAGTTTGAATTGATCCAAGATCGTGCTCATTGAAATTTCTCCATGTTGACGGCATCCATATCCTCGAACACCTGATTCTCCCCGCCCATTGCCCAGCAAAACCGATAACCGCCGGTACCGACACCGGAGTGAATGGACCAGGGCGGCGACAGCACCACCTCTTTTTCGCGCACCACCACATGCCGGGTCTCGTCCGGCTCACCGAGCAGGTGCAGGACTTGTCCGCCGGACGGAAGATCAAAGTAACAATACACCTCCGTACGCCGGTCGTGGGTGTGCGGCGGGAAGGTATTCCAGACACTTCCCTCGTGCAATTCAGTGAACCCCATGACCAACTGGCAGCTCACGATGCGGCCGGGCCGGATGAACTGGTAAATCGTCCGGCGATTCGCCTGGGCGGCGGAGCCGAGCTCCACGCGGTTCGCCATATCCAGCGTCGCAGGCGTCGTCGGATAGACGGCATGTGCCGGGTATGACACCAGATAGAAGGCCGCCGGCGTCGCCGGCGACTCGCTGGCGAAGACCACCTCGCGGCTCCCCCGGCCCAGGTACAGGCATTCCCGGCTACCGAGGCGATAGGCTTTGCCATCCACCGTCACCGTACCCGGGGCTCCGAAGTTAATAACGCCCGCCTCGCGCCGTTCCAGGAAAAACGCGCTCGCCAGTTCCTTCCCCGCCTCCAGGACCAGCGGCGTTGCAAGCGGCACAATGCCACCCACCACCGCCCGGTCTACGTCGGTATAAACCAAATTCGCAAGACCGGGTTGAAACAAATCCTTCACCAGGAACCGCGAGCGAAGCTCATCGGTCGTCATCCGCCGATACGATTCGGCATCCGCTGTCTGCATCACTTTCATGAAATTTTACCTCCCTATTAAGGCATGATCGGCTGCATTTCCGCACTGCCGGTCAGTTCCCACAACACCGCCTCGACCATGGCGGAAAAAAGCAGCCAGTTATTGTTGCCGGGCTTGATCTGACGGGCAGCCTTCAAGGCAGCCACGACATAGTTGCCGCGGGGCGTGCATCAGGGCAAAGGCACGGTCCGCCGCGCCCGCTTCAGCCCCTCCGTCCGCCACGGCATTCACCCCGCACGGCATCATTCCCATGACCGCCAAAACAAAACCCAAACCCGCTTTAGTCCTCTTCATCACAACCCTGCTCCTTTCGCGACCCCTATGCCCCTTTTCGCGATGTTCACTAATGAACCTTGACGCCATATATGAATACCGCTTTAATGCGGGGCACGTAAAGGACTTTTCGATGCGCAATTATGAAATACCGAACCTGAGCAATGCCTGCCTTGTGCTGAAAACGCTCGCGAGTGAACCCGCAGGGCTGCTCCTGAGTGAACTGGTGCAACGCCTAGAGTTACCCCACACCTCCGCGTTACGGATTGTCGCCACCCTCTGTAACGCCGGGTTCCTCCAGCGGTCGGGCAACCGCTACGAACTGGGTTCCGGGTTGATCCCGCTGGGACAACAGGCACTCGCCCGCCTGGACATTCGTTCCGTGGCCCGCCCCGCGCTGAACCACCTTTCCGCGCAAACCGGCGAGACCGCGCATCTGGCCATCCTCTCGGGCAATCAGTCACTTCTGGTTGAAGTTTGCCAGAGCCCTGCCCCGATCCGGGTTGGCGCTCCTGCGGGAACTTTGGCTGCCCTCCACTGTTCGGCCACTGGCAAGGTGCTTCTGGCCGGTCAACCCGATAACCGTCTTGAACTCTTGCTGGGAACAAAGCCGCTACCCGCCCAAACCCGGAAAACCCTGACGACCCTGCCCCAACTCCGACAGGAACTCATCCGCATTCGCAAGCAGGGCTACGCCGTGGACGAGGAGGAATTCTTCGAAGGGATCCGTTGTCTGGCAGCTCCGGTTCATAATGCCTCAGGCGACCTGGTGGGCGCCATCGGTATTACCGGTGCCTCTACGCGTTTCACCGCCCCCAGAATACCCTCCGTGGCTCGCCAGGTGATCGCGGCCGCCAACTCTGTCTCCAAAGGCCTGGGGTGTTCGAAAATGCCTTGCTTAACGCGTTAAGCAAGGCATTTCTACTGAGTCAGCCGAACCCGGCGTCCCTCAATCCTGACAAGGCCTTCAGCCAGTAACTGGAGTGCCTCGGGAAAGGCCACATGCTCTTGCTCCTGGATCCGGGCGTGCAGCGTCGCGGCCGTATCGCTGTCCAAAACCGGAACCACCTTTTGAAGAAGGATCGGGCCGGTATCGGTGCCGGCATCAACAAAATGAACCGTACACCCCGCCACCCTGGCCCCGTAATCCAAGGCTTGTTTCCAGGATTCCATTCCGGGAAAAGCCGGTAGCAAGGCCGGATGAATGTTGATAATCCGGTTCGGAAACGCCGCCAGAAGCCCCGGCTTGATGATCCGCATGAACCCGGCCAACGCCACTACCTCTGCCCCGTAACGGTTCAGGGCATCCAGATAACGTTGTTCGCCCTCGCCCTCCAACTTGGTTTTGAACGGGGCGGCGCTGATAAATTCCGCAGGAATCCCCTGACGCCGGGCCCGCTCCAAAATAAAGGCATCAGCCACATCGGACAGCACGCACACCACCCGGGCATTGAGGCGGCCCTCTGAAATGGCATCCAGGATCGCCTGGGCATTACTGCCTTTCCCTGAGCCCAGTATCGCAATTCGCAAGGGGGATCGTGTGTTCATGGGGGCCTATCGTAAAGAGGCACCCGCACCCTGACAAGTCCCGACTTTCCAAAATATAAGGGTTTCCCTGATATCAATTTCAGGATTCCCCTGATTGACTTCGAGCGCTCCTGTCAGTCTACTTCACACCGTAATCCTGTTATGCGGGCAGCGAGGGAGGTCGCTTATGAAAAAATCCGGAACAATTCTTCTGGTCGACGACGATCCGGCAATTTTAGAGATGGTCGGGGACCGGCTTCAGATGGAAGGCTACACGCTGGTCACCGCCTCACGGGGGGAACAGGCCCTCGACAAACTCCGGTCGCTCATTCCGAATTTGATCATCCTCGACATTTCCATGCCGGGGCTGGGCGGACTTGGTTTTCTCAACCACCTGACCGACATCACTCCCCGGCCGACCGCCCCCATCATGATCTTCACCGGGCGCCATGAACTCGCCCCGTTTTTCGCCGACGACACAGTCTCAGTCTTTATGCCCAAGACCACCCATCCCGAGCTCTTCATCCAAAAAGTGCATGAACTGGTGGCCGGTCATCAGTCCCAATTAACCCGCAATGCTCCCTTAATCCCGGGCATAACCCGGAAAAAACTGCTTCTGGTTGAGAATGATTTCGACTTGAGAGATCATTTATTCCGATTCTTCTGCCGGAGCGGATTTGAAGTTGAACCTCTGGACGGGGGCCACTCACTTCTGGAAGCCGCCACCCGGAGCCAACCTCATCTCATTCTGATAAAATATCTGCTTCCCCACCATAATGGCCCGAAGTTGGCCGAACAGCTGGGAACCCATCCGCCGACACAAACCATTCCCATCGTGTTGTACGAC
Organism: uncultured bacterium; assembly: GCA_903958395.1. Lineage (GTDB taxonomy): Bacteria > Verrucomicrobiota > Kiritimatiellia > CAIKKV01 > CAITUY01 > JAABPW01. The sequence goes on along the minus strand of CAJBSZ010000219.1, from coordinate 9,727 downwards.
GAGACCGGCATTCAGGCAGGACTTCGAAAACACCCCTTTGTGAAATCCCTGATTGCCTCCAACAAGGATCACATCCTGCTCAAGACGGTGTCCGACATTCTCGCCGCCTCCCTCTCCCCCGCATTGACTTAAATGCGGCTGCGCCCTATCCTGTACCGCATCCTATGACGACTTCATTGCCGACCAGTTTAACAGGACTGCTGGCGCGAACGGGACTTTTGAACGAGGTTCAGATCGCCGCCCTGCTGCAGCAGGCTTTGCAGAACGATATCTCGCTCACCCGTGCCGCCGTGGCGCAGGGGTTCACCACCGAGGAGGCATTCCTGGAATCGCTCGCCTCGGTGCTGCATCTCCCGTTCCTGCGACTCGGCGCCATGAGCATTGACGCCGCCATTCTTGAAAAACTCCCCACCCGCGCGGTGTTCCAGTATAATGTTATTCCCTACGCCATCGAGAACGGCGCCCTCATGGTGGCCACCAATGATCCCTTCGACACCGGGCTGGTCGACGCACTCCGCCTCGCGTCCGGCATGCGCGTCAAACTGGCACTGGCGCTTCTCGGCGAAATCGCCAGCGCGACCAAGAAATTTTACGGCGTCGGCGCCGACACGATGGAAAAGCTGATGCAGGGCGACCAGCGCATCGAGGTCGCCCCGGACGAGGCCCTTATGAAAACCGACCTGGGCGAACTCGACCAGGAAGCCTCGATTGTGCGGTTCGTCAACCAGATCATCTGGGAAGCCTATCAGGAGCGCTCCACGGATATTCATATGGAGCCCATGGAAAACCAGCTCCGCATCCGGTACCGCGTGGATGGCGTACTTCACCAGACCCCCCTCCCGGCTCAGCTGTCCCGCTTCCAAGCCGCCATCATTTCGCGCATCAAGGTCATGGCCAACATGGACATCGCCGAGAAGCGGCTCCCCCAGGATGGCCGTATCGGAATGCGGATCCAGGGCGAAGATATCGATATCCGCGTCTCCACGCTTCCCACGGCATACGGGGAGAGCGTCAGCTTACGACTCCTCATGCGCGGCAAGGAGTTCATTGGGCTCCGCCAGCTCGGCCTCCGCGAGCGCGATGAAATCATCATCCGCAAAATCATCGAAAAACCCAATGGCATCATCCTGGTCACCGGGCCGACCGGCTCCGGAAAATCCACCTCGCTTTATGCCTACCTTCACGAAATCAATACCATCGACCAGCGGATCATCACGGTTGAGGATCCGATCGAATACGAAATGGCCGGCATCAACCAGTGCAATGTGAAGGCCGAAATCGGCCTCACCTTTGCCACCGCCCTGCGCTCCATCCTCCGTCAGGATCCCGACATCATCATGATCGGGGAAATTCGCGATTTTGAAACGGCGGAAATCGCCATCCGCGCCTCGCTGACCGGCCATCTGGTGTTCAGCACCCTGCATACCAACGATGCGGGCGGCGCCGTAACCCGGCTTCTGGACATGGGCGTCGAACCCTTCCTCGTCGCCTCCTCCCTCGAAGCCGTCGTCGCCCAGCGCCTGGTTCGACGCCTGTGCCCCGCCTGCAAGCGGCCGGTTAAAGACCCCGACCTTACTTTCCTCCGCAGCGTGGGCTTTCCGATTGATAAAATCGAAGGCGCCACCCTGCACGAGGCCGCCGGCTGCGAAAAATGCCGCATGACCGGCTTCCGGGGCCGAACCGGCCTCTACGAACTGCTCACGATCACGGAAGGCATCGAGCATCTCATCCTCCAACGATCCTCCTCGAATGCCATTAAACAGAAGGCCGTCGAGGAAGGTATGCTGACTCTCCGCGATGACGGCTGGTCCAAGGTTCTTGAAGGCATGACGACAGTCGAGGAAGTGGTTCGCGTGTCGGAAGAAGCGGACTAATGGCTAACTTCAAATACAGCGCAAAAGACAAGGCTGGGAAGCGGGTTGAGGGCACACTCGAGGCCAATGACCGGCTGACGGCCCTGCGCCAGGTTGAAAAACTCGGACTGATCCCGGTTTCCATTACGGCGGGCAGCGTAGCGGCGACCCCGGCGGCGACCTCGCGATCCAAACCCGCACCCAAGCTCAGCTTCAGTTTTAACAAGACGCCCAAGATGAAAACGCGGGATGTCCTGACCTTCTCCACGGAACTCAGCGACCTGCTGGCCTCGGGCATGAACCTGGGCCAGGCCCTCACCACGCTGGCCAACCGCAAAACGGGAAATGACTCCGACATCATCATCCGCGACATTCGGGATCAGATTATCCAGGGCACCCCGCTCTCCGACTCCATGGCAAAACATCCCAAATCCTTTCCCTCCCTGTATGTCAGTATGGTGAAGGTGGGGGAAGCCAGCGGCGCACTGTCGGAAGTCATGACCCGCCTGGTCGAGCATTATGAACGGCTTCAGGATCTCAAGGAAAAGGTGGTGATGGCACTCGTCTATCCCGCCATTGTCCTATTCATGGGCTTTGCCACAATGATCTTCTCCATGGTCTTCGTCATCCCGAAATTCTCGTCCATTTTCCTCGAACTGGGTAGTACCCTGCCGCTTCCCACCCGCATGCTGATCGGAATGAGCGAATGGCTTCTGAAATACGGATGGCTGGCTCTCGCAGGCTTGGTCGGCGGCGGCGTTCTCCTGAGCCGGGCACTCCAAACTCCAACCGGAAAACAGCGCTGGCACCGGATGCAGCTCAAGACTCCCTTCATCAAGGGAATCGTCGCCTCCAGCACCTACGCCAATTTTGCCCGAACCCTGGCCACACTGCTCAATAACGGCGTCCCGGCCCTTCAGGCCCTGACCATTGTGGAAAACACCATCGGCAATGTGGTTATCGCCGCCGAAATCCGGAATGCCAAGGAGCGGGTCACGGATGGCACCACCATCTCCGGGCCGCTGGCTGCGGGCAAGGTGTTCCCCCCTCTCATGACCGATATGCTGGCGATCGGCGAACAAACCGGCGACATGGCGGGCGCCCTGAAACACATTGCCCACCGGTATGAGAATGAACTGAACCGCAATGTGAAACTCTTCACCACGGCGCTGGAACCCATCTTGATTGTGGTCGTGGCCCTTCTGGTCGGATTTATCGCCGTCAGCATCGTCATGGCCGTCTTTAACGTTACAAATGGACTGGGAGTATAAACCAAGGAGAACCTCATGAATAAACTCGTATCAACTCTGTTACTGAACCCTGAAAACAAGAATTCGCGCGCCGGCTTCACCCTGGTGGAAATCCTGCTCGTGGTGGCGATTCTCGGCATTCTGGCCGGCGTGGCGGTGGTCAGCCTGAAGGGGCGCACCAAAACGGCGAGCATCCAGGCAACCCGCACCAGTATCCAGGCCATTGGAACGGCCATTGACACCTATGAGGTGGATAACGGCATCTACCCACAATCGCTCCAGAACCTGCTTACCAAGGGCAATGAGAGCAACTGGAACGGCCCGTACATGAAGGATGGCCGTATGCCGAAGGATGCCTGGGGAACCGACTTCTCATACTCGCTCCAAGGCGAGAACTACAAATTATCCTCCGCTGGCCCGGATGGCCAGTCCGGTTCCGCAGACGACATCACCAACTAAGAGAAACACCCGAACGTCCAACATTGAACATCGAACATTCAACATCCAACAGTTCCATTCCCCTCATTCATCATTCATCCTTCATCCTTCATCCTTTCTCCCGCCGCGCCTTCACCCTTGTTGAAATCCTGATGGTGCTGGCCATCCTTGGGATTTCAACAATCGTCGCCATGCCCTCGCTCGTGAAATCCATACGAGGTAACCGGCTTCGTGTGGGAGCCCGTACCATCGTCATGGCTGGAAATTATGCCCGGACTATGGCGATTCTGAGGAATCAGGAAATGACGCTGACCCTGGACAAAGGCGCCAATACCGTCGCCGTCGCCCCCCTGCATGCCGTCCCACCCCCGCTTCCTTCAGACCGCGGCTTCCAGGATTCGCCACCGCCGACCGACCCGACCTTGTCCGCCGGCGCCAGTGAACCCGTTTCAAGTGCCCCGCCGCCGGTCACCCTCACCCGGCAACTGGATTCCGTCCGCATCGAGGCCATTCAGGTTGAACACCGGAAAAGCGGGATCTCAGATGAATCCGCCGTCGTCATTTATCAGTCCAACGGACGCTGTAATCCCTACGAGGTTCGCGTACGGGACGAATTCGGCAGCGTCATGGTCATCACCGTGGACGCCGTGGCATCACCCAAGGTGAGAAAAGAGGGGGAATGAGAAAATCCGGCATGACCCTGATTGAGGTCTTGATGGCACTGGCCATCCTGACGGTGGCGGCCGGCGTCCTGATGACAGCGACCTCGCGCTGTCTGGCGGTGGTTCGAACGGCAAAGAATTACTATGAAGCCCGCCGGATTCTTGAAACCGGGGAATTGGAATATCCCCTTCTGGTGATCCAGAAAAAGGGAGAGAAAGACCTCACGCCCCTGAACCTGAATATCGGCCCGATCAACTATCCGAATGGATTCTCCTATCAGCGCACATCGGAACGAAGCGCCGACAAGGAAGACCTGATGATCGTCAACAGCCGGGTCACCTGGTCCGCCAAAGGCAAAGCGGCCTTCGAGGAAGTGACAACGTATTTGTATTATACCAATGATGTCAGTGGATTGTGAGACGTAAGATGTTAAGCGTGAGACGTAAAATGTTAAACGTGAGATGCAGGATGTTGCAGCGTTTCACATCTCACGTCTCACCTCTCACTCCTCGCCGCGCCTTCACCCTCATCGAAATCCTCGTCGCCCTCTCGGTGATGACGTTAGTGGCTGCGGCCGCCTTCAGTCTGCTGGCTTCAGTTAGCAAGGCTTGGCAACGCGGAACGGCGCTGACCCGAGATCTCCATGCCGGAGACTTTGTCATAGAACAACTGGTAGGCGCCTTGCGGTCAGCACGTTATCGGGGACCCGAGGACGGATTGCTTCTAAAGAAAAAAGGCAGCGGCGCCAATAGCCAGGACAGCCTGTCGTGGGTCAAGGAAGGCTCCGACCTGGTGGGGTCCGACACCTATATGGCCAAAACATTCCATCACATCCGCTTTTTCATCGGAACAGACCGGAGTGGAAGTCCGGGGGCATTTTATACCGCCTGGGGTGATGAATATCTCCAGACAGAGGATTTCGATCCTGACGAACTTGAGCCCCAACTCCTTTCTGACCGGGTTGTCGGCTTGAATATCCAGGTGGCTACAAACGATTTCGAAAACGAAAAAATCGAATGGATGGATAAATGGGAAGGACGCTGCGTCGTGGGCGGCGATCTGACCAACCATCTCCCGCGATTTGTTCAGGTGACCCTCTTCCTGAAACCCCTGGATGAAGGGGAACCTCCCATCGAAATGCGGCGACTGGTGGACATTCCCATCGCCAGACAGGGGATACGATGAAACGGGGATCGGCTCTCATTATTGTCCTCTGGGTTATAGCCCTGCTCTCCGTGCTGATCGGCGGCTTCGCCTATGAAATGCATGTGGAGGCGAAAATCGTGTCGTATGTTCGCAAGAAACTCAAATCCGAGTATCTGGCCAAGGCCGGAATCGAATACGCCCAAGCGCTGCTCTCCCATAGCTCGGAAGTCAAAGGCAAGGGCGATACCGATGAGATGAAGGGCAAGTACTGGTATTCCGCCGCCAAGCGTCTCCGTCAGGGATATGCCGTCATGGGGCTAACGGAAAACCTGGGGGAAGGATCCTTTACCTTGGATATTCTTCCCGAACCCGGGCTCCGGAACATCAATGCCCTGAGGGATGACGACTGGGAACGCATTTTCAAGGTCTGCGGGGTGCCCGAAGAACTCTGGCCCGAACTGATTGATTGCTTTAACGACTGGCGTGATTCTGACGACCAACCAAACCTGGACGGGGCGGAATCCGACGATTACTACAGTCGCCTCACTCCGCCGTACAAGGCGCGCGGACACACCGGGAAATCCACCATCGGCCGCTCCCCAACCGCGAATCCGGCCGTCACGACTCAGGAGAACATCGCCCCGGGAACGATCAGACCGGGCACGGCCACCCCCCGCACGGGCACCACTCCAGCCGGCATGTTCGCCAATCTCGACACAGTCGAGGAGCTCCTGCTCATCAAGGGATTCAGCCACGCCATTCTTTATGGAGGCTATAGCGAGGAGGGAAACACCAATAGTCCCCTGATCACCGGAATCTCCGATCTCCTGACCGCCATCCCTGAAACCGGGGAGCAGGTGAATATCAATGCCGCTCCGAAACGGGTCTTGATGACACTGCCCGGAATTGACGACACCCTCGCGGATGCCATTATCGCGGAACGGGAGCGCGGGGGTAGAGAAGGTTTGACAGGCGGCGCTGAAATGAGTGAAGATTACTTCTTCACGGATGTAAACAACCTGTTTGGCCGGGTTCCGGATCTGGCCAAGATCACGCCTGAAGAGCAACAACGGTTGCGAACCCTGGTGGGAACGGCGTCTTCGGTGCTCCGGATCCGTTCCACGGGTCGGGCTCATGGTGTGGAGTACCGGATGACGGCGATGCTGGGAACCCAAATATCGGGAACAACGATGCCGGCAATACGCAGATAATGGTGATTATGGCGGTAAAAGCCCTTACAAGTCTGGCAGTGCGAGCCCGCTCCCTGGAGTGGGTCGTCCGGCATAAAACCGGTGAAAAGCAAGTCCCGGTTGCCGCGCATTCCGCCATTTTTGACCCCGGCGAGAATCAAAAAAACCTGCTGGCCGGATTCAAGGCTGAGCCGGATCGGCTCGCGGTGGATGTCCGGAAAGCCTGCGGTCACCTTCCCGCCCCCGTCTGCATCGGCATTCCCGCTTCCTGGGTGTTGTTGCGGATTGCCGAATTGCCCTCCGGCAGCCCGGAAGAACTCGCCAGCATGGCGGAACTTCAGGTGGATAAATTTTCCCCTTTCCCGGCAGATGAATCGGCTATCTCCTATGAATTGCTCGCCGATCATGAAGGCCGTAGCCGTCTGCTCCTGAGCGCGATCCGGACCGACACCCTCGACCAGCTTGCCGGGGGCCTTAAGGCGGCGGGAATCAAGCCGAAGTGGGTGGATATCAACCTGCTGGGCTGGTGGCAACTGCTGAAGGATTCTGGAAAGGTTCACCCAACCGGCTCCCAGGTCTTCCTCATTCTCGAGGATTCAGCCTGTGACATCATCGTCGCCACCGCTGGAGTTCCCGTAGCCATGCGCTCCCTGAGCGGCATGGAGGATCTGCCCCCCGAAGAGATCGATGAGGAGGTCGCGCGCGAAACCATCTTCACCTTGTCCTCCCTGGATTTGGATCCGAACGGCAGTCATCTGGCGGAGATTTCCCTCTGGCATCCGGGCGAGCCTCCCACCGCCCTGCTGCAACGCTTTTCCGAGTCATTCTCTGTGGTGGTTCACCCTCATTCACTGTCCACCCTACCCTCCCTGGCCGAGGGACTGTTGCGCCGGGCCGAAAGCCGAACCGACAATACCATGAATCTGGCGCCCAAAGCCTGGCAGGAGACTGAAATCGCCAGGCGGACTCGTCGCCGGATCATCGCGTCGTCCCTTCTGGTTGCCGGCCTCTGGCTCTTCGGAATGGCCATCCTGTTTGGCGGCATCCAGGTTCAAAAACAGCAACTGTCCTCGATGGAAAAAGAGCTCGCTGAACTCAAGGGACCCTCCGAAAAGGTGCGGGCGATCCGGGACCGAACCCAGGATCTCTTGAAATACATGGATCGCTCCCGGTCAGGCTTGGAATGCCTGCGGGAAATCAGCGACCGGCTCCCGCCGGGTATTGAGCTCAAATCCTTTATTTATTATAAAAACAAAACGCTTGAGATGACCGGCCAGGCGGAAACATACTCCCTGGTCGCCGACTTCAAGAAGGATCTGGAGAAATCCGAGCTGTTCAGCGCCACGGAACTTCCCCGCACCCGGCACATCCCCCAGGGCGAGGAATTCAAGATTGTCTGCACCATACCCGGGGGTGAAAAGCCATGAAAATATCCTCCCGGGAAATGATCCTGGCCTGGATCGCCGGCGTCGCGGCGCTGGGTGGCCTCACCTATCTGCTCGTAGAGCCTACGCTTAAGGAGTGGGCCCTGCTGGAAGGCAAGAAAGCGGAATCCATGCGTCAGGTGGGTAATCAAAAACGTCTGATCGCCCAGTCTTCACGCTGGGAAGCCAAACTTTCCGAACTGAAGAAAAAACTACCCACCCATCCCCAGGGCAAGGATGTGACCACCGACCTCCAGATTCTCATCGAGAAACTGGCCCGGGTAAACGGCCTTAACCTCATCAGCCGGGAAGCCGAGAAGGAAACGCTCCGGGGCAACATGTACGAGGTGGCGGTGAACTGCAAATGGGAAGGCAAACTGGAAGCCCTGACCCGTTTCCTGTTTGATATCCAGAAGGAAGATGTTATTTTAGACGTCAGTCAATTGACGATTTCTCCGAACGAAAAGAAGGTTTTGCGGGGGGGATTCACGGTGTACTGTTCGTACTCCCGGGTTCCACCACCGGGTGGCGTGACAAAAATCGAAAGCAAGGGCCCGAAAAATGACGTCGTTTCCCAGTAAACAAAAAGTCCGGCTCGGGATGATGATGCTTGCCGGATCCTTCTCTCTACTGACTCTGGCACAGGTACCCCAAATGCCGGGCCTGCGGGCAAAATCCACCCTCCCTGCCGAGACGCCCCGTCCCGCCGTGACCGGCCTCGATACCAACCGAACCGTGGAACTTAAATTCAACGCCGCCGCATTGGACATGGTGCTCCAATATTATTGCTCCGAGTTGACCGGCCGAACCCTCCTTCAGGCACCCGCCATCACCGCCACCATCACCTTGCGCAGCCAGTCCCAACTCACCATCCCCGAGGCCATTCAAGCCATCAAGACCGTCCTCGCCATGAACAATATCGCCCTGATCAATCAGGGCGATAAATTCGTTAAGGCCGTCCCGATAACCGCCGCCCCTATAGAGGGACTTACCATTCAATCCAACCAGGTGGATCAGGTTGCCCACCCGGAAACCGACGATTTGGTCAGCGAAGTCATTTCACTCAAACACATTGATCCCGCAGAAGCCCAGAAGGCGATTCAAGGCCTGATCCATCCTTACGGAAAAGTCTTGCCCCTGGAGCGGATCAACAGCCTGCTTGTGGCTGACGCCGGAGTGAACATCAACCGAATCAAGGATATCCTTCTCCGAATCGACCAACCGCTCGACATCAAGGAATCCATCCACATCCTCCAGATGCGGAACTCCAAGGCCACGGAAATTAAAACCAAGCTGGAGGAAATTATCGCCGACCAGAAGGAAAAAGAAAAGCAGCCCACCGTCCGGCGACTTAGGGACTCCGGAGCACCTGGCGTTGACACAACGCCGGCCATCCCCACAATCCCGGGCGTCATCCGGGCCCGTCCCACCACCCCGGCCGGGACAACCGCCGCCCCGGCGGAAGCCGAAGCCGAGGATGGGCGGATGATTCGCGGCAATGTCAAAATCATCGCCGATGACCGCACCGGTTCCCTGATCATCATCACCCGCCCTGAAAATATGCGGTTCTTCGAGCAGGTGGTGGCGGCGCTGGATGTACCCACCGCCCCGGATGTGGCCGTTGAGGTAATCCGGCTCGAATTTGCCGACGCCGAGGAAGTGGCCTCCATGCTTAACGCCCTGATCGGCGCCGCCTCTACCCCTTCGACTAAGAGTTCCACACCCAAACGCACCACCACAACAACACCGGGCACCACCATGCC
>CAJBSZ010000218.1 GCA_903958395.1 uncultured bacterium | reverse complement strand
TGTTTCCGGAATTCGCCCAGATAGTCATAATTCGTCAGATCACCATGACAGGACGCGCAATCCAGCCGGTGCAACTCCAACTCCATCGGAAAGGTGGGAGCCCCTACCAATCGCCGCAGGGTGGCGCGCCGCATGGACTTGACATCCACAAATCGCATATGGTTGCCCACCATGAACGCAATGGCATCCATGTCGTCATTGGAAAATCGCAACCGTTGCATGATGTCGCGGGCGGCGTCCTGCCCCACATTGGCGTGGCACTCGAACCGCCAGCGGCCGTCCTTGAGCTGCGCGGTGGGCGGCTTGCCGACATCATGAAGCAGCACCGCCCAAGCCAGCCGAGTGTCGTGGGTTCGCATCTCATTCAGCATCACCACGGTATGCTGGAAAACGTCACCCTCGGGGTGATATTCGGGCGGCTGTTCAACTCCCTGCATGGCCGCGATCTCGGGAAGAATTACCGGGAGAAGCCCGAGATCCCGCAGGAGAATGAGGGCGTCGCCTGCCCGCTTCGCTTCAACCCATAACCGGCTGAGCTCCTCCCGGATTCGCTCGGCGCTGATGAGCGTGATCCGGGTTGCGGTTTCGCGGATTGCGGCCGCCGTCGCAGGCTCCAAGGCAAATCCCAGGGAGGAGGCAAACCGCACCGCCCGCAACAGGCGGAGGTGGTCTTCCCGGAACCGCTCGCCGGGATTGCCCACCGCCCGGATCAGGCCCCGGGCAATGTCGTCGCTGCCCGCCACATAATCCAGAACCTGTCCCTTGAGCGGATCATAAAACAGGGCATTCACCGTAAAATCACGGCGCTGGGCGTCGGTTTCGGGATCAGAGAAGGTCACCTGAGTCGGATGGCGCCCATCCTCGTAAGGCGCATCTTTCCGGAAGGTCGCCACCTCATACCAGTTTCCCTGAACCGGCACCCGTATGACCCCGAAGGATTTTCCAACCGACACGGCCTCCGGAAACAGTTCGATCACCTTGTCGGGAATGGCATTGGTGGCGATATCAAAGTCTTTCGGCTGTCGGCCAAGAATGAGATCGCGCACACACCCGCCGGCCCAATAGGCAATGAATCCGGCATCCTGAAGCCGGCGAACAGCCTCAATTGCACCTTCTGCAACGGGGCAAACACCGGCCCATGACAATGCAAAGGTCTTCATAGCTTGAAGGTATGCGGCAGAAGATCCCCGAGCGTGAGACTCTCGATCCGGCCGGGTTTGTCCAAAGGAGCCAGATAAATCGGAAAGTCCGGGGCGCAGAATTCGGCGAGAACCTGGAGGCAGGCGCCGCAGGGGCACGCTGCCTTGCCGCGACCGCCAACTACCGCCAACGCCTTGAATTTCAGACTTCCTTCAGAAACGGCCTTGAGCACCGCGACCCGCTCCGCGCACATCGTCAGGCCATAAGAGGCATTTTCAACATTACAGCCCGTGTAAACCTTGCCCCTGACCGACATCAGGGCGGCACCCACCGGAAATTTGGAATAAGGGGAATAACTATTTTGAACAGCACGCAACGCAACCGCAACGAGCCGCCGGCCTTGCCCAGATTCCTTCAGGCTTTTTTCCCCTTCGCGCCTTCGCGTCTTCGCGTGAGATATCTTTTTTTTCATACCACCCCCACAAATTCCTTCAACAACCGCGTTAATCCAGGAATGGCGGCCTTGGCCCCGGCAAGCACCTCCTCGTGAGACAGCGCCTGCCCCATTCCTGCCGCCGCATTGGTGATACAAGACAGTCCCGCCACCTTCAACCCGGCCGCCCGCGCCAGAATGGCTTCAGGCACGGTGGACATCCCCACGGCATCGGCACCCAGCCTCCGGAAGGCACTAATCTCAACCGGCGTCTCGTACGAAGGACCCGTAACGGCCATATAAATACCGTGCTCCAGCTTCAGCCCCGCCCGCTTCCCGGCCTCATCCAACCGGCACCGGTAGTCCGCATCATACACACCGGTCATGTCCGGAAAACGCGGCCCCCAGAAGGAATGATGCGGACCAATCAATGGATTCGTCCCCATCAGGTTGATATGATCGTCGATAACCATGACAGCACCTGCCCGGAACCGGGCATTAATGCCCCCTGCGCTATTGGTCAGGACCATGCCCTGCGCCCCCATGGTTTTGGCCAGGCAGACCGGAAAGGCGATGGGCTCCCAGCCAGCGCCTTCATACCAGTGACGGCGTCCTGCAAATATCAGAAGTTCAACACCCCCCTGCTCCGCCAGCAGGAGTTGTCCGCCATGTCCTGCGACCTGGGGCGCACCCAAAACCGGAATATCCACGAAATCCAGCGAATGCTTCACCGTGAATCCGTCCGCCACCTCACGCCAACCGGAGCCCATGACAAGAGCCAGCCTGGGATGGAAGGCGGGAAAGGCCGCGCGCACACTTTCAGCAGACTTGATGATCTTGTCAGTATCCATACGCACTCCTAATAAAGATTTACCACCCGCTTCGCTAGAGAAAACGGAGAGAAAAAGAGAGAGAAGAAAATGTTTTGCGATTTTTAATAATGGCGAGTACCCCATTTTTAAAAATCGCAAAACACCTTTCCTGGAGGGGAATCCGAGACGTGTTTCGCTCGGCTTAGA
>CAJBSZ010000217.1 GCA_903958395.1 uncultured bacterium | reverse complement strand
GCTCATCGGTGGCGTCATCACAGGCTTGATAGAGAAGGGTGTCATGCGGGGCGAAGCGGGCCAGCATGTCGATATGTCCGTCCGTGTCGTCCCCGGCCAGATACCCGTGGTTCAGCCAGAGGACGCGGGAAACACCGAGGAGGCGCTGGAAGGCGAGTTCGATATCCACGCGGGTCATGTGGGGGTTCCGGTTGGGGTTGAGGTTGCAGGAGGTTGTGGTGAGCAGGGTGCCGTGTCCGTCACTCTCGATGCTGCCGCCTTCCAGAATCATGGGGAGGGAGCGCAGTGGGGTGCTGCAAAGAAAACCCTGCTCCTTCAATTTTTTGGAAATCGCATTGTCGAGGCTGGCCTTGTGTTTTCCGCCCCAGCCGTTGAATTCGAAATCCAGGAGAACCGGACGGTTATTTTCGAAGAGGGTGATCGGCCCGAAATCACGCGCCCAGATATCGTCGCAGGGGATGGGGCAGAAGCTGATGCGGCTTAGGAGGGCATGGGTCTGGCTGAGGGCATGTCGAACCTCATTCGGGGCGTTGGTGACCAGAAGGACGCGGGCATGGTGGCTGGCTTCGGCGATGATCCGGGCGGAGGTTTCCTGCACGCGGGACAGGACCGGGTTCCAGTCCGTTCCCGCATGCGGCCACGCCATCAGGACGCCATCCTGCTCCTCCCATTCCGCCGGTAATCGAAGAGTAGTCATAGTTCCGCTACGCCGTGATGACCTTCAGGATACAATTTTTGAGCCACTCCAGGCAAGGGGCGGAAAGACCGGTTGCGATGATGAGGGTGCCGCTATCGGTTTCGATCAGAATGCCTTCGGATCCCTGGCCATCCTTTTTGCCGATCCGGACGATCTCCACGCCGGTGGTGTCGATCCGTGTGCCCTTTGTCGGGCCCCAGGGTGTCTGGCGGCGTACATGAATCTCGTCCTTCGCCACACGGATCTGTTCCGTGGTGATGAGTGACCAGATTACCGCGAGGATGACAATCAGCATGATCACGCAGCCCACGATGCCGAAGAGGAGTGGACACTCTTTGACGAAGAATCCGATATAGATAAAGACGCCTGAGAAAACGAGGCCGAAGAGACTGCCGATAAATGAGGAGCCTTTCTTCGTTTTGATCGAAAGTTCAAGGAATGTGCCGTCCACTTTCAGGGACAGTCCTGCCGGGGGCGGTTTTGAGAGGTCGAACTTCACCTGGAGTTTGCCTTCACGCGCAAGATCCTTCACGGATTTATCGAGATCCTCGACCGCGCGGCTGACAAGATTGGCTCCATCGCCCTCCACGGCGGGCAGGTTCAGGGTGCGGCAGGCGTTCTCCCAGATACCCCGGACGCCGAAGTCCATCCGTGACTCATACAGCCGTACCACTTTCTTTGAATCGGTTTTGTGGAGCAGTTCGACGATGTAGAGCGTGTAGGAGGGGTTGTCCTCGCCGCCGGAATGGTATTCGCTCCGGTAACGAACTCCGATGAACTCCGACAGGCGTGCGGTCCACTGTTTGGTTCCGAATAGGGATTGCTTTGTCACACCCACGGCTTCGAGAGAAAGGCTGGTGGTGGTGCAGGTGGTCAGGAGATAGAGACCGCCGAGGAAGATTCCGATCCCGATGACGCCGAAAATCAGGAGGCCCCAGAGTCCCGGCTGCAGAGGTCCGGAGGAAGCGGCCCTCATCAGGACAAAGGTCGGGATCCCGCCCCAGAGGCAGGCGAAGATCATGAGAAATATTCCAGCTCCCTTGGAGCCCTTGTCCACCTGCGTCACCGGAAGCCGGGTGAGGTCGATCTGTTTGGTTTGGCTGGCGCGGGCGGTGGATAGGTTGATATTCATGGTTAAGATTGGTCTCAAACAAGAGGTCTAGCCGCAAGCCAAATCCTCGCCTAAGAGGCCGACGACAGTGCATTTTCACCGGAATACCCTGTATTGACGCGGCTCAGCCGGGCCTACTCCGCCGGAGGGGCTACGAAGGCTGGAAGGCTTCGCCCTACCTGGAAATCTATACAAATCATCGATGTCTTCGGGTAGGGCGAGGCGTCCAATGCCAGAGCCG
>CAJBSZ010000216.1 GCA_903958395.1 uncultured bacterium | reverse complement strand
TGCATGTCGAAGGGGTATTGGGTGAAGGACCAGGCTTCCGCAAGGCCGTGATCAGCCCTTATCCAGTCCCAGAGCAAATTAAGTTTGCCCAACTCGACTACGACTCCCCAATGGGACGATATCACAGCGGTTGGCGGATGACAGACAACGGCATGGCGTATGACATCGTGATCCCGCCCAACGCCACCGCCCTCTTCCGGCTGCCACTGCTCGGGAAAAAGGATGCGATCGTCAGCGAAGCAGGAAAGATTCTTTGGCAGAACGGGAAACCTGTCGGATCAGTCGATGGCGTTTCCACGCCTGCTCAAGAGAACGATCGGCTGCTGATCACACTGGGTTCCGGGAGCTATTCATTCCTGGTGAAAGGTTTGGACTCCTCCCATTGATTGGGCCAACACACGTGTGGCGGATTAGGAGTCGGACAATATAAAAAAGGAAAATCGATGAGAGCCTGGATTATAGCAACGGCATTTTGCTTAATAAATCTTGTTTCCTCGGTGTGGGGAGAGCCCTTCCGGGATGGAGAGGTGGTCTGTTTCCTGGGCGACAGCATTACCAAAGGAGGCGAGTATCATGGGGTCATCCGGCTTTTCTATGCCACACGGTTTCCGGACCGGCACATACGCTTTCAAAATTGCGGCGTAGGAGGGGATCGGGCGGAAGCGATTGTTCGCAGCGCCAAGTTCCGGATCGAGGCGGATGTGCTTGCGTGGAAGCCGACTACGGTTTCCGTGATGTTGGGGATGAATGATGTCGGGCGGAAACTCTACGGCGACAAGATTGAGGAACTTGAAAAGGATCCCAAACGTTGGCAGGGGTTCGCGGCGGATTATTGCGGGCGGCTCGGCCTGGCCAAGGTTCCGACCTCGGTCGCGTCGGCACGAGCGGCGTGTCTGGATCTCTATAGCGAGAAGATGGCAGGAATCATCAGCCAACTGAAGAGAGGAGATGCTCGGGTTATTCTGATGACGCCCTCCATCTATGACGAGACGGCGGTGATCAGCGGAGGAAACAGCGAGGTGTTGACGGGAGTCAACGGCGGGCTGGGGTGTTGTGCGGAGAAGGTCCGGCAATTTTCAAAGGACTATCAGGCCGGTCTTGTTGAGACCTACGGGATGATGAATGAGATTAACCGCCGTGAGCAGGCGAAATCCCCTTCGTTCTCACTTGTGGGCTCGGGGAAAAAATGGAACGACCGTGTTCATCCAGGTCCAGTGGGGCATTTCGTTATGGCCTATTCATTCCTCAAGAGCCAGGGGATGTCGCCGTATGTCTCTAAAATCGATCTGGATGCTGCCACGCGTTTGGCGACAGGGCTGGTGAACTGTACCGTGACAGGAGTGATGCGTGAGGGTGCGGGCATCGGATTTGATTGCAGGGAAGGGGCCTTACCCCTCGTGCCCCCTCCGAAGGCGAGAGAAGCCCTGCGGCTGGTGCCCTTCACCGAGGAATTCAATCAACAAATCCTGCTTGTCCGGGGTTTGGAAAAAGGCGCTTATGAGTTGAAGATCGACGGAGAGGTTGTTGGACATTATTCCGCCGATGAGTTTCGGACGGGCGTCAATCTGGCGACGGTTACGAACACTCCGCAGTACCGGCAGTCGGCGAAAGCCACCGAGATTGCTGGGCAGATTCATGAGATCGGCGAGGAGTTGCGGGAGATCGCCACCTTCAAATATGGGTTCAGCAGCAGGGGAGGGGATCCGTCAGACCCTGAAGCCGTAAAGAAAGCAGTGCTTGAAGCAGTCGAAAAGGCCCAGGCGGGCGGCCAGCGACTGCCACCATACGTGAAGAGCCAGAGGGATTGCGTCTTGGAACCCGGAAAGCTGGAGGCGCGGCGCGATGCGCTGGAGGAGGAACTCCGGGCCGTTTGCCGGACGATGGACCATCGTTTCGAAATTATAATGAAGCAAAGGGACAGACCTTAATTTAGTAGTGAGTAAGCCCGCCGGACCGACCGCCGGTGCGGGTAAAACCCACACGTGTTAAATTAAGAAGGGAATACTTTATCGCGAAAACCGCAAAGGAGAGCGCAAATGTCACGCCCGCCTCGCCCATGAATACATGGACGGCGGAGCGAACATTTGCGCGGAGTAATCTTTCATATCCATCTGGGCGGCTATCCATTTCGCCGTCCGTGTATCCACGGG
>CAJBSZ010000215.1 GCA_903958395.1 uncultured bacterium | reverse complement strand
GGATTGGGCCACAGGATATTTCAGGGCATTGGCGACTAATTTCTGTTGGATGGCCTCTTCGACCGGGATATTCAGGCGGTCAGCCAGGAGGAGTGCGAACATCAGGACATCGGCAACTTCCTCGACCACCAACTGCCGTTTTGCGGGATCAGCGAGTTCGGCGGTGATTTCGGCCTCGGATTTCCAGAGAAAGCGTTCCTGAAGTTCGGCGGATTCGATGGCAATAGCGGCGGCGAGATCTTTAGGGGTATGGAACTGCCTCCAATCGCGTTCATCGCGGAACTTGACGATATCGCTGATAAGATCGCTTAACGAACGTTTCATGCAACTCCCAGTAAGGTCCACACAAATGACTGATGTGACAAGCAGCGAAACACAGAGGGAATGTAGTTGCTTCTCGGATGCTTGGCTAGCGCAATTGGTGAAATATTTACAAACAATAGGAAGGGTGTGACGATGTCAACTCGTCCTCTAAATTATTTCGAATCCAATGGCCTTCAGATATGCATAAGTGGGATCATAGAAACCCGGATCTCGCGATGGATCATCTGGACTCCCCTCTGGCACCACAATCACCATGCCCTGACGCGCCCTTGTTAAAAGCACTCGGTAAGCGTTTTTGAGATAGATCTGGCGCTCAGGTTTGCTGATCCTCTGCCATTTAGATCCGCAGAATGAGCGATGCACCCATCCGTCCTTTGCATAGCGGAAATCCGCATCCCAAGTGACACAGGCCCAATCTAATTCCAATCCCTGAATGCTGAATTCTGTAGCCACATCTTCCAAATAATATGAAGACCTGACATCTTCCTTCACGTCAAGGAACCAATGGATTGGATTCATTGGACTCTTAACGTCGATCGCATGTGGCTTAAGCCGCTCGGCCTGAGACGACACAACCATGCCGTACCGCTCTGTACCCCGCGCCTTGGACCTTAACCATTCCTTGGCCTTGGCAACATCTCTGGCAATAACGATTGGGTATTTATGCCTGAGCTTGCCCAAAGTCTCCCTCGCCCGATCCACTTCCAAATCAAGAAGTTGCTTCACTAACAGCGAAACATTCTCTGCCCGAAAAGATCGCATCGACACCGAAAGGTGCAAGTCATCCCGATACACAACGTTGGGCCGATTAGAAATACACTTCAAAATGGCACCGGCTCCATATTCGCTATCAGTAAGCCGAGCCGAAATGTGGATGTGCCACTTCGGGAAAGATCTATTCAGCGCATCTATCCATTCCGCGATACCCGCTTCCCCAGTGTTGATCTCTTGCCCACCACCAACAAGGCACACAATGACACCCCAATCGGGATGCCGATCCAAATACGAGATAAGAAATTCCGGTTCCGACATTTTGAAGCCGGGGCGCTGCCTTTTCCGCTTCATGAAACTTGCCGTTTGATCGAGATTCCAAGCGCGCTGCGCCTCATCAAAAAGTGCAACATGATCCGCGGGCGGAAGCTGACTAATCAAAGCCTCATCTCTATAATGATGTATAGCTTGTACAAAAGCCTTTACCGTACTGTGCGCATCCTTTTTGTTGATACGCTTGCCTTCAAGTTTTTTTCGAGCCGCGAGATCCCTGGCTAAAGCCTCCTGCAAGATCTTCACCAGTGGTCCATTCCCCGAAAGAAAAACGCTCAACGAATCCTTATCCTGACGCAAATGCTTGGTGGCAATATTGAGTCCAACTAGTGTTTTTCCGGCGCCAGGAACACCAGTAACAAAACAAATTGCTTTGTGAGAATTCTCCCGCGCTGAAGTTATCACCTCAGAAATTGCCTCTGTTGTTTCGTGAAGATTTTTTGCGCCCGCATCGCTGCGAGAAATCTCTTTAACGGAATGACCCCGATACAACGCTAAGGCGGCCTCAATTATCGTGGGCGTAGGATTATACCCACCCTGCTCCCATACCGCTGAATTAATCGGTTCCTCAATAGTAAATTCTAAGATCTGGTTAATGGAATCTTTCAATTGACTGGGGCTGACCCTAATCGGATACAACAATTTATCGTTTTGAGGAGTCGTAACAATCTGAAAACTAACGGCATCAGATTCCGTAGCGATAAGAACGGGAGCAATTGTTACATGATGGCTTGTCTCATGGAAATTCTTCAAATCTAGAGCATAATCCAAAACCTGATCTGCGGCGTAAGGCGCAAAAGCATTCGACCCAACCTTAAATTCTAGAACAAAGACAACGGCACCAATGACAAGAACCACATCAATCCGCCGCCCCATTCTGGGGATGGAATACTCGAAGTAGATCTTCCCAGAGAGCCCAGGCAGTAAAGATTGCAGGAGTTTAATCTGGTGTGCCCACGCGTCTTTTTGAGCCGGTTCAACGGGTCCCCCTGAATTCGTATTCAAGTCGCCCTGAATAGCGCGAGGCTCTGTTGCCAGAAACGACAGGATCGTATCAGAATAATAGGCTCTCTTCATTACGCCAGACTACCAGAGGCCGTGTTAGCATTACACGGAGATTCTCATGCATTTCTTTGACTCGTTTCCCGTTTCGTCATTTATCTGGACCTATCCCTGCAATTGCCAGCGGCATTCGCAACATGAAGGCCAGATAATCTAACTCGCGTCGCACTTTTTCGAGGTGAATCATGCCACTATATGAATGCCTCCCCTTGGCTTCGGCTTTCTTGCGCCCAACCGCACAGAGCATTCGCGCAAAACCTTCCGTTGGCACAATTAACACGCCGACCGATGCCACTTCCTGATTATGAGCCAACAAGAACTTTATGTAGTCCTGATAGTAAGTCCGAGCATTACCGAACTCGACTTCAACCTGAACCCCACTTTTTATAAAGTCACTCTTCAACGGCAGATTCGGAATAACCCTTTTCTCGGCATCCCAGTTCCACTCCTTGAAATATTTGAACAATTGCCGATTGTAAAAGTGCTGCCCCTCATCAGCATTGAATTCAACGCTCTGCACAACGGCCGGAATCTCGCGCACCGGAGGGTGAGTATCCAGGATACGTTCGCTTGTTTTGAGGCATATCCATTCAGTGACAACAAGTCGTTTAGCGGGCTGGACATTGAGCGGGAATGCAGTTACTCGAAAGGTGTCACCGTCGACTCGGGTTAATTCAAGATACTCGCCAACCGCACCAGCCTGCGTTGCAACAAATACTATCCTCATCCAATTTCGAAAAGCGAAGCCGGCCCGGTTCTCATACTTTATCTGAACATTCCCCCTGCTGTTTGCAATCCTTCGCAATGTGGCCTTTATCTGACCCTCATCAAATAATAAATTTATTTCCCTTTTCTCACCGGCTTTGGGTGCGCGTATCCAGTCCTCTAATTCCTTTGGGACAGCAATACCCTCCGTCAAAGTTGACTTACCGATTATATGGCGGAAAGTTGTCATTCAGACTCCTTTATAGTGCCCATCTCATTAGCCCACGTTGCAGCGCTAGGGTCTCAACTTGCTCAACCAGACCGGAAAAGGCCGCCTGTTGCCAGTTCTGGTTATTTGGCTTCGGCGAGTGAAAAAGGGCGCGAGTGATTTCTGCTTCAAAACGGTCTGAGGCTTGGGCTTGGAGTAGTTCCCAGCAATGAATGACGGCATCGCGCTGTTTCAATAACACTGTCTTTGCCACGAGTTTATCGGATTTGGACAGGTTCACGGCGGTGGCGGCGGGTAAGAGATTCCAGAGATCGTTGTTCCGACTGATGCTGAAGGGGATGGTGTGGTCTACGGCGAAGTCTTTTTTGAGTGGTTTGTCTGTCCAGACACAGCGGAGGCCGGGCGTATCGGCATAGATCTTCCGGGCAAACTGAACGTCACGGTCGGTGACGGGGCGGATCAAGAGGCGGCCGATGATGTCTTTGACGGGGACCTGCTTCTCGGATAACTCGTGAGTGAGCTCTGCCCAGCGCAGGATAATGGACTCGGATACCCAGTGGCCAATGAGGCTCATCTCACGCCAGGCGCCACCGGGGACGATGATCAGGCCTAGCGAGTCGCAGGTAGATTTCGGGCTCACACATTTTTTAGTGGCGGACTTCGGCCCCTCAAAGGCGAAGTAGCTCCCCTCGCCTTCCAAGGCGCCGCCAGTGAAGGTTACCGGACCGGACACGATCGTCTTGGCAATCGTGTTGAGAGCGGTGTCGAGCAGTTTGCGGCAGGGAACGGGCACCGTGCCTGCCTTGTAGTCGTTGTACAGGGCGCTGAGTCCGCTGTGGGGCGCATAGGCGGCGGCGAGGTCGCGGACGGCGCGTCGGAAGGCTATCGGCTTGTTGACTTCAAGGCCCCTCTTCTGGGGTATGACAACGTTCCCCCCGGGAATATCGAGTTCAATGATGGACCAGTAGTAGAGCAGCCACTTTTCGGCAACGAGGCCGAGAGGGACGCTGACGGTGCCATCATGACGCCACTTGGCCATGTGGGACTCGTATTGGGCGATGTCGCACAGGGCCCGGAGCAAGGCCAGTTTGTAGGTGGCATCTTTCCGGTCGCGGGTAATGATGGTCTCGATCTCATCCACTGACCGCGCCATCTTCCCCGTCGCCCGTTGCAGAATAAGCGTGTACCACCGGATATCGCGGTTCAGGAAATCGGGAATATCCGCCCGGGCGACCAACCGGAAGCCTAATCGCTCGAACAGGAGTTGGACTTCTTCGGGCGGTCGCTCGTTGTAAAGGCGGCCGGTATCATCTCGGCCATTGCTGAGTCCAGACCGGTGCAAGGACAACTGGAGAACCAGTATCCCGTCATCAACCAGCAGGTCGCGAATCTGGGTGGCGCACTCGAAGAGCTCCTGGTCGGGGATGTGCATGAGCGTGGCCACGGAGAGAATGGCGTCGTAGGGCGCCTGCGGCGCAGTTGTTGAGTTGTTAGGTTGCCTGCCCTGAGCCAGGTCGAAGGGTTGCGTTGTTGAGGTGGGGAAAGAGAGTTGATGGAGGCGGGAGGCCAGTTCGGGATGGCGTTGGGCGGCAAGGGTGAGCATGACCGGCGAGGCGTCGGTGGCGGTGACGTCGTAGCCGTGGGCGAGCAGGAAGGCGGCATCGCGGCCGGAGCCACAACCGATTTCAAGGACACGGCAGCGTGGCGGCAGGTAACGGAGTAGAAGTTGGTGCATGGCCGACATATCGGCGGCCTCATATCTGTCCGCATAGGTGGAGGCTTGTGTATTGTAACAGTCAACCGTCACGGTATCCATGAGATGGAACCTAGCAGAATGGTGATGGAGGAGGAAGAGAGTTGTTGGGTTGTCAGGTTGTTGAGTTGTTGGGGGCTCGAAGAGACTGGTTATCTGTTATTGGTTATCGGGGAGAAGGAATTTTCTCACGCGAAGGAGGTCGCGAAGAGAAGGTTTTGTAATTCAATACACACCCTTCGCGCCTTCGCGACCTGCCGTGAGCCTGTCGAACGGTCTTCGCGTGAAACCATCTTTTCTCTGAGGTCGCCGGTGGCACTTGACTTGTTGCGCATAACGCATTATCAGTTATGTTCATGAATGGTTATGTTTCGCACCAGGATGTGGCAGGGGCGGCGGGAGTGAGTCAGTCGACGGTCTCGCGGGTGCTCTCTGGCAAGGATGAAGGCGCCCGGATTACCCCGGAAACACGGGACCGCGTTCGCTCGGTCGCCCGGCAATTAGGCTACCTGCCGGGCCGGAACACCCGGTTCCAACCGCGGCCTGTTACCGGTGGCGAAGAGCAGACGGCCGTAACGGCACCGGTGGCG
>CAJBSZ010000214.1 GCA_903958395.1 uncultured bacterium | reverse complement strand
CTGGCCTGGTCGGTTCCGTCGGGACGCTGGACTATTCTACGGCTCGGCTATACGCCCACGGGCGTCCACATCGCGCCCGCGCCGCTGGGCGGCGATGGATTGGAATGCGACAAGCTCAGTCGCGAGGTGGCGGATTTTCACTACGACGCCTGTGTGACGCCTGTGCTCAAGGATCTGGGGCCGGCGTTAACTCAGGAGGCGGTTGCCTATTACCATGTGGATAGTTATGAGGCTGGCTGGCAGAACTGGACGGCGAAGTTTCCTCAGGATTTCAAGGCGCGGCGCGGCTATGACCTGACCCGGTATCTGCCTGCGCTCACCGGACGTGTGGTGGGCGATCTGGCGACGACCGAGCGGTTCCTCTGGGATTTCCGGCGCACGATCGGCGACCTTTTCGCCGACGCCCACTATGGACGGCTGGCCGAGCGCTGCCATGCCGACGGCCTGAAGTTCTCCACGGAACCCTATGGCGGTCCCTTCGAGATGCTGCAGGTGGGCGGGCGCGCCGACCACCCCATGATGGAGTTCTGGCTGCCGACGAAACCCCAGGGCCGGAAATTCGCCTCCGAGGCGGTCAGCGTGGGCCACACAACAGGGCGGTCAATCATCGGGGCCGAGTCCTTCACCTCAGGTCCGCCCGAGGAACGGTGGAACAGCCATCCCTTCTCGCTCAAGGCGTTGGGGGATTACATCTATAGTTGTGGCGTCAACCGGTTCGTCATCCACGTCAGTGCGCACCAGCCGCTGGTTGGCGAGGCGTTCAAGCCGGGGTTCACCTGTGGCTGTAACGGCATCCATTTCGACCGCGGCAACACCTGGTGGGAACATGGGGCAAAGGAGTGGGTGGACTACCTGACCCGCTGCCAGTCCTTGCTGCAGGCGGGGGAGCCTGTGGCCGATGCGTTGTATTTCCTGGGGAACGATTCGCCTTACGGGTGCGGTCCGTTCGAGCCGGCCCTGCCGGAAGGTTACGACTATGACGCCTGTAATAGCGAGGTGCTGGCCGGGTTGACGGTGAAGAATGGGCAGGTCACCTTGCCCGGTGGCAAGCCGTACCGCTATCTCGTGTTGCCCCACCGGGGGCGGGTGACGCTGGCGTCGCTCCGGAAGCTCGTGGCGCTGGCCAAGGACGGGGCGCGGCTGATCGGTCAGGTCCCGAAGGAATCCCCAAGTCTGACCGATGCGGCGCTGTCTGCCGAGTATGGTCGGCTCGCGGGCGAACTTGCGCGCCACGCCGTGAATCCGCGTTCGTTCGAGGCCATCCTGGCCGCCGACCGGCTGGCCCCGGACTTCGCCTTTGACGAGGAGCCCGGGCTCGTGTTGCATGCCACGCACCGGAAGATAGATGACGCCGAGGTCTATTTCGTGGCCAGCGCCAGCACCAATGTGGGAGTTGTCGACTGCCGGTTCCGGGTGACAGGCAAGGTTCCGGAACTGTGGAGGCCAGATCGAGGAACGATGGAGCCCTGCGCGGTCTATGAGCAGGACGGGGATGTGATGCGGATCCCGCTGAGGTTCGATCCAGCGGGTTCGGTGTTCGTTGTCTTCCGTCCCGGTAAGGCGGCGCCGCATGCCGTGGCGGTCACGAGCCGCGATTCGGCCACGGTCTGGTCACGTTCTGCATTATCCATCATACGCGCCTCGTATGGCGATCCAGACGACTCGCAAAACAAGTTGGATGTGACGAAGAAGCTCGCCGCCTGCATGCGCGATGGTTTCGTCAAGTTGAGCAACTTCGACCGGCTGGGTGGCGATCCCGCCCCGGGCATCCGCAAGCAGCTGCGGGTGGACTATACGGTCGCGGGGAAGCCCGGGACGGTCTCGGTTCAGGATGGCGACTGGCTGCGGCTTCCGCCCCCGGAGGGGAAACTGATGCCCAGTGAACTGAAGGTGGAGGGCAAGCAACTGGTATTGCAGGCATGGGAGGCGGGGCAGTATGCCGTGTCGTTTCCCGGCGGGCGGACCCAGGTGGTAGAGGTCGCTGCTGTGCCCGCGCCCACGCCCATCGCCGGCCCGTGGGACGTGCGGTTCGGAGGTCCGAAGTCCGAAGTCCGGGGTCCGAAGGTTTTTCAGGCGCTGGAGGATTGGACGAAACGGCCGGAGGAGGGGATCAAGTATTACTCCGGCACGGCAGTATATCGCAAGACCTTCGATTCCGACGTCTCACATCTCACTTCTCACGCTTCACGTCTCTTCCTCGATCTCGGCCGCGTGGAGGTCATTGCTGAAGTTTGGCTCAATGGCAAATCGCTGGGAACGCTTTGGAAGCCGCCGTTCAGGGTGGAGGTGACTGAGGCGCTGAAGGAGGGAGCGAACGAATTGGAGATTCACGTGACCAATCTCTGGCCGAACCGGCTCATTGGCGACGAGGAGTATCCCGACGATCTGGCCGAGGGTTACACCTGGACCGATGGCGGCATCCATTCGTGGCCGGAGTGGGTAAAGACTGGCGGGGTGCGTCCTGAACCGCGGCGCCAGACCTTTTTCACCTGGAAGCACTGGAACAAGGGCGAGTCGCTCTGGCCGTCAGGCCTGCTCGGGCCAGTGGTGCTCCAGAGTGTGCGAAGCGTCCCGGTCGGAGAGTAGGACTCGAGGCGCCACTCGGCTATCTGTAGATTTCCTTGCGATGTCCGACCGCGACCACAAATACAATCAGGAGGTCATCCTTCTGATTGCCGTCAGGCCTGCTCGGGCCGGTGAATTATTGCGAGAGAGCCGCAGCGAACTTGAGGTCATGATGTTCAAAGGCAGATGCCATGCGTTCAATTTCCTGCCGCACAATTCCGAAGCGCGCGGCTTCCTGCCGCCAGCGGGTAACGGGTTGCCCAACCTCGCGGATCACCTGTCGGGCCTCGGCCACGCTTAACTCGAAATACCCGGCGACACGAAGGAGATGATCAAGCGATGCCGCGGCATCGCCAAAGTCGATTTCAGTGCAAAGCACGCGGGGCTTCACATCCAAGGGCACCGGATTGAGATCATAGGCGGGCGCCAAACGCCAGCCCTTTGGATCTTGATACAAAAACCCGTGGTTTCGTAAATGATCGTCAGTGTTGGAGATCAGGATAGTGAAGACGATGCGGCGAAACAAGGCATGCAAATCTTCACGAGGCGAGGCGCCCCATCGCCGGAGCGCGTCCGCCATCTCAAGGTAACATCGGGTTTGATGATCCTGCGCACCGAGCATGCTCATGGCGGAAAGAAACGGAATTCGTTCCGGACCGTGACGGTCGAACCGGGCCAGGAGCAGGACTTTTTTCCCAGCCACCGTCTCAAGCGTCCATGACGGAACCGGAATCCCGGCTTGACCCGCCAGCGAAAGCGCCACGGCTTCCCATAACACGATCGACCACTCATCCGACGGACCGGGAAACTTGGCGATGCATAATTGACCATGCGCTCCCAGCACAGAGGCCTTTGGACGAGCTCCCCCAAGCGATGACCCCGGGGCGAGCAAGAGGCGCAAATCCTCATCACTATCATCCTCGGCGATGACATGTTCCGCTGCGGAGAGTAATTTGGGCAAAGCGATGAGGGGCGGGATCGCGTCCCATAGCTATCAAGCTAAGGGTCCAAGAGCGAAAAATCGACGTTCTGATGCCATATCATCGAGGAAGATTTTGAACAGAAGATCACAAAGATCACGAAGGTTTAAGGTTTTTACCGCCTCCGGCGGAACCCTAACCCATT
>CAJBSZ010000213.1 GCA_903958395.1 uncultured bacterium | reverse complement strand
GGTTACTTGGGCTACATCAATCAGCCCTTCACACACCTCAAACATGCGCCGATGATGATCATAGAAGAAATCGGTGATTCGCTTCACGATCTCATGTGTAAGTTCAGGATCTATCATGGGATCGATCAGCGACTGCTCAAGCCCCCGCAACGCGTTGTGATAATAGAAGGGCGCCATGTAGCCGCATTGCAGCACCTTATCCGCATGGGCGACTTCAGCCCTCGCTCGCATCCCTGAGTAGTCAAACCAGTCGGTCGTCGGCCAGGCATAGCGGTCGAGGTCATCCATCGTTTGAACTTCCGCTAGGGGGTAGAAGGACTGCTCGTCATAGAAGCCGCCTTCGTGGGCGACGCGCCGTGTGCGGATGCCCCAGATGTCGACCGTCCCACCCTCCGTCGGCTCCTTAAGTTCAGGGCCAGCATAGGCGGGTCCAGCCCATGACATCCCGTCGATGTGAAGTTCCGCCATGATGTCCGCGCCATCGCCAAAATGACTGCGTAGTTTGGTCCAGACTTCACCGGTCGCCCAGATATCGGTCGGCACTCGGTCCACAGGCTCATGATTGATGGCGGCGAGCATACGCTCTCTTGAATTCATCGTCTCTGTCATCATTTTCTCCTGATTAAAGTCTTCTTTGTCCTGAAATCCCCTATTCACAGTCTCCTAACCAACCCTCGGAAAGAACCGGTCAATCTCGCGGCGGGCGAGTTCCACGGCCCGCCGGGGCTTATCGAGGTTGCCGTGCATCGAATAGACATCGCGAACGACAAACTCCAGGGGAATGTTCTTGCCTGCGGTAAACTCCAGGGTCGAACGGATCTCGCGAGTCCAAGCCTCCTCGTTAAGGCGGACATCCACTCCCAGCAGATTGGGATTTGGTTTGCGCGAGAAGACGATTCCTTTCCCGTCGAGCGCCCCGGCCATGTAGGCCTGATTGGCCCAGCGGGAAATGGACACAGCTTTCAAGTTGGGGAGTTTGCTGAGCGAGGTTTCCCAGATCGGGTCGGCGGGCTCGCAACAGCCCCAGTAGACAAAGCCGAACATGGCGGCAAGATCGCGGTAATAAGGAAAGCAGAACTCATGAAACAGCTCTGGAGAGACCCCCACGGTCTCCTGGCTGTCCATACTGCCCCACATGTCCGAAAGTTTCACCTGCCCCGGCACTACCGGTGACTTTGGCAGAAGTGTGGTGAAGTTAAAACAGGTTCCGCAGGTACACTGGTTGCCGTTGTTAAGCACCAGCAACCCCTCCCGCTCCGCCCAACGCGCCATGCGCAGCGCATTGTCCCGCAACAGGGCCATGATCGCGTGGAGTTTGTCCGGACAGTCGTACATGGCCAGGAAAAAGGTCTCCATGCTCATGAGGCGCATCAGCCGTTGTGTCAGATAGTTGTTTCCGTAGGTTCCCGACCGGATGGCCACCGGCAGAATGTCGCCGAAGTTTTCCTCAAGATACTTCTTTTCAGCCTGGGTCGCCTCGCGGTCAACTCCGAATGTGGAGGGCTGAACCATCTCAAAGCCGTCCTGGAGGTCTTTGATGGGACAGTCGAAATGATAGCCGGTCACGACGCCTTCCGCATCCTTTTCATAGGTGGTGGGGATTTCGATTCCAAACTCGTTGCACCAGACGTGCCAATACATATCCAGGGTGTCGGGACAAACATGATCGTCATCGAGAATTTCATGATGGCGGATGTTGCGGAGGAAGCTCCCTTCCAGCCTGCGCCCATAGTCCGATTTGCATTGGAAAATGGAGGCGGGCATGAAATCGCGGTCAAAGGTCCAGGATTCGATGACGAACGGCGGGCGAGTGCCCGGTACGCCGTCATTCATATCCGTCCACATCCGGC
>CAJBSZ010000212.1 GCA_903958395.1 uncultured bacterium | reverse complement strand
GATCCATGAGCGGATCTTCCCGATGACTCATGACGCGGAAGAACTCGCCCAGCGCTGGCTGGAATCGGCGGAGGCCGTCGCCGCAATCCTCGAGACCGGCGAGGACGCCTGTTTCCTCACCATCGGAGATCCGCTGGTTTACTCAACCTACATCTACCTGCTCCGCGCGCTCCGTTCACGTCTTCCTGAACTCAACGCGGTGACCATCCCCGGCATCACCTCATTCTGTGCCGCTGCGGCTCTGACCAGCTTCCCGCTGGGTGAAAAAAAGGAGCTCATTACCGTCGTGCCGACCTCGGATGACCTGACTCATGTGCGAAACGCCCTGCAACGCGGCGGCACGGTGATCCTCATGAAAATTGCCGAGCGCCTGGCCGAGATCGTCACGATCCTCACGGAGACCGGCTTGATCGATCAGGCGGTCTTTGTCTCCCGCGCCGGACAGGAAGGCCAGCGGGTGGAAACCAATCTTCGAAACCTGAATTTAGCAGAAGCGCGAACCGGTTATCTGTCACTGATTCTGGTCCATGCTTCAGGAGGAAACAAACCGTGAAAGTTATTTTTGTCGGCGCCGGTCCCGGAGATCCGGATCTATTGACCCTGAAAGCGGCCAAGCTTCTGGCGTCCTGCCGCTGTTGTATTTATGCAGGATCCCTCGTCAGTCCCTCCGTGATTTCACTCATCCACGCCGACGCGAAGACCTATGATTCGGCCGGTATGACACTGGACGAGGTCGTGGCTGTTTATCGCTCGGCCCAGGCTGACAACATGGATGTCATCCGGCTTCACACCGGAGATCCCTCCATCTACGGAGCCATCCGGGAACAAATGAATGAACTCGACACGCTCGGCATCGACTACGAAGTCGTCCCCGGCGTCAGCTCATTTCAAGCCGCCGCCGCCGCCCTGAAAACCGAGCTCACGGCTCCCGAGGTAGCCCAAACGATCATTCTGACCCGTGCCGCCGGACGCACCCCGGTTCCTGCCGAACAGGACCTTGAAAAACTGGCGGAATCCAAATCCACGCTGTGCCTGTTTCTCTCGGTGGGGAATATGCGCAGCATGGCCGACAAACTGGCCAAGTACTACGGCCGGGATTGTCCGATCGGGGTCGTCTTCCACGCCTCCTGGCCGGATCAGGTTGTTTTGAGGGGAACGCTGGCCGACATCGCTGAACAAGTGGAGACCGCACAGATCAGCAAAACCGCCATGATCATTGTCGGACGCGCTTTGGCCAGGGATATCCCGGCCTCAAAACTTTATGACGCCTCCTTCTCGCATGAGTACCGGAAGGCCAAAACACCGTGAACTCCACCGCTGTCATCACGCTTTCAGAAACGGGCGCCAAGAAGGCCATCATTCTGGTGAAGGCGCTTGGAACGGCCGATCTTTATATTCACAAGCTGGTGCCAGCCCGGTATGGCGGACGCCGGTTCAGCACGGTTCAAGCCCTCACCCACCGCATCTTCCACCGCTACAAAAACCTGGTTTACATCCTCCCCACCGGCGTGGTGGTCCGCTCGATTGATGGACTGCTGAAGGGGAAACTCGTGGATCCGGCGGTCGTCGTACTGGATGTAGGCGCCCGCTATGCCATCAGCCTGCTGAGCGGCCATGAGGGCGGCGCCAACACGCTGGCCCTTCACGTGGGCAACATTCTCGCGGCGGAACCCGTGATCACGACGACCACCGATGCCGAGAAAAACCTGATCGTCGGGATCGGTTGCCGACGCGGTGCCGCCGCAAAGGATATCGTGGCGGCCATCCGGACGGCACTCAGGAAAGTGAAAGCGGCGCCGGACCGCGTCCGGTTGATCGCCACGGCGGATATCAAGCATGATGAGGCCGGCTTAATTGAGGCGGCAGAAATTTTAGGGATAGGACTTCGCCTGGTGACATCGGAAGAAATCCGGTCGACGCCGAAACAATTCAAGCATACACCGCTGGCCATCCGGAAGGTCGGATTACCAGCCGTGGCAGAACCCGCCGCCTTACTGGCGGGAAGGAGAACGCAATTAATACTCAACAAGACCATCATCCGTCAGGTCACCGTGGCGATCGCCCGGGAAAACTGTTTGTAATTGGCATCGGTTCAGGAAACCCGATCGACCGCACGCCGGAAGCGGAAGCCGCCATCAGGGCTAGTGACCTGATTGTCGGCTATAAGCTCTACGTGGACTATCTGACTGACCTGGTCGGCAACAAGGAAGTCTGTTCAACCGGCATGCGCGCGGAAAAGGAACGCTGCCAGCTGGCCATTACTCGGGCCAGGGCGGGCGCAACGGTCTCGCTGATCTCGTCCGGTGATCCCGGCATCTACGGGATGGCGGGGCTCGTTCTTGAAATGTTGGCGAACGATCCCACCCCGCTTCCGGTCAAAATCATCCCGGGCGTGTCCGCCGCGCAGATTGCCGCCGCACGACTCGGCGCCCCGCTGACCTTGGATTATGCCTGTATCAGCCTGAGCGATTTACTGGTGCCGTGGGAGACCATCCGGGGCCGCCTGGAGGCGGTTGCGGCCGCCGACCTGGTCACCGCGCTCTATAACCCGCGCAGCATGCGGCGCATCTCCCAGCTGGAAGAGGCTGTGGCGATCTTCAGGAAACAACGCCCCGACACCACGCCTGCGGGCATCGCCACCGCCCTCGGCGCACCCGAGGAAAAGATCATTCTCACGGATCTGGGTCATCTGCTGGAACATGAAGTCGATATGCGGACGATTGTCCTGATCGGGAACCGGAGTTCACGCAACATGAACGGGTGGTTCGTCACACCCCGGGGATACAAACTGTGATTCTTCTACTGGGAGGCACAACCGAAACCGCTCTCGTAGCCCAGGCACTGGCCGAGGCGGGGCGGCAGGTTCTGGTTTCAACCGCCACGGATATTCCGCTGGCGGTCGGAACCCATCCCTCGATCCTCCTGCGGCAAGGCCGACTGGATGAAACCGCCATGGCCGCCCTGATCTCGCAGGAAAAAATCGCGGCGCTGGTGGACGTCACCCATCCCTATGCCCTCGAAGTCCGCGCCACGGCCGAGCGCGTCGCCCGCAGCTCAGGCATTCCCTATTTCACCTTTGTGCGGCCGACCGGATGCGTATTCGACAGCGGGGACGTGATCACGGCGGCCACCCACGCTGAGGCCGCCCGCCTCGCTTGCGGATTCGGGAAACCCATCCTGCTGACGATCGGGTCCCGGAATATTAAAGACTATATCCGCCCCGCAGCGGAGGCGGGATTATTGATTGTTGCCCGGGTGCTCCCCCACCACGAATCCCTGGCGGCCTGCCGTGCGGCGGGCTTACCGGACGAACAGATCATCACCGGCCGGGGCCCCTTCTCTCTCGACGAAAACCGGGAATTGATCCGGCGCTTCTCGTTCGGGGTGCTGGTCACCAAGGACAGCGGCGAGGCCGGCGGCTTCCAGGCCAAGCAGGAGGCAGCCCGGCTGGAATCCTGCCGGCTCATTGTCGTCGGCCGTGCCCCAACCCGCTCCGCCAACTCATTCTCTCAAATCGAACCTCTGTTACAAGCAATCATCCAGTCAGGAAAATAATATGAATAAAACATGTTTGATACTACTCACGCACGGAAGCAAACGCGCCAGCTGGTGCAAGCCGTTCCAGAACCTGTTGCGCAAGTTGCGCCAGGAAACCGGCAAGACCAATATTCATCTGGCTCACATGGAGCTCGCAGCACCCTCCCTTGAAGACGTTGTGGGACGGGTCGTGAAGGAGGGAGTCACAGCCATCCGGGTGTTGCCCCTGTTCATGTCCAGCGGAACCCATCTCATCAAGGATATCCCAAA
This sequence comes from uncultured bacterium, assembly GCA_903958395.1. GTDB lineage: Bacteria > Verrucomicrobiota > Kiritimatiellia > CAIKKV01 > CAITUY01 > JAABPW01. The sequence goes on along the minus strand of CAJBSZ010000212.1, from coordinate 10,891 downwards.
ACAAGTCAAGGCGCTGACACGCCAGCATCGGGGATTGAAAATTGTAACCCTGCCTCCGCTGGGCTCCCATCCCCGATTTCTCAAGATGATGCTGGAACTGACGCAGGAATACGTTTGAGGATGACGCACTGATGCACATTATGGAAGGCTATTTGCCCGTTGCCCATGCGGCCGGATGGTGGGTGGTTTCCCTGCCGTTCATGGCGGCAGGCGTGCGCTCGTTGAAACGCATTATCATGGACCACCCCTCCGCCCGGGCGTTGCTGGGCACATCCAGCGCGTTCGTATTTGTCTTGTCGGCGCTGAAACTTCCGTCCGTCACCGGCAGTTCCTCGCATCCGACCGGAACCGGGCTGGGCGCGATCCTGTTCGGCCCTTCCGTCATGGCGGTATTGGGATCCATCGTGCTGCTCTTTCAGGCTCTGCTCCTCGCCCACGGGGGACTGACCACATTAGGGGCCAATGCTTTTTCCATGGCCATTGTCGGGCCCTGGGTTGCGTTTGGGTTGTTTCACGGACTCCGCCGCTGCAGGGTCTCCTTCTCCTTTTCGGCCTTCCTGGCCACCACGCTGGGGAATCTCGCGACCTATGTGTGCACCTCCGCCCAACTCGCGCTGGCGTTTCCCGATGCCGCCAGCGGCTTTGCCGGCTCGTTCGTAAAGTTTCTGGCGGTGTTTGCCATCACCCAGATTCCCATCGCCCTCGCGGAAGGCATCATCACGGTGATCCTGCTGAACACGCTGAGATCCTATAATCCCGAAGAACTCAGGGGGCTGGACGTTTTGCCGAAGGGAGGGCTCAGCACATGAGAACCGCCCTGCTGATTCTTGCCCTCGTTGTCATGGTATGCCTGCCCCTGGTCTTGCACCGGTCCAATACCGGGCCCGATTCCTTTGGCGGAACCGACGACAAGGCCACGGCCGTCGTGGCCAGGCTGGATCCCGATTATAAGCCGTGGATGCACTCCCTGTGGAGTCCTCCCAGCAGTGAGATTGCCACCCTTCTATTCTCCCTGCAGGCGGCGATCGGCGCAGGGGTGATCGGATATTATCTCGGTTACCTTAAAGGCCGCGGGAGGAAAGGTTAGTATGATTCATCTGATTGATTGTTATGCGTATACCAGCCTGTGGCGCCATCGGCACCCGGCCGAAAAGGCAGCCTTCGCAGGGGGATTACTCCTGTTGAGTTTCTTTACGCCCTTGACGGGTTTATTCCTGATCCTGCTGCTCGTCAGTTTAGTGGCCCTGCTCGGGGCACGCATCCCCGCCGCACTTTACAGCCGGGTGCTGGCCGTGCCCATGGCCTTCATCCTGATCGGGGCCGCCTCCCTGCTGGTCTCCCTCTCCTATCATTCCGGTCACCTGCACATTGGCCTTGCGGAAGGCGGCCTGAAGTCCGCCGTTCAGCTGGTGGCCCGCGCGCTGGCGGCGGCCTCCTGTCTGATTTTCTTTTCCCTGACAACTCCCACCGCCGACTGGATGCCGCTGCTCCGGAAATTTCATATCCCCGCGGTCGTGGTGGATCTGATGCTGGTGACATACCGCCTGTTGTTTGTGTTCGCCGAACGCCTGTCCACGCTCCAACAGGCCCAGGCGGCGCGGCTCGGAAACCTCACGGTCCGGAACCGGCTCCGCTCCACCGGGCTGATAGGGGCCAATTTATTCATCCGCTCACTGGACCGGGCCCGGCGTATCGAACTCGGCATGGAAGCGCGCTGCTATACTGGCGAAATCACCTGTCTCCCCTTTGAACGGAAAGCGTCCATTCCCATCATTTGCGGCTCACTTTTACTTTGCCTTGTCATTGCCTGGATTGGATTCATCACAAAGAGGTGGCCTTATGCCTGACTGCATTCTTGAAGCCCGCGATCTTCACTATCGTTACCCCTGCGGGAAGGTGGCCCTGAACGGCATGAACCTTCGGGTATCCGCAGGACAGAAACTCGCGGTGCTGGGCGCCAACGGGTCAGGCAAAACGACCCTGTTCCTGTGCCTGAATGGCACCTATAAACCCTCCGCGGGACAGTTGCTGCTCAAGGGCAAGCCGGCGGGATATTCGCGGTCCGACCTGCTGGCATGGCGAAAACAGGTGGGCCTAGTATTTCAGGACCCCGATGACCAGATCGTCGGCGGCACCGTGATCCAGGATATCGCCTTCGGCCCCCTCAATCTCGGGCATTCGCCATCAGACGCCCGCTGCATCGCCAGGGAAACCATGAAGCAGATCGGAATCCCGGATTTCGCAGACCGCCCCGCCCATGAACTCAGTCACGGGGAACGGAAGATCGTCGCCATGGCGGGCATTCTGGCTATGAAACCCAGCCTGGTCATCCTGGATGAACCCACCGCCGGACTGGATCCCAGCTGGACGGAACGGGTCATCGATCTCCTGAATGCGATTCATCAGAACGGGACAACCGTCGTCCTCAGCACCCACAATATGGATTTCGCCTACGAGTGGGCCGATGAGGCCGTCGTGCTGGTGCAAGGAACCACCCGGTGTCACGGTCCCGTCATCGAGATCCTGGCACAGGATGAGGCGCTCCGGGACGCGAAACTATCCACCCCCCTCCTGCTTCACGTCACGCGGCAGTTCGGTCTGACCGATAATGGCACTCCCATCCGCTCCAGGCGACAACTCCTGAACAGACTAAAAACGCCATCTAAACCGGTTTAGATTGATATTTTGAGGGCAACACAATGAGTTTGATTGAACATGGCGGAAATCTGAAACAGCTGGCGCTGGAGGCGGGACGGGACCCTGACGACATTCTTGATTTCAGCGCCAATATCAATCCCCTCGGCATGGCTGACTGGGTACGGCCCGTGATCAGCCGCCATGTCTCCGACCTGGTTCATTACCCGGATCCCGACGCCACGGCCCTCACCGAGGCTGCCGCCCGGCGCTATCATACCCGCCCCGATGAAATCCTTGCCGGGAACGGCTCCGCGGAATTGATCACCTTGCTGGCCCTCACCGCCGGCACTCCGCGCGCCGTGATTCCGGTCCCCTCCTATTCCGACTATTCCCGCGCCGCCCGCCTCGCCGGCATGGAAATTATCGAGCATCCCTTGAATGAGGCGGATGGCTTCACACTTGACCCCGCCGCGCTGGCACCCCTGCTGAGCTCACCGGCCACGGTCTTTATTGGCCAGCCCAATAACCCCACCGGCCGCCTGTGCTCTGCCGCCGCCTTGCGGAGTCTGGCCCATAACCACCCTGCCAGTCTTTTTATCGTGGATGAGGCGTTCGGTGATTTCGTGGAAGGCTTCGACAGCCTGACCCATGACCGCCCGCCCAATGTGGTGGTCCTGCTCTCCCTGACCAAGATCTTCGCCATCCCCGGTCTGCGACTCGGCTGCGCCGTCGCCGAGGCCGGCCTCGTACGCAAAGTCCGGGAACACCAGCCACTCTGGAGCGTGAATACCCTGGCACAGGCCGTCGGCGTGGCCGCACTGGAAGATTCTGATTACGTCGTGCGTTCACGATCACTGGTCACGCAGGAGCGAAATTGGCTGTCCACCGCCTTGAGCCAGATCCCCGGCCTCGCGACCATCTATCCCGGTTCAGCCAACTTCCTTCTCGTAAAGCTGGCCACCTCCGCGCCCGACGCCCCCACCCTCGCCAGGCAACTCCTCGCCGGACACGGTATCGCAATCCGCGTTTGCGATAATTTCAAAGGTCTGGATCCAACGTTCTTCCGCCTGGCGGTGCGGACCCATGATGAAAATGAAGTGCTGATTGAGGCATTACGCCACGTTCTGGAAACGAAGTCCGCACCGGTCGCGCCGGCGGCCGGAAGATCGTGCCGTCACCGCACCCGCCGCACACCGGCCATCATGTTTCAGGGAACAACCTCCAACGCCGGAAAAAGCGTTCTGACGGCGGCGTTGTGCCGGATCCTGCTTCAGGATGGCTATCGCGTGGCCCCTTTCAAGTCACAGAATATGTCGCTCAACTCATTCGTCACGCGCAACGGAGGCGAGATGGGCCGGGCCCAGGTGGTGCAGGCTCAAGCCTGCCGACTCGAGCCGGATGTCCGGATGAATCCCGTCTTGCTCAAGCCGAACTCCGCCACAGGGTCACAGGTGATTGTGCTGGGGAAGCCCGTGGGCAATATGTCGGTGGACGATTATATCCGCTACAAGCCCGAAGCCTTCAAGACCATCTGCCAGGCCTACGATGAACTCGCCGCCGACCATGATGTCATTGTGCTCGAAGGTGCCGGCAGTCCCGGCGAGGTGAACCTCAAATCACACGATATCGTCAACATGAATATGGCGCGCCATGCCCACGCGCCGGTATTACTGGCAGGCGACATTGATCGCGGCGGCGTGTTCTCCGCCTTCGTCGGGACCCTGGAAGTGCTTTCAGAATGGGAACGTGCGCTCGTGGCCGGGTTCGTGGTCAACCGCTTCCGCGGCCAGGAATCGCTGCTGAATGACGCCCTGGATTACATGGTGCGCGTTACCGGCCGCCCGGTGTTCGGCGTGGTGCCGAATCTGTCGAACCTGGATCTGCCAGAAGAGGATTCGGTGACGTTCAAGAGCGGGGTCATGGATCAGAAAAAGCTGGCAGGCGCTGCCATTGAAATCGCCGTCATTGATCTGCCGCACATTTCCAACTTTACGGATTTCGATGCCTTCCGGGCGGAACCGGATGTGCATTTACGCATTGTCCGCTCTGCAGGTGAATTGGGCACCCCTGATGCCGTGATCCTGCCCGGCAGTAAAAACACACTGCATGACCTCGCCTACCTGAAGCAATCCGGATTGGCAGATCGCATTTTGCAGCTCAGTGCCACCGGTAAAACGGAAATCGTTGGAATCTGCGGCGGCTTCCAGATGATCGGCCGGGAGATCGAGGATCCGGATTGTGTGGAGACCACGAGTGGCCGGGCGAGCGGGCTGGGCCTGCTGGATATCCGGACGGTCATGAAAGAGGAAAAGACCTTGATGCGGGTCGCAGCTCAACATCCCCTTTCCGGTCACCCCGTTCATGGCTATGAGATACATCATGGCCAAACCCAAGCCTTTCACCCTCCGCCGGAGACTGGGCACCGGACGCCGTATTTCCTCCGTGACGATGGCGAGGCCATTGGGGAAGCCAATCCGGCAGGCAACATCTGGGGAACTTATCTGCATGGGGTCTTTGATGCCGACGCGTTCCGGCGCTGGTTCATCAATCGCCTGAGAACCCGGCGGGGACTCGCCCCCCTGGAGGGCATCACGTCCACCTATGATATCGAACCCGCTTTGGATCGTCTGGCCAGCGTGGTGCGCAACTCTTTGCGCATTGATGAAATCTACAAACTGATGGGATTACGCGGATGACCTTATCCTTGCAAATCCTTGCCGCCGTGGGGCTGGATCTCCTGATGGGAGACCCACGGTGGTTGCCGCATCCGGTCCGCGGCATCGGGAAATTGGCGCACTGGCTGGAAGCGCCCCTGCGCCGTCTCGTCAAAAACGACTATGGTGCCGGCGTGCTGGCGGTGGTGCTGGTTGTCGGCTCCACCGCCCTGGTCGTCTGGGGGCTGGTTTACGGTGCGACCCGCCTGCATCCCCTTGCCGGCGATATCGTTTCCATCCTGTTCATGTATACGGCCATCGCCGCCCGCGATCTCGCGAAACACAGCATGGCGGTCTATCAGGCGCTGAAAGCCGGGGACCTTCCCTTATCCCGCCAAAAGGTCGGCATGATTGTCGGACGTGACACGGCCATCCTTGACGAAGCGGGCGTGACCCGTGCCGCCGTGGAATGTGTGGCCGAAAGCACAGTCGATGGCGTCACCGCGCCTCTCCTGTTCGCCCTCATCGGGGGCCCGGTGGGCGCCATGGCCTATCGCGCCATCAACACGCTCGACTCAACCTTCGGGTATCTGACGCCCCTCTACTGCCGCTTTGGCTGGGCCTCCGCCCGCATTGACGACCTGGCCAATTATCTGCCCGCCCGCCTGACGGCCCCGTTAATCGGCGTGGCTGCCTTCTTCCTGAATCTGCGCCCGATCCAATCCTGGCGGATCCTGCACCGCGATGGCCGCAAACATGCCAGCCCAAACTCCGGCCTGCCGGAGGCGGCTATGGCCGGCGCGCTGGGAGTTCAACTGGGCGGTACGACTATTTATGACGGAGAGCCCCTTGAAAAGCCCACGATCGGCGAGGCCCTGATGCCGCTCACCTCCCGGCATATCCTGCAGGCCAACGTCGTGATGTTTACGACCCTGGCACTGTTTCTGGCCATTGGACTGACCGCCAGGCAGGTCATCATTTCATGGCGCTAACGGGACTGACCAAAAACAAAGCCAGAGAGCCACTTGCCCTGAGAGCTGACCCTCACGAGAAGCACGCTTGAAATGCACGGACACAATGCCCATAGTGTCGCCCCTTGAAAGGCAGAAGACGGAAGTCCGTTCTCGACTCACCCATGGCCCTCTTAAGTTTAAAGAATGTAAGTTTGAGTTACGGCGGAAACCCGCTGCTTGACGATGTGGAGTTTCACATCGAGAAGGGCGACCGGATCTGCCTGCTGGGCGTCAACGGAACCGGGAAAAGCACCATGCTCCGGGTCCTGGCCGGCGAATCCAAGCCAGACTCCGGTCAGGTCATCCGGTCATCAGGAATCCGGATAACCCGCCTTCCCCAACAGGTTCCCACCCATCTCTGCGGCCGGGTTCTGGATATCGTCTGCCCGGATCACGAGAACCCGGATCTCTCCCGAGAAGCGCTTGAAGCCCAGCAGATTCTCAGCCGGCTCGATCTGGATCCGGAAGCCGATTTCTCAACGCTTTCCGGAGGAACACGGCGGCGGGTTCTTCTCGCCCAGGCCTTGGCGGGCGCCCCGGACGTCGTACTGCTTGACGAGCCGACCAATCATCTGGATCTGGATTCCATTGCCTGGCTGGAGGCCTATCTCCTCCGCCGCTGTAAAACCTTTCTATTCATCTCGCATGACCGGGCCTTCCTGCGCCGGATTGCCTCGCGTGTCGTGGAGCTGGACCGGGGCCACCTCAGCGACTGGAATTGCGATTACGATACCTTTCTGCGCCGCAAGGAGGAATCCCTCCAGGCGGAGTCCCTGCAGTGGAACCGCATGGACAAGCTGCTGGAGAAGGAAGAAGCCTGGCGGCGGCGGGGCGTCAAGGCTCGCACCGTCCGGAACCAGGGCCGGCTTCGCGCCCTCGAGGCACTCCGCGCGGATCGCAGTCAGCGCCGTCAACGGACCGGCACGGTCCAGATGTCCATCCAGGAAGCGAACCGCACCGGCCAGGTTGTCATCAAGGCCGACAAGGTCACCTTCGGCTACGGGCAGACCCCGTTGATCCGGAACTTTTCAACCGTCATCAACCGGGGCGACCGGATTGGCATCATCGGGCCCAACGGCTGCGGGAAAACAACTCTTCTGAACCTTCTGCTTGATTCCTCTTTTCCCTCTCCCCTTGAGGGAGAGGGCCAGGGTGAGGGGTCACGCAGAGCCGGCATCGTCAAACACGGCACCAACCTTCAGATTGCCTATTCCGACCAGCTCCGCGCCCAACTCGACGAATCCAAGTCTCTCGCCGAAAACATCGTGCAAGGCAAGGAATTCATCATGTTGCAGGGGGTCAAGCGCCACGTCATCGGATACCTTGAGGATTTTCTATTCAGTCCGGATCGTGCCCGGCAGCCGGTATCCGTCCTCTCCGGCGGGGAGCGTAACCGCCTCCTGCTCGCGCGCCTCTTCGCCCAGCCCTCCAATGTGATGGTCCTGGATGAACCGACCAATGATCTGGATCTCGATACGCTGGATCTCCTGGAAGAACAGTTGGACGCCTACACCGGAACGGTTCTCGTCGTCAGCCATGACCGCGCCTTCCTGAACAACATCGCCACCAGTGTTCTGGTCTTTGAAAAACACCCGGGCGATCAGACGGATCCCTGGCTGAAGCCTGATGAGGGTTGGTATATCAACGACTATGTGGGCGGGTATGACGATTGGATTGCCCGACGGGTTCTGCCCCCTGACCCGAACATTTCAGAAAAAGCACCGGCCACCAAGCCGGAGTCGCCAGCCCGCCGGAAACTGTCCTTCAAGGAACGCCGTGAATTGGAGGAATTCCCCAGCCGCATTGAGGCCATGGAGGAAGAGCAGACCCAATGGCATGCCTGCCTTGCCGATCCCGCGTTCTTCAAGAAACCCAAGGCGGAGGTTACCCGGGCGACAGAGCGCTCGGAAGCCCTCGCCCGGGAGTTGGAAATCGCCTATAAACGCTGGGAATCACTGGAAGCCCTCGCCGCCTCCCCCGCCTGACCTGTTACGGGGTTGCGGACAATTCATGGACGCGGGTCGCGATGGTGGAAAGTTCATCCTTTAGCTTGGCCCGCTCGGCATCAATCTCGGCCCGTTTCCAATTGGCGAGAGACGCCGCATAATCGGCATCCAATTCAGTGAATCGTTCCTGAATGGCCCCTACCCGCTGATTTAACCTGACCAGTTCATCAGTACGGTCCCGCTCCTTTTGATCCGTTTTGACCGCTTCCGCGGTCTGGGCCACTTGAGCCGAGATATCGGTGGAGGGATATTGCTTCGCAAATTGAACCCAGAACTCGGCCCGTTCAGAGGCGGGAAGGGCCGCAAAGGATTTGTCCGCCACAGTACGCGCCAGTGCCGCGGCGCCAGCCTCGGTTAATCGGCGTCGCTCCGCGTCCCGCTGCTTCAGGAAATTTTTTTCTTCCAGTTCGCGCCTGGCCGTCCGCTCCCGGGCTTCCTCACTGGACACCAACATGGCATTCACGACACGGCCTGTCACAAAATCAACCGTACCCTGCTCATAATAATAGGTGGTTCGCGCCCCGCCCGAGACAACCCCCTTGGGCTTGCCGAGCTTTTGCAGGATGCTCTCAACCGTGTCCCCGTTCGAAACGGTCGGCGGCGCCTCCCCGGCGGCGGCCGGCAGAGCCTGCATCAGGATCACGAGTCCAGACAGGAGAAATGGAAAAGCGTTCACAGAATCCCTTCTAGTGGCAGGGCCGTCTTTTACCCACCCAACTGCGCCATCACAATCTGGTTAACCAGTTTTCCGTCGGACTTCCCTTTCACCTGCGGCATCAACGCCTGCATCACCTTGCCCAAGTCCTTTTTTCCGGCAGCGCCGGTCTCGGCGATGACATTCCGGACAAGCGCTTCAATCTCCGCCGCACCGAGTTGCCGGGGCTGGTAGGCCCGGAACAGTTCGATTTCCCGCTGCTCCTTGTCCGCCAGATCATTTCGACCGGCCGCCTTGAATTGCTCCACGGAATCCTGCCGCTGCTTGATCGCCTTGGCCACAATGGTCGCGACCGCCTCGTCCGTCGGATCCTTCCCGGCATTCACCGTGGCATCCTTGATCTGGGCATTCAACATCCGGAGCGCGGTCAGCGTTTCCGGGGTCTGTGCCTTCATCGCCGTCTTGATATCCGCCAGTAACGTATCCAACATCGGTGATCCCATGGGTCATACTCCTTCTTATGGTTCGTTGCCGGCTATTATGCGCCCGCCCGCAGGCAATTCAAGAGGATTGGGTTGCGGGCAGGTAACAGGTCAGGCAGCATCTGGCTTATCCACAATTGACTGGATTTGCCGGATGATGCCGGACTCCGTCCGGAGAGGAGGCAGAATAATCTTCGATCATGATCTCTCTGGCCGCCGGTTTGAGAGCCGACAGTTTTTCAGAAAACTGTTCCAGCAGTTTGATCCGCTCCTTAAGCGCGTCCTTGTAGGCGAAAGCCCGCGTGTGGTTCAGTTCCACCAGGCTGCCCCGCCATTCCTTCTTGACCAGAAAATCCAACTCCTGCAGTTCTGCATCCGTTACTTCGAGTGTTCGATTCATACCCACCCCTTTCAATTTTTTCAAACCCACTCAGGAACTCTAGCAATTGAAATGATTGCATGTCGAGGCGCAGGGTGAGATTATTCGCGGGTGCCCACGAGCGGGCATTTCAACTCAGACTATGAAGGGATGATGTCATGATTAAAGTCGCTATTGTCGGGGCGGCAGGCCGGATGGGCCAGGCGCTGGTGCGGTGTTCGAAAGTTGTGACCGGAATGCAGGTCGTAGCGGCCGTCGATACGGCCGCCTGTCCGCTGTGCGGCAAGGATAGCGGCCTGATTGCAGGCATCGGGGAAAATGGAATCAAAATCACTCATGATCTCGCCGCCGCCGTGAAGGACGCCGATATCCTGATTGATTTCAGCTTCCACGAAAATGTGCCCGTCACGGTCGCATTGGCCACCCGGCACAAAAAGGGCGTGGTGATTGGCACCACGGGACTCAACCCCGAGGAACGGGCCGCTGTGGATGAGGCCGCCAGGGTCATCCCCATTGTCTGGGCGCCCAACATGAGCGTCGGCGTCAATCTGCTCTTCGCCCTCGTCGAACAGGCGGCCAGGGCGCTCGGCTTGGACTACGATGTCGAAATCACCGAGGCGCATCACAAATTCAAGAGGGACGCGCCCAGCGGAACCGCATTGCGGCTGGGCGAAAAGGTGGCACAGGGCCGCAACCAGAACCTCCGCGATGTGGCCGTGTTCGGGCGTGAAGGACTCGGCGGGGAACGCCCCCGGGGCGAGATCGGGATCCATGCCATCCGGGCAGCCGACATCGTCGGCGAACACACCGTCCTCTTCGCCACCGAGGGCGAACGCGTCGAACTCACCCATCGCGCCACCAGCCGTGACGCTCTCGCCAAGGGCGCCCTCCAGGCCAGCCTCTGGCTCGCCGGAAAAAAACCGGGCCTCTACGACATGCAGAATGTTTTGGGACTATCCTGACATGTTAGGAAGATTCACCACCCGCTTCGCTAGAGGCACCGAGGCACCGAGAAGAGAATCCAGAGAAATGCAAATGTGGCGCGCATTTTGCGTTCCCGCAGTT
>CAJBSZ010000211.1 GCA_903958395.1 uncultured bacterium | reverse complement strand
GTGACGTTTATCAATGATCGTTTTCCGCGGGCGACTGCGGGAGGGCGGCTCCAGACCGAGCAGGATTGGACCTGCGAACGCACCCTGGTGAGGAAAGGGGCGTCGATCGGGTCCAGTGTGACCGTGTTGTGCGGGGTGACGGTCGGGGAGAATGCCATTGTTGGTGCGGGCAGCGTGGTGACGAAAGATGTTCCGGCGGATACGATTGTGGCGGGTAATCCCGCACGCGTGGTGAGGCCGGTAAAGGAGAGAAAAGCGTGAAAGTTCCCTTTCTGGATTTGAAAGCGCAGTACAATTCCATCCGTGGAGAGATCAATGCCGCCATCCAGGAGGTTCTGGATAGCACGGCCTTTGCTGGGGGGCCGTATGTCGCGAAATTCGAGGAGCAGTTTGCGGCGTATTGCGGAACCAAGTACGCGGTGGGGGTGGGGAACGGAACCGATGCGCTCTGGCTGGTTATGCTGGCCAAAGGGATCGGGCCGGGGGATGAAGTCATCACCGTGCCCAATACGTTTATCGCGACGGCGGAGGCGGTCAGCCTGTGCGGGGCGAAGCCGGTTTTTGTGGATGTGGATTCCCGCACCTACACCATGGATCCTGCGTGTCTGAAGCGGGCCATTACGGCGAAGACGCGGGCGATCATCCCTGTCCACCTGTTCGGACAGACGGCGGATATGGATCCCATTCTGGCGATTGCCCGGGAGCATGGCCTGATGGTGATCGAGGATGCGTGCCAGGCCCATGGCGCGCTGTACAAGGGGCGGATGGCCGGCTCCATGGGGCTTGCCGGCTGTTTCAGTTTCTATCCGGGCAAGAATCTGGGGGCGTATGGGGAGGCCGGGGCGGTCGTTACTGATGATCAGGAGCTGGCCGCCAAAATCAAAGTGTTGCGGGAACATGGACAGCCAAAGAAGTACATTCATTCGGTGATCGGGTGGAATGCGCGCATGGATGGTATTCAGGGCGCGATATTGAGCGTCAAACTGAGGCATCTGCCCGCAGCCAATGAGGCGAGGCGAGCCCATGCGCGCCAGTATGGCGAACATCTGGCGGGGGTCGCCGGGATCGTTCTTCCGGTAGAGATGCCCGTCGCGAAACATGTCTACCACATCTACGCCATCCGTTCCAGGAAGCGTGATGAACTGATCAGCAGACTGGCGGCACGGGACATCGCCTGCGGCATCCATTACCCGGTTCCCTTGCATCTGCAAGAGGCCTACGCCTCGCTGGGGCTCCCGCGGGGAAGCTATCCCGTTGCGGAGGAGAGTGCGCAGGAGTTTGTCTCCCTGCCGATGTATCCCGAGTTGTCCATCGAACAGATCGCCTATGTCTGTCAAGAGCTCGAGGCGGCGGTTAAGACTTTATAAGCCCGGGCAAGGGCCGCATGTTGCGGCATGAGAGCCCCCGGACCCTACAGAAGAAATAAATTGTCGTGCAGCTTCGTGTTATCAATCCCCTCGATTGCCCCGATTGGAATGAGCGGATTGATGTGCGGAGGCACGGCACTTTTTTTAATACACTGGAATGGGCCAGGGTACTGTCCTTGTCGTATGGTTTCGAGCCGTGCTACATAGTCGGGGAGGAGGACGGGGGTATTGTGTGTCTGCAGCCGATGATGCACATCGGAAGCTGGCTGACCGGGAGCCGTGGTGTTTCACTCCCCTTTTCAGACTACAGTGAGCCCGTCGGCCTGGATCCCCGTCGGGCCGGCCTGGTGATGGGCACGCTTCAGGATCTGGGCCGGAGGAGAAAGTGGCGTTATTTCGAGCTCCGCTGTGCCGACGGCGTCGAGCCTGGAACTCCCGCCTCTGCGGAGTATAGGACGCACTCCCTGAATCTCGTCCCGGGCGAGCAGGCCCTGTTTGACGGTCTGGAAAGTAGTGTCCGCACCTCCATCCGGAAAGCGCTGAAGGCGGGCGTGGAAGTCACTTTCTCTGATACTTGGGTCGCTCTGGTTGAATTTTATCGGTTGAATTGTCTGACACGGAGGCGGCATGGATTGCCGCCTCAACCGTTTTCGTTCTTCAAGAACCTGCACCAACAGGTGTTCGCGAAGGGAATGGGGACTGTAGCGATCGCCCGGCACGGGGGCAATGTCATCGCGGCCTCTGTCTATTGTCATGTGGGACGCAGGGCGCTATTCAAGTACGGGGCGTCTGACGCGAAGTATCAGGAGTTGAGAGGCTCGACGCTTGTGATGTGGGATGCCATAAGACGTTATGCGGGTGATGGTTATGAGGTCCTTTCGTTCGGAAGAACTTCGATGGCGAATGAGGGGCTGAGGCGGTTTAAGATGGGGTGGGGTGCATTGGAATCGGAGCTCCGCTATTACAACTATGACCTGCGGCGTGGTCAGTTTGTTGGCGGTGGATGCGGGCGTGGTGATTCAGGTTACACGCTTGTGAAGCTTATGCCGCTTTCCTGCTCGCGATGGGTCGGGGCGTTACTGTATAAGCACAGTGCTTGAACTGAAGGTTCGGTTCTCCATCTGGGAGCCATAATTTGGAAAATGGAGTGTGATTTATGCCGGAAGCGACGAAAGCTACATCCGAGGATAGCCTCTCGATGGGCGACATCTATTACCTGCTGTTCAGGCACAAGCTGGTGATCCTGGTCTGCCTGATGCTGGGCATGCTGGCGGCGGCGATCCTGTTCTACATGACGCCGAACGTGTTTCGTTCGGAGGCGAGGCTGTTGGTCCGGTATGTGACGGAGGCGACAGTGCTGGATCCCGCGGCCACAGGTGACCGCATGATCTCCCCGGGGCGGGGTGGGGAGAACGTCATCAATTCCGAGATCCAGATTCTCACCAGCCGCGATCTGGTTGAAAAGGTTGTTGATGACATGGGGGTGTTGCGCTTTGAGGGGGGTGAGAGCAACGCGGTTAACAGGCTTCGGGTGGCCGAACTGATTCAGGAGCGGCTGCTCATTGAGGTTCCCAAGAACAGCAACATCATTAGTATTTCCTTTGACGGCATTGATCCCGTGATTTCCCAGGAGTTTCTTAAGCGACTGACCGATGCCTATCTGGCAAGGCATGCGGAGATCCACCGGTCCGTGGGGGCCTATGAGTTCCTGTCGCAGCAAACCGACCAGCTTCGCTCAAAACTTGCCGAAACCGAGGAAGAGTTGCGCCGGATCAAATACTCGGAGGGTATTGTTTCGATCGCGGAGTCGAAGAAGAATGTGGCGGCCCGCTGCGAGGAGCTCACAAAGGGGCTTGGGGACTTGGAGGCTTCCCTGGCGGCATCCCTGGCCCGGGTGGAGTACTTCAAGGGGCTTCCTCTGGTGCGTCGGGTGGCGACAGGGAACAACAGCTTGCAAGTGATGACGACTACCAACGAGGGGCCCTCGGAATTACTGATGCGCCTGCAGCGCCTGCGCCAGAAGGAGACAGAACTGCTTGGCTTGTACACGGCGGACAGTATCCCCGTGGTAACCCTACGGTCGCAGATCAAGGAAACCGAGCGGATGATTGATGAGGGGAAGTCGGTGATGGTCACCACGAACCGAACGCCCCTGCCGAAGGAGGGGATCTCCCCGGCAGCCGAAACGCCCGACTCCCTGCTTGAGGAAAGTGCGATGATCGCCTCGCTGCGGGCAAAAATGAAGGTGCAGAAGGAATTGCTCAAGCAATCACTGGATGAAGCCAAGCGGATTGATGCGGTGGAGGCGAAGATCACCCAGTTGGAGCGTAACCGCGAGTTGCAGGAGGCGAACTACAAGTATTTCTCGCAAAGTCTGGAGCATGCCCGGATAGATGATGCCCTTAACTCCGGCAAGATCTCGAACATCAGCGTTGTTCAGCCGGCGACCTTGCCGACAATACCCTTCCGGCCCGATTTGCCGAAGCGGGTGGGATTGGCGCTGTTCTTTGGATTGGTTGCGGGCG
>CAJBSZ010000210.1 GCA_903958395.1 uncultured bacterium | reverse complement strand
CCCCCTGAAAGCGGGAGCCGAACACGACATCGGCCCGGTTCCCCAGAAGAGGGCGAAGCAGAATGGGGTATTCCCGGGGGTCGTACTCCAGATCGGCATCCTGGATCAGGACGAAATCACCGGTGGCGGCGGCAAAGCCGGTTCGCAACGCCGCGCCCTTGCCACGGTTGACTTCGTGGAACAGCACCCGCCATTCGGGATGATCGGCCGCGACCTTTTTGAGGACATCCCGCGTGCCGTCACTCGAGCAGTCATCAATGAGAACCAGTTCCTTGTCCAGGCCTACGTTGATACCGGAAACCAAAGCAAGCAATTCCAGGATAGTCGCCGCCTCGTTGTAAATCGGAATGACAATCGACAGTTTCATTTTTCTCTTCCCTCCTGAACTCCGACCCCTGCCCCCTTATTACTTCCTCGCGGTTCTCTCACTGACCCAGCGGTGAATATCGCTACGGGTTTTCTCCCAGGCCTTTTCATCGGTTCGATCCTTCATGAACCGGTCGAAGATCTCCAGGAAAGCGGTGGTGAAGGTCGTCATGGATGTCATGCGCTCCTGAAAGCGGCTGATGGGTTCCAGTTTTTCGCCTTCGGGCAACTTCAGTCCGCGGAAGGTAAAGGATTCGGCGTCAAGGGAGACCTGCCAGGTGTCTTCGCCCCGCGCCAGGAGGATCTTGGCTTTTCTGAGTTTCTTGCCGCTGAGCAGGGCGATTTTGGCCTCGGCGCTGATGGCGGGGGTGCCGCGCCGGAGGACGGTCTCATGGGCGCCCTGACCCTCCAGAACGAAGGTGAGGGGGCCTTCGATCATGATGGCGAAGTCGCCGCCGGAGGGGAGTTTGAAAATGCCGCCCCGTGCCTCGGAATAGAACCAGAGCCAGGTCAGGAAATCCTGGCCCGGACTGTTCCCGACGGCGTCATCCTCGCAGTCGGGTGAAAAACTGGCGGGGGTGTAATCCCGGATATCGTACTTCTGGCGGCGCGCGGCGGCATACTGGGGCGAAACGGGGATCACACCAAACCCGAGGGTTTCCCGGAAGGTGGCCTCGAGCGCCTCCTGTTGTTTCTCGGAGGTGGCCTCCGAGAAAATAACACCGCTTTCGGGCTGATGGATCATGGCCATGCCCTTGAGTTGAGGCGGCATGGAGGGCATGAGGCGCGCCTCGATTTCCTTCCGGATTTCGGTGCGGGTCTTTCGATCCAGTTGCGCCCGGTTTTCCGCCTGCATACGGGCGAGTTCCTCCATCCGGCATTCCGCCCGGAGGAGCGACTCGGGGATTTTGCGCTCCGCCCGCATCATGGTCAGGCGCAGATACCCGGCATAAAAGGCGGTGTCATCAGTGATGTTCCTATCCAACAGATGCCGTCCGGTGACCCACCCGTGAATCGGGGTATCGCCGAGGGTCGAGAGGGGCGGTGCCGCGTGTTTTGCAAACCGCTCCACATGATCCTTGGGAAGCTTTTGCGGAAGATAAAACATCCGGAACGTCATACTGCCGCTTTCAAAAGACATAGGGATAAACTCCTGGGATTGGGGATCGGAAAGGGTTAGCCGTAACCGCGTTTTTGCAGTTCGCGGGCGATGCTCACCTGGAACTCCTGGACATCCTGAGCGGAGGGACGGTAGGACTTGTCGGTTCCGCCAAGGGCGAGACGTCCCGCCTGGTCGAGCGCCCAGGTGGCCTTGACGCCATCTGAGAAAACGACCGTTCCGCTGACGAGCGAGCCCGGCCTCATGAGGCGGTCGACATCCACGATGACGCCGCCGGGTGCGGGTTCGCCGGGTAAGCCGGGAATTCCCGGCTCGGCATCGGAGCCTGGCGCGGGAACCGGGGAGGAAGGTGCGGAGAGATCTTTTTGGGGAGGCGGGCTGCTTTTCTTTTCCTGCAGGTTCAAGCCCAACTCGATCAGCAGGAAGCGAACGTCCATATACAGAAGGTTCAGCTTAAACTGGTCAGCCAGGCGGCGTTGAATTTCGGAGAGGCCGCAGCCTTCCTTAACCCATTGGGCAACAAGCCCCTTTTGTTCGTCATTCAGTTGCATAAAATAAGTCCCTTTTCGAATGCCCACAGGCGGTTTGGAGTATTTCAGAATCAGCTTGGCGTGTCAATCGGGGGTGGTAAGATTCAAGGGTAGGCGGGCCTTAATTATGACACCGAAATGGGAGCATTTTGAGCACCAGGCCGATATCGGCATCCGGGGAACTGGGCGGACGATGGCGGAGGCCTTTGAGCAGGCGGCGGTGGCGATGACCGCGGTGATCACCCGGCCGGATCGAATTTTGCCGCGGGTGGCGATCCGGGTGCAGTGCGAGGCGCCGGACAGGGAATTATTGCTGGCCGACTGGCTGAATGCGATCCTTCGGGAAATGTCGGCCCTGCGAATGTTGTTTTCACGCTTTGAGGTTACTGTATCGGGAAACAAACTTGAGGCCGTCCTTCACGGGGAGCTCCTGGAGCCAGCGCGTCATGAGCCGACGGTCGAAGTCAAGGGAGCCACGTATTTTAAGTTGAGTGTCGCACAGGATGAAGCAGGAAATTGGATCGCCCAGTGTGTGGTTGATGTGTGAAGTCCCTCTTTTCGAAGGGAGGCAATACAATGGATAAATCCAAACTTGTTAGGCGATCGGAATGGGAGTGGGAAATTCCCCGGGCCGGTCGGATGGAAGTGCCGGGACTGCTCTTCGCCTCGGAGTCCTTGATTGATGAGGTGGATGATAAGGTTCGTGAGCAGTTATCCAATGTGGCGTCGCTTCCCGGAATTGTAGAGGCGGCCTTCGCCATGCCGGATGCGCACTGGGGATATGGGTTTCCCATCGGCGGGGTCGCGGCATTTGATCCCAATCAGGGGGGCGTGATCTCGGCCGGCGGCGTCGGGTTCGATATCTCGTGCGGAGTCAGGACCCTCTTGACGCCACTGCGGCGTGATGAGGTGGAGAAGATTCGTGACTCCTTGGCGGATGCCCTTTTCTATCATATTCCCGCGGGAATGGGGAGCACCAGCCGGCTCAGTCTCGATACGCGGGCGATGACGGCGATGCTGAAGGGGGGTGCCCGGTGGGCGGTGTCGCAGGGATACGGGGGGGCCGGTGATCTGGAGTGTATCGAAAATGGCGGCGGGTGCGGGGATGCCGAGCCGGACGAGGTTTCGAAGCAGGCCCGGCGCCGGCAGACTGAGGAAATGGGGACGCTGGGATCCGGGAACCATTACCTTGAAGTGCAGGCGGTCACGGAGATTTTTGATCCGGTCATTGCGGCGGCATACGGCCTGGTTCTCGACGGGGTGGTGGTCAGCATCCATTGCGGGTCGCGCGGCCTGGGTCATCAGGTGGCCACTGAGTTTTCCCGGCGTATGATTCTGGAGGCTCCACAGTACGGGATTCAGGTGACGGATCGTGAGCTGGCCTCGGTGCCGGCTCATTCGCCGCCGGGAAAGGCCTATTACGGGGCGATGCGTGCGGCGGCAAACTGTGCACTGGCCAATCGCCAGATTCTGTCACATTTTGTGCGGGAGGTTTTCAAGAGCGTCATCGGGGATAATGAGTTGCCGCTTCTTTATGATGTCTCGCACAATTTGTGCAGTCCGGAAGATCATGAAGTGGGTGACGTCAAGAAACGGTTGTATGTTCATCGCAAGGGCGCCACGCGGGCATTGGAGCCGGGGCATCCCGATCTTCCGGCGCGGTATCGTCCGGTCGGGCAGCCGGTGTTGGTGGGCGGCACGATGGGAACCACCTCCTATATTCTCGCCGGTACTGAGGAAAGCGGCCGGAGAGCCTTTAATTCGGCGTGCCACGGGGCTGGGCGGAGCCAAAGCCGTAGTCAGGCGCTGAAGCAATACCGGGGCGAGGATGTGGTGGAGAATCTCCGCCGGCGGAACATCACCGTGAAAACCCGTTCCTTCCGTGGTGTCGCTGAAGAGGCGCCCGCCGCGTATAAGGACGTCAGCGAAGTCGTCCGGGCGACCGCTGGGGCCGGCCTCGCCCGCCTGGTGGCGCGGCTCGAGCCGATGATTTGCGTCAAAGGATGAAAATCCTGATCAAGAGGAAGACTTCACCACTAATCTTCACTGATTTTCGCTAATCCAGAAAAGAGAATGTTGCGGCATTTTCGTTCGGGAGTACCCGAGCCAAAAATTCCGCAACGGTTCTCTTCCTTTGCGAGCTTCGCGTGCTTCTGTTCAAATTCTTCTCCGGATTAGTGGAAATTAGTGAAGATCAGTTGAAGTCTCTATTCTGGATTCTGGATTCTTTCTCCTGTATTCTCTCCCCCCATGAGTTCCAAGCATGGTCAATTAACGAATGTGGCGCAGGAGCGCGCTTTGCTTGTTCAGGTGGTGATCGGGCGGGCCGGTCGCGATCTGGCAAAGGATTCACTGGAAGAGCTTGAGCGACTGGCCGACACGGCCGGCGCGGTGGTGGTGGGGACACTTTCTCAAAACAGGCACTCGCCGGTCCCGAAAACATTCATTGGCGAGGGCAAGCTGGATGAGATCAAACTGGCCTGCGCTCAGGCACGGGCGAACCTGGTGATTTTTGACAATGATCTTTCCCCCATGCAGGTGAACAACCTCGATGTGGCGCTGGGGGTCAAGGTGATTGACCGCACGGAGGTGATTCTCCAGATTTTCGCCCGGCGTGCGCGTTCGGCTGAAGCCCAGATCCAGGTCGAACTGGCACAATTGGAGTACCTGGTGGGGCGGTTGCCACTATCCGAGAAACAGGCGCGTTTCACGGGCGGCATCGGCATGAAGGGGCCGGGTGAGAGTCCGCTGCGGCTTCGTAATGAGCCCATGCGACGACGGATCCGTGACTTGAAGGACAAGCTGGAATCCATTCAGGATCGTCGTGAACGAACCCGGGTGCGACGGCCCTGGGCTGCTGTCAGTTTAGTCGGCTACACCAATGCCGGGAAGTCGACGCTGTTGAACAGCCTGTCCGGCACGGATGCCTATGTGGACGACCGGCTGTTTGCCACGCTCGACACCAAAAGCCGCCTGGTGCATGTGCCCGACGGGCGGGATATCCTGCTGACGGATACGGTCGGGTTCATCCGGCATTTGCCGCACGGGCTGATCGCCTCGTTCCGTTCCACGCTGGAGGAAGTGGCGCAGGCGGATTTGTTGATTCATGTCGCCGATGCCGGACACCCCTATGTGAGCGAACACTGCGACGTGGTGTTTGACACCCTGACCAATATCGGCGCCGATACGGTTCCGGCACTGTTGGTGTTCAATAAGTGTGACACCCCCGCCGCGCGGGAGCGAGTACCCGGTCTACTGGCGAGATATCCCGGCGCCATGGCGGTGTCGGCCTTGCAACACGAGGGACTGACGGAATTGAAACAGAAAATGGCAGAGATGATCGACGGGAAGGGGAAGGACGAACTTTGAACATTCAACATTCAACATTCAACGCTGGGAAAATGGCCCGCTGGGTTGTTCTGGTCGTGGTCATGCTGGCGGGGTGTGCGTCGGCGGAGCCGTTTTATTTTGTTCAGATCAGCGATACCCACTGGGGGGCGAGGGATGGGGTTTCGTTGACGCAACGGGCGGCGGAGATGATCAATTCCCTTCCGGTTAAGGTCGAGTTTGTGGTGATTACCGGGGATGTGTGTTCCGATTCAATCCTGAAGGAGCCGGTGGTGAAGGAAGGGCAGGCTGCCCTGAAGGGATTGAAAGCGCCTCTCTATTACGTTCCCGGAAATCACGATATCGTTAAAACGGATATCGGTCGTACTCGTGCCCAATTTGAGAAAACCTTTGGCCCGCTGAATCAGAAAGTGGAGGTGCGGGGTGTGACCTGCCTTTTCCTGTGCACGGAAATGATGGAGGGCGAGACTCGTCCCCCCGCCGAGGTCGAACGGCTTTGGCTCGAGGAGAATCTGAAGTCGGGCAAGAGCCGGAAGCCGGTCTTGATTTTTATGCACCGCCCTCCCATCTTTGATATGGTGAACGGGTCGGATGGACAGGTGGCGTGGGACCATCCCTACGACACGAAGTGGCAGGCGTTGTTCGATGTACATCCCGAGATAAAAGGGGTCTTTGCAGGGCATTTTCATCGCGAAGAACTGCGGTGGATCGGGGCTGTTCCTGTTTTTGTGGCGCCGGCCCTGGCGCGGTTCTGGGATCGGCAGCCATCCTTCAGGTTGTTTGAGTATGCGAACGGACAGTTGAATTATTGGGCCCTGTATCCGGAGCGGGTATCGCCGAAAAGAGCAGACTTCACCACTAATCTGCACTGATTTTCGCTAATCCAGAAAAGAGAATGTTGCGGCATTTTCGTTCGGGAGTACCCGAGCCAAAAATTCCGCAACGGTTCT
>CAJBSZ010000209.1 GCA_903958395.1 uncultured bacterium | reverse complement strand
GCCCACTGCCGCCTCACTGGCCTACGGTTTGGACAAGAAAAAGGATGAGAAGATTGCCGTATACGATCTCGGTGGCGGAACCTTCGATATTTCCGTCCTCGATATTGGCGAGGGCGTGTTTGAGGTGAAGGCGACCAATGGCGATACTCATCTTGGTGGCGATGATTTTGACCATACCATCATGACCTGGTTGGCAAATGAATTCAAACGGGAGCAGGGTATCGACCTAACCAAGGATCCCATGGCGATGCAGCGTCTCAAGGAAGCCGCCGAAAAGGCCAAGTGCGAGCTCTCCAGCGCCCTGAGCACGGAGATCAATCTGCCATTCATCAGCGCCGATGCGTCGGGGCCCAAGCATTTGACGGTAACGCTGTCGCGCGCCAAGCTGGAGCAACTGGTGGATTCCCTGATCGAGCGCACCATGCAGCCCGTGAAGAACTGTATGAAGGACTCGGGGCTCTCGACCGTGGACGAAGTGGTCCTGGTAGGGGGAATGACCCGCATGCCGAAGGTTCAGGAGATGGCGGGCAAGCTCTTCAACAAGGAACCGCACAAGGGTGTCAATCCGGACGAAGTGGTGGCCGTAGGCGCCGCGATCCAGGGCGGTATCCTGAAGGGTGAAGTCAAGGATGTGCTGTTGCTCGACGTGACCCCGCTGTCGCTGGGTATTGAAACGCTTGGCCGCGTGTTCACACCTCTGATTGAGCGCAACACAACGGTTCCGACGAAGAAGACGGAAATCTTCAGTACGGCCTCCGATAACCAGCCGTCCGTTGAAATCCATGTCCTTCAGGGCGAACGGAAAATGGCTGACCAGAACAAGAGCATTGGCCGGTTTCACTTGGACGGCATTCCTCCGGCCGCCCGCGGTGTTCCTCAGGTCGAAGTGACCTTTGATGTGGATGCGAACGGCATTCTCCATGTGTCCGCTAAGGATCTGGGGACCGGTCGCGAGCAGAAGATCACGATTACCGCCTCGAGCGGCCTGTCCGATTCCGAGATCAAGGAAATGGTCAAGGATGCCGAGGAGCATGCCGAGGATGACAAGAAGCGGCGTGAGACGGCTGAAACCCGGAACATGGCGGATAATCTGGTCTACCAGACGGAGAAGCTGATCAAGGATCAGGGCGACAAGATGCCTGAGGACAAGAAACGTCCGGTTCAAGAAGCCGTCGAAAAGGTCAAGACCGCGCTCAAGGGTGATGATAACGACTCCATCAAGTCGGCCATGGATGAATTGAATACCGTGATGCAGGCCTTTACCGCAGAGCTGTATTCCCAGGCCAAGGCGGCCCATCCTGCCGGCGCTCCCGAAGAGGGTGCCGGACCGGGCGGCAAGCCGGAAGGCAAGGGCAAGGGCGGCAAGGATGACGTGATTGATGCCGACTTTGAGATGGTTGACGACAAAAAGAAGTAAGGATAAGACGCGGGGGCGGCTGTTCCGCAGTCCGCGATAGGGTAACGTAACAAGAAAAGGAGAACTGTAATGCTGAAAGTGAAACCGTTGGCGGATCGGGTTCTGGTTGAACCCAAGAAGGATCAGGAAATGAAGAAGGGCGGGATTATCATTCCCGACAGCGCGAAGGAAAAACCCATGGAGGGTACCGTGATCGCCGTGGGAACCGGCAAACGTGACGAAGCGGGGAAATTGATCCCGTTCACCGTCAAGGCGGGCGACAAGGTTCTGATGCCCAAGTACGGCGGTACCGAAGTCAAGATTGACGACAAGGAATACCAGATTATCCGCGAGGATGACATTCTGGGCGTTCTGGAATAACACGACTCATCGATTGAAATCATAACTACAGGAGAGACAGACAATGGCTGACAGAGGTAAGCAACTTAAGTATGACAGCGAAGCGCGCCAGGCGATGCTTCGCGGTGTTGAAAAATTAAGCCGCGCCGTCAAGGTAACCCTTGGCCCGTGCGGGCGTAACGTGATTCTGGATAAGAAATTCGGTTCTCCGACCATCACCAAGGACGGTGTGACGGTTGCCAAGGAAATCGAACTTCCGGACCCCTTCGAAAACATGGGTGCCCAGATGGTTCGTGAAGTCGCCAGCAAAACCAGCGATACCGCGGGTGATGGCACGACGACCGCGACCCTTCTCGCCGAGAACATCTACCGCGAAGGTCTGAAGAACGTCACGGCCGGCGCCAACCCGATGAGCCTCAAGCGCGGTATCGACAAGGCCGTGGAAGCGGTCGTGGAAGCGATTGCCAAGCAGTCCAAGCGGGTCAAGGAGCATGTCGAAATCGCCCAGGTCGCGACCATTTCCGCCAACGGCGAAAGCGCCATCGGTGAAATCATCGCGGACGCCATGGACAAGGTCGGCAAGGATGGCACCATCACCGTCGAGGAGGCCAAGGCCATCGAGACGACGCTGGATGTGGTCGAGGGAATGCAGTTCGACAAGGGCTATATCTCCCCGTACTTCGCCACGAACATGGAAGCCATGGAAGCGGCGTTGGAAGATGCGTACATTCTGATCTACGAGAAGAAGATCTCGAACCTTCAGGATTTGCTGCCCCTTCTCCAGAACGTGGCCAAGCTGGGCAAGCCGTTGCTGATCATCGCCGAGGACATCGAGGGTGAAGCTCTGGCGACACTCGTGGTGAACCGCCTGCGTGGCACGCTGCAGATCTGCGCCGTCAAGGCGCCGGGTTTTGGCGACCGCCGCAAGGAAATGATGAAGGATATCGCGGTCCTGACCGGTGGCGAATGCATCACCGAGGATCTCGGAATCAAGCTGGAAAACGTCAAGATCGAGGATCTGGGCCGCGCGAAACGCGTGACCGTGGACAAGGAAAACACCACGATCGTCGAGGGCGCCGGGAAGGCCTCTGCGATTCAGGGCCGTGTGGCGCAGATCAAGCGCCAGATCGAAGATACCACCTCGGATTATGACCGCGAGAAGCTCCAGGAACGTCTGGCGAAGCTCGCCGGTGGCGTGGCCGTCATCAATGTCGGCGCCGCGACCGAGACCGAGATGAAGGAGAAGAAGGCTCGCGTTGAGGATGCGCTGCATGCAACCCGCGCCGCTGTGGAAGAGGGCGTTGTGCCCGGCGGTGGTGTGGCTCTGTTGCGGTGTCTCTCCGCGCTGGACAAGGTGGTTGCCGAAGGCGACGAGAAGATCGGTGTGGATATCATCCGCCGTTGTCTCGAGGCGCCTCTGCGTCAGCTTGTGGATAATGCCGGCCTTGAAGGCGCCGTTATCGTCCAGGAAGTCAAGAAGCAGAAGGGGAACATGGGTTACAATGTGGCCACCCGCCAGTATACCGACCTGATCAAGGACGGCGTGCTGGATCCGGCCAAGGTGACCCGCATGGCGTTGCAGAACGCCGCGAGTATCTCCGGCCTGCTCCTGACGAGCGAGTGCATGATCACCGAGATCCCGAGCACCGAGAAGCCGGCTCCGATGCCGGGCGGCGGTGGCGGTATGGGCGGTATGGGCGGAGACATGTACTAAACCGTTTGTAGAAAACGGTTGACCTGTGTAAACGGGGCGCATACACTGCGCCCCGTTTACTTTTCTATATACGGAGGTGGATTTTGAATGCTGAACTGATTGAAAAAGCAAAATTGAAGATGGGCTCGGTCCCGTTGCTCGTGAATATGATTTCCCGCCGCGTGCGCCAGCTGAATGCCGGCATGCGTCCTTATCTTAAGCCGCTCATCCACAATGAAGAGAAGGTTGATATCGCCCTTCGCGAAATTGTGGAAGGCAAATTGACTGCTGAAATCGGCTATTTCGACCCGTCCGCTCCTGCTTCGGCTGCCAGCCATTGATGCTTTGGCAGTAACCTATGGCGGCCGCTAAGGACAAGAAGGAAGCGGGAAAGGCCGCAACCAATCGCAAGGCGTTTCACGACTATTTTGTCGTGGATCGTTTTGAGGCCGGGATTGAGCTCCTGGGAACCGAAGTCAAATCGGTCCGTGCCTCGAATGTCACCCTGACAGGCGGATACGCCAAAATCGAGGATTCCGGACGGGTTCTCCTCTATGATGTTCACATCGCCCCCTACGAATGCGGGAACCGCTTCAATCACGAACCCACCCGGCCCCGCACCCTGTTGCTTCATCGTCGTGAAATTGAACGGCTCAAGGGGTTGATTGCCACAAAGGGGTACACCATGATCCCCCTCAAAATGTATTTCCTGAAGCGCTGGGCCAAGGTGGAAATCGGTCTGTGCAAAGGGAAACAGGACGAGGATAAGCGCAATACCCTGCGCCGCAAGGATGCCGACAAGGAAACCCGTCGCGCCATGGCCAGATTCTAATCCGTTTTCATTTCGCGTTCTTTTTCGGGATCCACCCGATGCCCTGACTACAGGAGATGCGTATCCAGTCATCGCTGGATGAATCCACGGTAACGGAGGTGCCTGGCTGAATGGTGAAAAGGTCACGGGCCGAGTCGGAGGGGCCGAAGCGTGCCGTCGTTTCCGTATTCCCCTGGATAATCCTGCTCTGGCGACCCTGTAAACGGGTTCCCATTCTGATCCACCAGGAATCCGGAGGGGATGAAGGCCCTGCGGCTGGCTGGATTGAATTCTGCGTCGTGCATCCCGTGAGTGCCTGTGTGGGGACATAGACCGGATGGGCGGGGGCCTGTTCAGCATGGAGCGTGATGGGGAAGGGGCCGGAACTCAGGGTTTTGTACCGGGATTCACGACTGTCAAAACAGGTCAGGGCGAAGGCGGGAAGCGCCTTGATGAAAGTTTCCTGAGGGATTACGATCTGGCGGAAAACCTGCCGGGTGGGGCTGCTTTCTTCGGGGACAGGCTTCGACTCATACACTTTGAGGCCTGGAATGGAAACTGCCTGGGGCACGCTGTAGGTCTCGGGCAACCAGTCGCCCTCCACTGTAAAGGTCAGGGTGATCAAGTCTCCTAAGGCGATATCCAGAGGAGCGGGCTTTACGCTGAACGTGTAACTCCCGACCAGTCCTGAAAAACGGGGTGGTCGACCCGCCTCCGGAAGGGGAAGCGCGGTGATGGGAAAGGGTTCAACTGGAATATGAATGGAACGGCGGACTTGCTGCGTGATGAATAGAGTTCGGCTGGTTTGAATCAGGGTTCCATCCAGCCGTGGAGCAAGAGTTATTAAGCCCGGTTTTTTGACGCGGGCCCAGGTCCGGAATCGACGGATTTCAAGCGATTTCGATTCTTGGATCACGGTTTCATTGGGAAGTTCTTCAAATGACCGGATCTGAAGATCCCCCGGAGAGGGGAGTGCTGAAATGGAGATCTCCTTGTCCAGGGCATCTCCTGATATCCGAAACTCCAGAGTCAGCAGAAAGGCTTCCCCCGCATGGAGCCTTTCCCGATCCATTGAAAAATGGGCGGTGACAGGGGATTCGGGGAACGCGGGCTGAATGAAGCATCCGATTACCGCGAGAATCAACATGATGGAGCGTATTCGGTTCATGAATGCCGGAAAGTTTAGCGTCCGCCTGCTGGGTCGTAAAGTGATTAAGCGAAGACATAATGACTGGCAAAACAGGGGACAGTGCTGCATAATTTCGTACTTTTTGGAAGTTCAACGGGAGTAAGACGCTCATGATTCTTTATGTGGTGATGGAAACGGCGGAGAAGTATCAGTCCGGAAATTGGCAGCACCAGCGGTTGATTCTTGAGGAAACCTCCGGCGATTTCTGCCTGTTGATCCATTACAAGCAACTCACCCTGAAAATGCTGGCTGAGCTCCAGCCCCGGGCTATTGTGTACAGCGGCGCGTCCACTCCTTTTGAGGACTATGATGTCCGCCGGACTAAGGCGTATCAACAGGTGGTGCTGACCTCGGATATTCCGCAATTGGGGATTTGTGGCGGTCACCAGCTGGCGGCTGAAATCTTCGGGAGTACTTTGGGGATCATGCGGAGAACGCGCTCGAACGAACCCGACCACAACCCGAAGTATCATCCCGGGCAATACAAGGAGTGGGGCGTTTATCCGGTGACGGTTCTCCAACGAGAGCCCTTGTTTTCTGGCTGCCGTAAAATCGTCAGGGTTCAGCAGTTTCACAGAAGCGAAATCAAGAAATTGGGCAGGGATTTGATTGTATTGGCGAGCAGTGCGGCCTGTCGGGTGCAGGCATTCCGCCATTCCTCACGACCTTTCTTCGGGGTTCAGTTTCATCCAGAAGAGGCGACGGAAGCCTATCCGGATGGTTTCGCAATTCTTCGGAACTTCTTCCGATGGGCTGCCACTCGACAGAAATAGCGGTTTCATGGTAGTTTTTTGGCTTTTGTAGGGGAGTTTTCAAACATCGATGGGTGTAGTGTCATGAAAGCAGCATTGAAATTACGGCAGGGTATCGCGGATGCGAGGCGGGTGGTGGTCAAGATCGGAAGTCGCGTCCTGGTTCAAAAGACCGGGCGTCCGGAACACCGTCGCATCAAGGCGCTGGTCGCTGAAATGGCGAAATTGCAGCAGAACGGCATTGAGATTGTTTTGGTCACATCCGGCGCGATCGGGGCGGGGATGGAAGCCCTCGGGATGACAAGCCGTCCGACGGCGCTGCCGGACCTCCAGATGGCGGCGGCTGTCGGACAGTCCCGTCTCATGACCGCCTACGACAAGTTGTTTTCTGCAAAACGCTGCAAGGTCGGTCAGGTGTTGCTCACCCATGATGATTTCAACCATGCGATCCGCCAGAACAATGCCTGCCGTACAATCGAAAACATGCTCCGGCACAAGGTCATTCCCATCGTCAACGAGAACGATGTGGTGGCGGACGAGGAAATCCGGGCCGACATCAAGCTGGGCGATAATGATTTTCTGGCCTCTCTGGTCGTGCGCCTGATCCGCGCTGATTTATTGATTATTCTGAGCACAGTGGATGGGTTGCGCGCTCCGGGTGCCAACGGGAAAACCCGCCGGGTTTCATGTCTTGAACGGGTCGACAAGAAAACACTGGCCCTTGTAACGGGCCAAAAGGGCAATTTGTCAACCGGGGGCATGGGTTCCAAGTTGCGGGCGGCTGCACTGGCGGCCCATTCGGGATGTCATGTGGTGATTGCCGATGGGCGAAAAATGGGAAACATCACCCGCGTGATGCGCGGGGAGGATGTCGGAACCTTCGTGTTGGCATCATTGTAGAACGGCGAAGAGAGGAGTCTGTATGGGGTTGCATGAAGAAATGCTGATCATGGGCGAGAAGGCGGTAGAGGCATCGCGTGATCTGGCCCGGCTCTCGGCCCGGAAGAAAAACACGATCCTGTTGGCTATGGCCGATGAAATTGAAGCTTCCCGCGACATCCTGAAGCAGGCAAATGGAAAAGACCTGGAGGCGGCGAGAGCTTCAGATATGTCGGCGGCCCTGCTCGACCGGTTGACGCTCACGGATTCCCGAATCAATGCCATGGCGAAAGGACTGCGTGAAGTCTCCGGGCTCAAGGATCCTGTAGGGGCGGTCATCAGTCGCTGGATTCGACCCAATGGGTTGGAGATTCTCAAGACCCGGATCCCGATCGGGGTGATTGCGATCATTTATGAATCGCGTCCGAATGTTACTGCTGATGCGGCGGGATTGTGTTTTAAGACGGCCAATGCCGTTATTTTACGGGGTGGCAAGGAGTCCCTCTACTCGAATCAGGCGATTGTCGAGGTGCTTCGGGCTGGCGGCAAAAAGAAGGGGCTTCCGGAAAATGCCATTCAGCTGGTGATGACAACGGATCGGGATGCCGTCCGGGAACTGGTCCAGCTTGAGGGGAAGGTGGATCTGGTCATTCCCCGAGGCGGCGAAAGTCTTATCCGTGCGGTTGTTGAACAGGCTCGGGTTCCCGTGATCAAGCACTATAAGGGTGTGTGTCATACTTATGTGGATGCCTCTGCGGATTTGGATATGGCCCTCAAGATTTGTGAAAACGCAAAGTGCCAGCGGCCGGGTGTGTGCAATGCGATGGAAACCCTTCTGGTGCATGAAGCCGTGGCGGAGCCGTTTCTCAGGAAGGTGGCCGCACGACTGGGCGGTGATCTGAAAGTTGAGCTCAGGGGGGATGCTGCGGCACGGGCCATCGTCCCGACCATGACGCCGGCAACCGAGGAGGATTGGTTGGCTGAATTTCTGGATTTGATTCTGGCCGTTCGGGTGGTGCCTTCCCTGAAGGCGGCGATTGAGCACATCAATCATTACGGATCAAACCATTCTGACGCGATTATCGCCGATTCACCCGAAGCCCAGAAGGAATTCACCCAGGAAGTCGGCTCTGCGGCGGTCTATGTCAATGCCTCCACCCGGTTCACCGATGGCGCGGAATTCGGCATGGGTGCCGAAATCGGAATCAGTACGGATAAGTTACATGCCCGCGGCCCTATGGGGCTTGAAGAACTGACGACCTACAAGTATGTGATCAGCGGTGACGGTCAGATTCGCGAATAGGGTGCGTTTACAGAGCCGGATGCCGGATGCAGGTTCGTCCAGTCACCCGCTCGAACTGGCGCATGATGACCGCGCGCACTTCCTGCTGGGTGGGACAGGCCGCGCCCAGGATTGCCTTGAGGGAGGTGACCTTTTCATTCTGCAAGCCGCAGGGGATGATGGTGTTGAATCCAGCCAAATCAACATCCACATTGACGCTCATGCCGTGCGAGGAAACCCATTTCTTGAAACGAACCCCGATAGCCACAAGTTTCCCTTGGTCAGTCCAGACGCCGGTTTTTCCCTTTCGCCGAAATGCGGTGACTTGGAAAGCGCCGGCCGTGAGTATGGCGATTTCCTCCAGTTTATTGACGAACGCGTGCGCATCGGCCTCCGCCCCGGTGAGTTTCATGATGGGGTAGAGGATCAGCTGGCCCGGCGCGTGGTAGGTCACATCACCACCCCGGGGCGTTTCATACAGTTCGATGCCCCGATGGTGCAGGGCCTCAGGAGAGAGTAGAAGATGCTCGGGCTTGGTCCGGACCCCCATGGTGATCACCGGGCTGTGCTCCAGAATCAGGAGTGTGTCCGGGATTTCGTCCGCCTGCCTTTGCCCGACGAGCTTGTCCTGAAGCGTCAGGGCCTCAGGGTAGGGGACGGGATTGGGGAAAACCATGACCCGCATATTCATGAGATGCGCTTGACGGTGTATTCTGCGAGGGCGATTAAGGGTTGCGGATCGCCCGGGAGGGTTCGAATAGCGTCTACCGCTTCATGGATCAGGGCCTCTGCCTTGTCCCGGCTGGCCTGCAGTCCATGAACCGCGACATAGGTCAGTTTTTTCAGCTGTTCATCATTGCCAACGGGCTTCCCCAGCTGTTCCGGGGTGGAGGTTACATTCAGGATGTCGTCGGCAATTTGGAACGCAAGACCAGCAGAGTCACCATAGTGGGTCAAGGCGTCCAGAGAGGCGGATGAAGCGCCGCCGCAAATTCCTCCCATGCGCACGGCGGCCCGGATCAGGGCGGCCGTTTTATGGCGGTGAATGTAATCCAGAAGTTCGGCATTCGGATCTGAACCTTCTGCGGAAAGATCCTCGACTTGTCCGCCGATCACGCCTTGGCTTCCCGCCGCTGCGGCCAGCTCAAGGGCAAGCTGGTTGGGGGAATAAGGCGGGGGTGCCTGGATTCCGGCAAGCCACTCGAAGGCCAGTGTCAGAAGGGCGTCGCCCGCCAGAAGGGCATTGGCCTCGCCGAACATGATATGGGAGGTGGGTCGTCCGCGGCGGAGTTCGTCGTCATCCATGCAGGGAAGATCATCATGGATCAGGGTGTAGGTATGCAGGATCTCCGTGGCGAGGCCCGCCATGAGAGCCAAGTCCGGCTTCCCGCCCACGGATTCACAGGCCGCCAGGCACAGGATCGGACGCAGGCGTTTGCCGCCCGCCATGACGGAATACCGCATGGCCCGGTGTAAAATGGCGGGACGTGTTGTTTCGGGTGGCATCGTTCTTTCGAGCCCCTCCTCAACAATTCTTTTCCGTGCTTCAAGATAGGCGTTCAAATCAAACATGATGTTCTCTATATCACACTCCCCATCAGAATCGTAATCGGAATCTTAATAAAAACTGGGCCCGTTCCCGTGCCGGTGCCAATCTCGGTTCCGGCTCCCCAAGCACCGCCCCGGCGGTCACCGGCGATCCGGTTCAGCCCGTCGAAAAACAGGTCGTCGAAATTCAGCCAGACCTCCGATTCAGTCATCTGAAACGTTTCAGATGACTGAAACACCGGTTTTTGAGATCACCGAACCGCCAGCAACTCACCGTACCACAGTCTAGCAGGATAAATGGATGAGACTAATGGGCAACCTGGCAATGGTTGCAGGTCGAAGAGGAAGGCGCGAGGAGCGTGAAGCCTCTCCGGGTAAGGAATAGTCAACCGCCCGGTAGTGAAATGACTGAAGCCGAAAGGGCAAAGGAAAAGTAACGAGTGCAGCGAGGTGAAGGGTGTAGCCCTGAATCTGAAACGTAGCTCCGAGAAGCATGTATTTTGGGATTAGGCCGAGCCTCTCATTTTGGGCGCAGGCGAAAGTGGTGCAAGTGATAAAGACGAGCAGGCGCCACCACCCCGGGGTCTAAGACAGCATCGAGCGGCACAACGACAGGCAAGTAACCAGGCGAGCGACGAGCAAGGAGCTCTTGGGGAATCATCCGCAATGGCAGTACCCGAGTACCCCGTCCAATATAAACAGAGGGCGAGGAGATGGCCGCGTCGCGAGTGATGGGAACCGGAGAACCGCAACGGT
>CAJBSZ010000208.1 GCA_903958395.1 uncultured bacterium | reverse complement strand
TCCTCGGTGTTTCCCGCGTCCTCTGGCTGAACCACGGGTATCTGGCCGGGGACGACACGGACGGACATATCGACATGCTGGCCCGCTTCGCCCCGCATGACACCCTTCTCTATCAAGCCTGTGATGACGCCACCGATGAGCATTTTGCAGAACTCGCCACGATGGCCGACGAATTAAAGTCATTCCGAACCCTTCCTGGTCAGCCCTATCGCCTGCTGGCACTTCCCTGGCCATCGCCAAAGCATGATGGAAGCGGACAGAGACTTCCGGCTTCCTACGCCAATTTCCTGATCCTGAATGGCGCCGTACTGGTTCCCATTTATGACGACCCGCACGATGCCCGCGCGCTGGATGTGATCGGCCAGGCCTTCCCGGGTCGGAAGATTATCGGCATTGACTGCTCGACGCTGATTCTCCAGCATGGCTCTCTGCATTGTGTGACGATGCAATTGCCACAAGGAGTCCTGAAATGCGAACCCTGAAAACCGCCCTCGTCCAACATTCACACAGCCCTGATCGCTCCGCCAACGTGGCCCAAAGCCTCGATGCCATCCGGCAGGCCGCCCAATCCGGTGCCCAACTGGTCGTTCTCTCAGAACTGCACACCTCGCCCTACTTCTGCCAGGTCGAGGATCCCCGCTTCTGCGCCCTGGCTGAGCCGATCCCGGGGCCGTTGACCGATGTGTTTTCCGCCTCCGCACGGGAGAACAAGGTCGTGCTCGTGGGATCCTTTTTCGAACGGCGTGCGGCGGGGCTTTACCACAACACGGCCGTGGTGTTTGAGTCCGACGGCTCCCTCGCCGGACAGTATCGCAAGATGCATATCCCCGATGACCCGGCCTATTACGAAAAATTCTACTTCACTCCCGGTGATCTGGGATTCCACGCCATCCCCACCTCCGTCGGGAAACTCGGGATCCTGATTTGCTGGGATCAGTGGTATCCCGAAGCCGCCCGTCTGATGGCGCTCGATGGCGCCGAGATCCTGATCTATCCCACTGCCATCGGATGGAATCCCGCGGAGGATGAGGCCGAGAAAGAACGACAGCTCGATGCGTGGGTAACAATCCAGAGATCGCATGCCGTGGCCAACTGCCTTCCCGTCCTGAGTGTCAACCGCATCGGCTTTGAACCCTCCCCGGCGGGAGCGAGTGGAATCCAGTTCTGGGGACACACCTTCGCCGCCGGAACCCAGGGCGAGTGTCTCGCCCAGGCGGGTCACAAAGAGGCCGAAACCCTTTTGGTTGACCTTGATCTCGACCGGACCGAGGAGGTTCGCCGACTCTGGCCGTTCCTCCGCGACCGCCGTATCGACGCCTATGGGGACCTGACCAAGCGGTTCAGGGATAGGAAGAAGAAGGGGTCAGGGTTCGGGGTTCAGTAATCCGATACCATCTTGGCAGGGTCCAGATCGCTGGTGAGACTACCCCTCCCCGGCTTTCACGGTAACCCCGGAAGCCCCATTGTTTTAATGATTGCCTTCATCCTTGCTTTCGGAACGCCGGCGTTTTCCCCGTGCCTGGGCAATTCCGCCATTCCGGAACAAACCTGCTCGAGAATATCGCGGGCATCTGCCTTTTCGAGTTCAACCGTTTCGGCGAGTTTCAAAAGATCCTTCGATGTCGGCCTCTCGCCCTCTCCTGCAACGGAAAGCGTATGCCAGCCATTCGGACCGGAACTGAACGTGAAATCAAAAAGCGGAGACAGGCGCCAGTCGCCCGTTGCCTCCATTAAGAACGCGAAGTTCTTCAAGTGGTCATCACGGTTGTGCGCCAGCACATTGAGGCACACCCTGCGGAAAAGCTCTTTTTTCGCCATATAGTCGCGTGTTAAAGCAGCCGTAAGATGAAACAGCGTCGCATACTCTTCACCTGCGATTCTGAAATTCGCATGGAGAAGCCCGGCTGCGGAATGAAGGTGCAGGCGGCTGCCCCTCCTCCGGTCAAACCGCCGGGTTGCAAAGAAACGGCCGGCTTTTGTGTCGATCAGCCGGCAGGCGGGAACGTCCGCTCCGGAGGCCTTCGCCAATTCATTGTATGCAAACTCCAGGGATCCTGCATAACCGCCTTCGTTCCGCGTGTTGAACTTGACGATCCAATGCTCGAAGCCTTCAGGCAACGCCTCGTTGTTTGCAACAACCGTACCGGTGTCCGGATTGAAGCCGACAAGCGCTTTGGGACGCGCTCCGCCCGAACTTCCCGCGAGCCGCCGCAGCTCAGGCAACACATCCTCAATCTTGTTGTCGTCAAAATCCCAGGCGTTCTCAGCCAGCGCGTTTAAATCGAAAACCGCGTCCGGTGCCGGCGCCGGCTCGGCCGGCTGAAACGTCAAGGCGCCCATGCCCCCGTTCCCCACACAAGCAAAACGTTCCATCAGCGTCGGAGTCCGTCCGCGTGTCCGGATGAAATGGTGGTCAATAATTCGACGCCCCCAGCTATCGGGAAGCGCGTCTTCAAAGACGCCAAAGGTCTCCATGCCGCCTTGCCGGTCATAAGGCTGCACTGCGGACCTCAGCGGCAGATAAAAGGGCGACAACGGCAGGCCTCGCGACAAGAACTCCGGGCTAAACTGAAACACACTTGTGCGGTCAATCTGCGACAAGATCCCCACCGAGATCACGTCCTCACGCGAGAAACATAGCTGCACGTTCAGCGCGTCCATTTTCATGAGACCCCTTTCGCTTTCCTTGGGCGGATACGTTTGGGCAGGAAGTCTTTTTCCGGCGGGACAAGGGACAAGTCTTCCGGAAGCAGCGCCAAGCGGATACGCTCCTGGACAACCGCATCCAGAGAATCCAACACGCCCAGGGCAAACAGCACCTTGGAAAAGAAGACGACCGAACCCGCGCCTTTCTGCTCGAAGCGCGACAGGGTTGAAACAGGGACGCCGGCACGCGATGCCAGCATCGCCTGGGTCCACTGTTCACGTTGCCGTAAAGCCCGGACCCATCTTCCCAGCGCCTGGCAAAACACCTTGGGCGTCGTCAGTTGCATGGTGTAGTGTTCCACTTTCATGCGCCAATTTTAATACACCCTGTTGTATTTAACAATGTTTATGGAAGATAAATACAACATAGTGGAATTAGAAATCAACCCCATCTCACCCGAGCAAACGAGCAGAATTCCGCTGGATTTCGAGAGCATCGGAAACCGTATAATCAGTTATTGCAATGTATGCCGCAGAGGCATACATTATCAGCATGCAAACGATGATCAAAGAACGCAAGACCCGGCGATTTGTCGCACGCGTGACAGATGCGGATAGACTTCTTTTCAAGCAGGCGGCCACATTGGAGGGGCGCTCCATGGCCACCTTCATCATTTCACATGGGCGTGAAGCGGCTCAGCAGGTCATCCAGCAAAGCAGTCAAATTCAAATGGATGCGGAACAATCCCGGCGCTTCGTTGAAGCATTACTTGCTCCACCGAAGCCCCCGACACCTGCATTAACAAGGGCAATGGCCCGGTACCGACGCGATGTGACGTCACCCTAACCCGGCATAGCCGGAACCAAGAGGAAGAGTTTGAACAGAAGGTCACGAAGATCGCAAAGAAGATTTTCTTAACCGCCTCCGGCGGAAAAAACATATCCCTTCGTGGTCTTCGTGTGCTTCTGTTCAAATTCTTTTCTGCTCCGAATCATGACCAATTTTTGATTGATTGAAGTCGTAAGGCACTAAAATCCTCAGTTAATGCCTCCCTTTTTCAGGGACGCCTCAATTTCGGTCATAGGCAACATCAGCCGTCTCCACGTTCGACCGCAGGTTCGAAACCCATATTGGGTGTAAAACGTCGCGGCTTTTTCATCTTTAGGATCAGTAACAACCGCCACTGACCCGATGATGACTGTGTTTTGAATCGCTTTCCGCAGGGCATCGGTGAGCAGGTAATCACCCAGACCGGTCCCACGTAAAGACAAGTCACGAGCCAGTCTGCCCAGAAGCGTTGCAGGCAAGGTTGGGTAACGGGGGAGCGCCTTTGCCAATTCCGCAGGAATCTCCGACAACAGGATGGTAGTGGCCGATAGTGTATAGAAGCCGGCAATTTTACCAGGGTCATTGAGTGGCACTAAAACAAAGCACGCCGAGGCCCGTGCCAGCATTTCCTTGCGCGCTCTCGTTTTCAGGAACTCCGTCAATTCTGGCGACTCACACTGGAATTCCATGCGCCGATGTTTATCAACATCAAGCACCTCAATCCGGTAACCACTCATAAGGACTTTTTCTACTCAAACAAGAAGTTGTTGCAAAATGCGATACTTACGCCATCCAGACAACAGCTGAAAAAACACACTGGCCACCTGATAATCTGCCACATCCATGCGCTAGTTTAAAGCACTATTTTAAACTTGATTAGTACGCTTCTAAAAATGTTTTATACCAGATATTACTCCTTAAGTCCCAATACCAGCATAGCGGCTATAATGCTAGGTATGGGTTGACACTTGGGGCCTGGAAAAATGAGCAGAAGTGGGGTGATGAGTGAAGCGATGATCATGGCTGGCAGCCTGTCGGACTTAAACGCTGCGGGAGGCTCCAACCGTTGCTACCGGCGGAGGACCGCCGGCTCCAGTTCGATTCGGGAGCGTTTTGGAGCCGGCCGTCTCGGCCGGTAGCGTGCGTGGTGCCCTCCGAGGCGTATGCCCGATACAAAGGCGAGCATGACATCACTATATGCCAGATTGAATTATCATTGTCGGATATTTATCGACATACATCATTTGATATGTCACTATTTTTGCCATGATAGATATTCGGAAGGCTATTGGGCAGGAAGAATTTGATTCGCTTCTGCTGGGAAACGCGCTACGCGGATACTCTAGGCCACGAGACAAGGTTTCAGCACTATTGGCCAAAGGCGTGATTGTACGCGTCCATAAGGGTTTTTATGTGTTCGGCAAGGAATACGCCCGCCGCCCTTACAGTCGGGAACTGTTGGCGAACCTGATGTACGGGCCCTCGTATGTTTCGCTTGAATCGGCTCTCGCGGCGCACGGACTGATTCCGGAAGGTGTGAATGCGATGACATCCATGTGTTTGGGGTCAGCCAAAAGCTATGACACCCCGCTGGGCCGGTTTATCTATCGTCCTGCTCCCGCCAAGGGATTTTGTATCGGAGTGTCACGCGTGGAGTTAGCCGATGGGCGTGCCTATCTGATGGCCTCCCCCGGCAAGGCACTGGCGGATAAATTGCGGGAGACGCGCGGTGTGGCGTTTCGGTCGCAGTCCGAATTACAACGATATCTGACGGAAGACCTCCGCATTGACCTGGGGGCTCTGGCGGGTTTGGACGCAGAGGAATTGGAATGCGTGGCGGAAGGCTACAGGTCACGCAAGGTGCGCGTTTTGGTTTCGCTCGTGCGGAATCTTGCGCGGAAAACAAACTCAACGGGAGAGGACACAAAGTCATGAACAGTGTGATTGCCGACATGCTCAAGGAAGCCAAACCCCGATCGCTTGACGACCACGTGCGGATACTGCGTGAAATTCTACAGCAGGTGGCTTTGCTGGGGCTTTGGCGCGGTGGTTTCTTCAGACACGCCGCATTTTACGGGGGGACGGCTCTACGCCTTTTGCATGGCTTGGATCGATATTCCGAGGATTTGGATTTCTCCCTGCTGGCGCCTGACGACACTTTTGACCTTAAGGGGCATGTTGAGCGGCTGCGGGAAGAACTCGGCGCGTTCGGGTTTGACCTGCGCGTCGAGGTGCGTGAACCGGCCGCCGATTCGGCAATCCAATCTGCGTTCCTGAAGGGCGGGACGCGTGAGCAAATGCTGGTGTTGTCGGCCGGCCAGGATCTGATGCGGATGATTCCGCACGGGCAGATTCTGAAGGTTAAACTGGAAGTTGACACGAACCCACCCCCCGGGTTCGAAACGGAAATGTGTTTTCTGTTTCGTCCGGTTCAATTTGCCGTTCGGGCTTACGTGTTGCCCGACCTCCTGGCGGGCAAGATGCATGCTGTTTTGTGCAGAAAGTGGAAAAACCGCGTCAAGGGGCGCGACTGGTATGATTTGGCATGGTATGCGGGGCATGCTCCGCGGCTCAAGCTGTCACATCTCGAGAGCAGGATGCGTCAAAGTGGGCACTGGACAGGAAGCCGGCCTTTGGATGAAATGGAGTGGCACAAATTGATGGAAGAGCGGATTTCCGCCCTGGATGTGAATCAGGCCCGCAGGGAAGTGGCTCGCTTCGTCGCAGATCCGCTCTCACTTGAGCTGTGGAGTCAGGATTTCTTCCGGGCTGTGGCGCAAAAACTTGTCATTGATCCATCATGACGGCGACTTATAACCTGCCCCGGATGGCCCTCGACGGCAACACCATTGCCGGCATGGGCCGGAGCCCTGCGGCCTATCGAATCTTGAAAATCGAGCCGCGCGGATAGGCGGTGACGTCGCCATTCTGCTGGATTTCGAGGGCATCGGGAATCGTGTCCTGGTCCAGATCGCTGGTGAGACTAGCCGGAACACCATTGGTCAAGGCCACATTGTCGAAGGCAGCGGACGCCACGGCGCCGTTCTCGACCGACAGCAAGCGGCAGGAACTGTAACTGGTATTGTTGAAACCCACCATCTGCCGGATCAACCGGCCATTCAGGAACACCGCC
Organism: uncultured bacterium; assembly: GCA_903958395.1. GTDB lineage: Bacteria > Verrucomicrobiota > Kiritimatiellia > CAIKKV01 > CAITUY01 > JAABPW01. The sequence continues at coordinate 4,045 of CAJBSZ010000208.1, read as the reverse complement.
GCCTTGTGGGTGCCGTAGTTCAAGTTGACCGCCATATGCGCCCATTCATCAGCCGTAAGGTTCGTCACAACGTTACCTTGAACATCAGTGGTGCAAACGGCCCAACCAGGCAGACTCTTGTCATAAACCACCACATATCCGCCTGAATTGACGTACATCATGAAAGAGGACGCGCTGTCCTCGCCTACAACCCAGTCACTCGGAACCTTGTCCTTGCTGTCGATCAACAGCCAGAGGTTCGTCGCCCCATTGGCCACCCCTTGGGTATCATCAACGACATTGGATACAACCGTCACGGCCGGATCCGGTGCCATGTACACTCCCTGCCCCGGATTCCCCACCCCGGCTTTCACGGTAACCCCAGTGTAGGACGCCCCCCAGCCTCTGTCGCCTAGCATCGCCACCATCGTGCCATCCCCGTACCCTTCAAATGTATCGGCCCACGGGACCACAGAAGGCTGCAACGTCCCCGACAGGGCATTCCAGGAGAATGTGCCCTTCCGAACCAAACCATTGACGGTCAGTGAACTATTAACAAACTGAACATCACCACCCGTTACCGTGGATAAGGTCACACTACCATTACTGACCACCATCGCACTTCCCGGGACCACAGCCACATTTCCCGTGATAACCATGTTGCTGACGGCCGACAGGGTTAACGTCACACCGGCTTCCAGGCTTATTCCACCATTAACCGTCACATTGGTGCCAATAAAACTGACAGAGTTGCTCACATCCAGATTTTGGACATAGGTATTAGCCGCGATACCGATGATTTCGCCCGGAGCAGCCGCCGCTATCGCCGCCTGAATCGTGGTATAGGGACTCGGTACGCTCCGTATCCCTATCCAGCGTTCGACGTTCCCGTACGCCTGGATTTCCTCGGCGTCATCCTTGCCATCGCCATCCCGATCCACGCCCGTCAGGCTAGAAAGGACGTTTGTACTTCGCGCAAAATCGTCCAACCCCGCCGTCCCACCCGGCCCATTATCCAGGCAATAGAACCCGTGGGCCGTCTTGTTGGTATTGATAAAACGCAATTGCTCGCAGATGAGATGGGTATTCAGGAAAATCGCTGCCCTTTTGGTCTGATAGTTCTGGTTCAGTGTGATGCGTTGCCAGGGACTCGTGGCAAAAACAGCCATGTTGGTTCCCCAGTGGTCCGTCGTAAAGTTCGTTGCGAGTCCGCTGACAGGTTCAAAAAGCCTCAAGGTCCCGTTGGAGGTGATGGCAAACTCCACCGTCAGATTGGTATCCCCATCCGGTATCCAATCATCCGCAACATAGTTGGTCTGATAGAGAAATACCTCGCTCCAGACATTGCTGACATTGCTTACAGTCTCAACGAGATTCGACGCTGCCGTCTCATCCGGGAAAGCCACAGCCTTTGATCCGGAGTGGTACAGATTGGTCTGAATAACCACCGTTGCCAGAGACGCATCCCACCCATTGGCGGCCAGATTCGTCAACGAGGCATTGTGGGCCTGTCCCTCAAACCCCTCGCTATAGACCAACGGAGCCGAGGTCACCGCACCGAATCCCGTCCATCCTGTAAGAACGATCATCAGGGTGACGATCAGCCATCTAAAGTCTCTTTGCGTTGTGTTCATAGTCCCCCCTTTCGGTCTGACACGAACACTACTGAACTCTAATGATAAGGCCCGGGGTAGCCCCCAGGAGAAGCACTTGCTTATGGGCATCGTCATACGACACCCGCCAACCGGAGGCTGGCGGCGTCGAGTTAAATGACCCCACCCGCGTCCCGCTGTAGGAGAGCAGAATGTAACTCTGCGGTTTGGTCAGCAGGTTGAGATTAACTCCCGTTATCGTCGAACTGGCGAGATCCACGGACCCCGTGACAGACAGCCATGGAGTCGTACTTACCCGACTGACATCGCCGGTGACGGACAAGGTGCCGCCCAGAACGAGATTAGTCGCACTGGCACTACCGGTGACAAGCAGCGTTCCATTGGTCCCGCCCGGCGCCAGCGTTGCACCCGCCGCCACAGTGGTCCTCCCGGTCACCACACCCAGTCCCATCAAGGACTGGTTTGAATAGACCACGAATCCACTTACGGCGCTGACATCACAAGTCGCCCCACTCGCCACATTGATGGCGGCACTATTCGAAATTGTGACATTGTTGTTGATCACTAGTTTGCCATTATTGACCGAGGTTGCCCCCGTGTACGTATTCGTGCCCACCAAAGTCAAAACTCCCGGACCAGTCTTCACCAACTTCCCCGCCTGACTCGTAGCATTCTCCAGTTTCTGAGAGATGGTAATGCTGCAGTTTGCCGTGTCGATCACCGCACCGTTGGTCGAGAGCGTGGCCTGGGTAAGACCGCCCAGAAATGTCGTTTTGTCCCGCATGGGCTTCAAGGTTCCGCCATCGAATTCGACGATTGATGTGTAGTTTACCACGGCACTGTTCACCATGATCGAGCCCACGCTCAGCGTGCCGCCCGTGCGCAACGTCACCGTAGCCACGCCGTCCTTACACTTGACCCCGCCCATCCAGATATCGTTCGTGATCGTCGCCACCCCGGCATCGCGGACGATGAGGGTCGAGTTCATGTTCGTTTTAAAACCGCCGGAAGTTCCGTCCCATGAGCCCAGCGCGGCGTTTGTGGAGACAATCAGCGTGCCTCCCGACAGATCGTACACGCTCACCGCGTTGTGCGCATTGCCAAGAGACAAGCCGTAACCGCCGCTGACGGGTGTCTCAACGCTGCCGCCCGTTTGATAGACCGCACCCGTGCCTGTGCCGCCTAAACTAAACCCGTTGCAGAGGCGCAGTGTTCCGTTTTCGATCTCTAACGAACAGGGGTTGTTGCCACCAACGCCAAACGCTGCAGTCGTACCGTTCGTAAAAACCACTGTGCCCCCGCCCTTAAGCGACCACGTGCCAGACCCTGATCCTGTCCATAGATATTGCTTGATGCTGTCAATCGTCACCGTGCGGCCAGGTGCGATATCCCATACTGACGCCACATTCGGAAAATTAAAAATACCGTTTCCACCTTGCGATAAATAGAAGTCGCGGGTTCCGTTCAAGACAATTCCATCCGTACCGATAGTCATCGCAACCGTCGTTGTAATTTTTACATTGGCCGCAGGATCGGTAACCACTACGCCCTTCACAGAGAAAGTGGCGCTTGAAGTGTTTGTACAGTTCGCCGGCGTGGCGACAGTGGCATCCCAGATGGCCGTGTCCGAGGTTCCGGGGGCCGTCCCCTCAACCCAGCTCGTACCGTTGGTCAAGTCATCGTTGTTGTCAGCCTTGGTCCGATTGGCCGCCCACGCCCCCTCCGGCAGCAGGATCGCACAAAGCACTATCACGACAACCGCCTTGAAATTTATCGCCGTTTTCATATTCACCCCTCCTGTTACAATTCACTCTTGACGCAAAGACTATAACAAAAACCGCCGAACTATGTCAGAGCCTATCGCGTTTATTATCTGTCGTTTTGCGCAGTCGGCTTGAGGGGAGGCGCATCTCCGTGTTTTGGCAAATCCATAAGAATCACGTTGTAGGACAGGCTTCCCCGGCTACTGACGAGCGTCTCTTAAATAATCACGCAAATGAAGATTCACCACCCGCCGAGTACGGCTAGAGGGGCGCAAGTCACCTGCGTAGGGGTTACGCATAGATACGCATCAAAAAGATTTTACCACCCGCCTGGAGTACCCACCTCCGCTAAAGCTACGGCGGGCATGCCAGGCTCGAGACACGGAGACACGGAGGAACGCCTTACCCTGTGTAAATGTCGCGGTATTTTCGTTCGGGAGTACCCGAGCCAAAAATTCCGCGACGGTTCCATGGAGCCAGAGAATGAGAAAGAGGAGATAAACCACGCCGTGACCGGCGCGGCTACGGGGATCGCCGCAGGTAGCCGCCGCTGTCAAGCGGTGGGCTTGTCGAACCGTCGAAGGGCTCTCTGAATGACTCCCAGAGGGGTTGCGGGAATTATGCTTGCAGGCCCGCCTGCATCGCTATGCGTAGCATTGCGGGCAGACTGGTTCGACAAGCTCACCACGG
>CAJBSZ010000207.1 GCA_903958395.1 uncultured bacterium | reverse complement strand
CGAGCAGAGATTGATCCGGGAGGTGGCCATCATCCTGTGCAAGGAGCCCGCTTCCATTTCGCCCGGGGCGTCGCTTCCCTCGTTGGGAGTGGATTCGATGGGATTCGTGGAGCTTCTGGTGGTGATCGAGAAGGTGTTCAATTTGCGCCTGATCGAATCGGGCCTCACCCGCGAGGATTTCGAGACGATTCATGCCCTTGCCACCCGCATCAGCAAAGGCCTTCAGGGATGAAGGTCAGCCTGCCTTATGTCCAAAACCGACGCTACTTGACCGGGATTGACTGGATGATCGGGGCGTTGGACAACATGAGCCACCGCGCCACCGGCGGCGGAAATTCCTTTCAGATTGTCCTCGAACTCAAGGGGTCCTTTGACGATGACCGCTTCCAGCGGGAGGCGGAAGCCTTTGTACGGCAGTTCCCGGCCCTGGGCGGGACTTCCGCGCGGGACTGGACGGGAGCGCCGTATTGGAAGATGCCGCCTCCAGCGAAGTCGGTTCCCCTGGTGCTTGAATTTTTCCGCATAGAGGAGCCCGCCCTGTCAGCGGCCTTGGCGCAAAGCGCCAATACGCGGTTTTCAGAGAGCCGGATTCATCTTGCGTTGCGGGTCTTTCATATCGCCGAAACCCGGCACGTCCTTGCCGTCCAGTTCGATCACCGGTTGTTTGATGCCACCGGGGCCGAGGCTTTTCTTGACCTTTTTCATCGATGGCTGACGGGCGAGGACTGCCGGATCCGGATCGACGCGATTTCATTGAAGGAGCCCGCCCACCTCCGCGATTGGATGCAGAAGTTCGAAGCCGGGAAGCAGCTGATCCGGATGGTCAGGAAATTCGCGGAGAGGAAACTGTGCGTGCTCTCCCGTCCCGCGCCCCTGGCAGGACGGCGCATCACGTTCACGGTCATTGAGTTTGATGCCGCTGAATCGCGTGCCATCGCTGAGCGGGCCAGTCGCGAGGCGGGCTTTCTGATGTTCCTGCCCTACACCCTGGCGGTCTCCCTCGAGGCGCTGGCACCCGCCTTCGCCCGGCACGGGGATACCGGGGATGACTTCGTAGTATCGGTCTCGGTTGACCTGAGGACGCCCGACACGGCGCCTGTCCGGCTGTTTTTTAATCACCTGTCGTTCGTCTTCTTCCAGATTCCCAAAGCCCTGATTGGCGACCGCCCCCAGGTATTGAGCCTGCTCCGGTCCCAGATGTATGAACAGGTCAAGAGCGGTTTTCCCAAGGCGCTTCATGAGTCCAGCATGCTGATGAGGCTGGCGCCGCTTCCTTTCCTGAGCCGGATCATGCTCAGGCCGATGCGCGGGGAGTTTGCCTCGCTGGGGTTTACCTGTGTGGGTAAAAGCGGATACCCGTTCGACCGGTTTGGCGAGGCGGAACTGGTGAACCTGATTCATATGCCCCTGGTCCCCGTGCCGCCGGGCCTCGGATTATTTATCAACCAGTTCGGATCCAAGATGAATGCGGTGCTCGCCACCGTGGACGGGATGTTGGACGATGAGGATATCCGGGAGTTCCGTGAGATGATACGGCGGCTTTTATAACCATGAAGCTCCAATGTGATGTATTAGTGGTGGGAGGGGGAGTGGCGGGCGTTCCGGCGGCTGTGGCTTCGGCGCGGGCCGGAGCAGACACGATTCTGGTTGAGAAACGGGCATTCCCGGGAGGCGCCGGCGTGGTGGGATTGCATCGGACCCTGTGTGGACTCTATCCCCTCGGGGGAGCCGGCGGGACGGCATCAAACGAGTCGCTGGTGAATGGCGGACTGGTCCGTGAAATTTGCGACCGGTTGGCGATCCTGTCGCCCGCCCGGCGTCCGATCCGGCTGGGCAAAGTGGATGTGCTTCCCTATCTCCCCGACCAACTCCGGATCGTGTATGCGGAGTTGATCCAGGCGGAGAAACGCCTGCGAGTTCTATTCGGGACGGAAATCCAAGGCGCCCGGTTTGAAGGCGGGCGGATTCAATCGGTCACGGCCGGGTCGGATGAGATCCATGCGGGACGAGTGGTCGATTGTTCCGGCGATGGCGTGATCATAGGGTGCCATCCCTCGCTTCACGAAGCCACGCCGGCGGCCGGGCGACAGCTTGCCGGACTGGTCCTCCAGTTTGCCGGAATGGCGGGCACGGATGAAATGCTTCCCATCAGGGTTCCCTATGCCATTCGTCAGGGTGTGGAATCAGGGGCGCTTCCTTCCTGGCTTCGGTTCACTACATTTTTCCCCGGTGAGGGCCGCGATGAGGGCGATTGCAAGTTGAGTGTGCCTTCCGGCACGACGGAAGAGGAGGCGGGTCAGGCGGCCACGCGACTTCATGATTATCTGCGGGAAGAGTTGCCCGCGTTTCGTGCCGCCAGGATTGTGAACCGCTCGCCGGAGGTCCTGGAGCGGGAAGGGCTCCGACTCAAGGGGCAGTACACTTTGACCGAAGCGGATATTCTGGAGTCACGCCGGTTTCCGGATGCCGTGGCACGAAGTGCCTGGCCCCTTGAATTATGGGATCCGGCGCGAGGGCCGACGTATCGTTATCCCGAATCCGGCACGGCGTGCGAGATTCCCTTGCGGTGCCTGAAAGCGGCGGAAGCCAGTAATTTGTTCTGTGCAGGACGATGTATTTCGGCTACGCATGAGGCTTTGGCGGCAACCCGGGTGATGGGAACCTGCATGGCTCTGGGCGAAGCCGCCGGCCGGGAAGCCGGTAGGATGTGAAACGTGAGATGTGAAGCGTGAGATGTGAAGAAGGACTGTAACATAGTTGATGTGATCCGGCGCGAGACGGAAGCGATACGGGGAAATACCGCCCTGGTTGATGGTGACATCGAGTTGTCTTACGACCAGTTATTCCGGGCGGTGGATCAGGTGGAGCAGGCCCTTGCCGGTCGCGGGATCCGGCCGCTGGATCGGGTGGCATTCCTGTGTGAGGACTGCGCGGATTATGTTGTGGGGAGCCTGGCTCTGCTTCAACGGGGCGCTGTGATCGTTCCGGTATCGCCGTCCCTGATGGGCGACGAAGTGAAGACGGTGCTGGATCGAATGGATGTCAATTTTCTGATGGTGGAAGCGTCTGTTGATCCCGGGGTGGGCGGGGAGCAATTGGAGCCCTGTGGATTTGTAGCCCGCACATTTTCACTGCGTCGGTGTTCAGCGCGTGACGAATTTCCGCCGGAGTATGCCGCCATGAATCCGGCCTTCATTCGCTTCTCCTCCGGCACCACAGGCGACAGCAAGGGGGTGCTTCTGTCGCACCAGACCCTCCTGGAGCGAACGGAGGCGGCCAACCAGGGGCTCGGGATCACATCCTGCGATACGGTCATCTGGGTGCTTTCGATGAGTTTTCATTTTGTGGTCACAATCCTGCTTTATCTGCGGCGCGGAGCGACGGTGGTGATCTGCAGGCAGCCCTTTCCGGAATCCTTCCTGGAGGCCGCCCGGAACCGGCATGGCACAGTTTTTTACGCCGCCCCTTTCCATTTCCATGTGCTGGCCACCTCGCCGCTGGTTTCCCCGGAATGTCTGGCTTCGACGCGTCTGGCGGTTTCAACGGCGATGAAACTATCGGATGAAACGGCGTCGGCCTTCCGCGAAAAGTTCGGGTTTGGTCTCACGGAGGCGTACGGGATCATTGAGGTGGGGTTACCCTTTATCAACGCCGGGGCGGGTGCCATTCCAGGTGCTGTGGGACGCGCGCAGCCGGGGTACGAGGTCAGGATTGTGGCACCGGATGCCGAGGGTGTGGGGAGGGTTTTGATCCGCGGGCCGGGGCTATTCGATGCCTATGTGTCGCCATGGAAAATCCGGAAGGAAGCTCTGGAGGAGGGCTGGTTCAACACCGGGGATGTCGGACGAGTGGATGGGCAGGGCTGCCTGACGCTCCTGGGGCGTGAGAAGAATGTCATCAATTTTGTCGGCATGAAGATTTTTCCCCATGAGGTGGAAGTTGTTGTGGCGTTGCATCCGGCGGTTCAGGAATGCCGCGTAACGGGAGTGCCTCATCCGTTGTTCGGCCAGATGCCGGTGGTGGAGGTGGTGCTGAAGCCGGAGGCCGGGAAACCGGATGCCTCCGAAATCAGGCGGTTTTGTTTTGAGCGGCTGCCCGCCCATAAGGTTCCCAAGGAGATCCGGTTTGTCGGGGCTTTGAAACGGACCGCGAGCGGAAAGATCAGGAGATACTAATGGAGTCCCCTCCCTTCATTCCGCACTGCGACGAGCAACGGTTTACGGCCTGCGAATATGATCGCTGGTTGTCCCGTAACACCCTGAGTGCACGCTGGGTGCGGTTCTGGTTTTCGCCCCGGCGGATCCTCTGGTTGAATACCCCGATCAGTACGCTGCCCCGGGCGGCGGGGATTTCGTCTTCCGACAGAATTCTGGATGTTGGCTGTGGCTATGGGGGTGTTTTGCTTTATTTGCGCCGTATACTGGGAGGGGTGCCCGGGGCCGCGTCGGGATGGGAAGGACTGGATAACTCATCGCTGATGGTTCAGCGGGCCCGGGAGGAGATCGGCCAGAGGGGACTGGAGAAGGACATCCGGATTACGGAGGGAATCGCCACGAAGTTGCCGTATGGCGACGGGGCCTTTGATGTGATTCTCAGCGGCTATATGGTCAAACACTTATCCGACGACCGGTTACGCGACATGATTCGTGAGGTGAAGCGTGTGATGAAGCCGGGCGGACGGTTTTGCGTGTGGGAGGCGATTCCCTCCCGTTTTGGCTTCATGAATGTCTGGAACCTCAAACTGCTCAGGGTGGGGGTTTCCGTGATTCACATGCGCACGGCGAAGGAGATCCGGGTACTTCTTGAAGAGGAAGGATTTGTCATCCGGCAACCCTTCGGGCACGGGTTGTATTACTTCTATCCACCCCTTCCCAGGGCGGGATTTATTGCCGTCAGGCCTTCTTCCTAGCCCCATATTTGGGAGGGGTTTCGGCGGCCAGAAAATAATCATGGCGCGCGCGATGAAGGGAGGATTGGCTGGTGATGAGCAGGTCAAGGCCTGTGTGGGGATCAAGCCCGATGGCCATGCAGAGATTGATATATTCCAACAGATCAAGCCTGCGTTCTCCGTTTTCGGTTTTGGCAACCCAGGAATGGGAGACCTTCAGGCGGGTGGCCAAGGTGCGCATGGGAATATTCCGGGCTTTCCGGCTTGTCCGAAGCCAGTTCCGTAACGTTTGGAGGGGTTCAGAATATAGTGCCTTCTCCTTCATTGGAGAAAAGATACTCTATTCGCTGGCATGTGGCCAAAACGGAAACGGTAATTAGCGACGTAACATGTTCACGCGCAACGAGATATCTGTTCGATGCGCGTTATTTTCCGTTCCTGTTTCAGGAACAGTTTTTTACCCCTTCCGGGAGGTCTTCTTTTTCGCCCAGGCGGCGGTTTCCGAAGGCATATTTCAGGAAGCGGCCTGCACTGAACCAGAACCGGCGCCAACTGTCGGGTGAACGCCAGATCATGGTGGTGTAATCCCAGAGCACTCGGGCCCGCATGAAATGGCGGCGGTAGAATTCCCTGAACAGCGCCTCGAGCTGGGGGCGGGTCATGCCTTTCGGGATGAACAGGAAGTGCATGCAATCCATCTTTTCCCAGGTCTCGTCGAATTCACCCTGCTCCCGGATGGTTTCATAGATGGGCGAGCCGGGGAACGGGGTGAACTTGGTCAGGTTGAAATCATCAATGGGAAGGGAATACACATACTTCATGCTGCGCCGGACACTGGTTTCCGATTCCCCGGGGAGCCCCATCATCAGGAGACCCTTGACCCGGATTCCGGCGCGTTTGATCATCCGGATACGCTCGGCGAGAAGATCCAGGTCGGATCGTTGCCGGTGTTGGGCTAGAAGCTCGGGGTCACCCGTCTCGATGCCCAGGCTGATCATCCAGCAGCCGGAGGCTTTCATCAGGCGCAACAGATCCTCGTCCAGGTGTTCGGCACGGGCGGCGCAGTTGTAGGTGATGCGCATCGGGTTTTCGATGAGCTGGTTAGCAAACGCCTCAACCCGTTTCCGGTTGAAGGTGAACTGGTCATCATAGAAATTGATGTGCCGGGTTCCGAACCGCTCCTGAAGATACCGGACATGCGCCACCATGTAATCGGCGGAATTGAAACGGAAACTGCGTCCGAAAACAGACCGGTCACAGTAAGTGCAGGCGTAGGGACAGCCGCGGCTGGAGACGCAACTCGCATTGGGGACGCGCGGGTAGTTGAAAATCGGCAGGGTATAGGCGGAGGGATATCCGTCGAGCTTTTCATAGGCCGGGAAGGGGAGTTCGTCCAGAACGAGCTGATGATCCCGGTACCCGTTGAAGACCGGGGTGCCGTCGGCCTCGCGCCAGACCAGCCCCTGGACCGTGCCCGGTTGTTCCCAGCCGCCTGCGGCAAGGTCGCCAAGCGTTTCCTCGCCCTCGCCGACTACTCCGAAATCCAGGGCGGGATACCCGGCGAGCGATTTGGCCTTGAGCGCTGAAACATGGGGGCCGCCCACAACGGTTTTGATGGAGGGCTGGATGGATTTTGCCAGTTCGGCAAGGCGGACGCCGTCTCTGAAGCTGGAGGTGGTGCAACTGAGCCCCAGGAAATCCGGTTTTTGATCCTGGAGAATTTGCCGGATATGCGACAAGGCGTCCGGCTTGGCATAACAGTCAACCAGGGCGGTCTGGAAGCCTTTCCGATCCAGCCAGGCGGCAAGCCCGGCGAGGCCGATGGGCGGCATGATGTTCGCGAGCCGGGCGATATCGGACCCGGCCGCGTCGGCCCGGTATCCCAGGGGATGGACCAGAAGGAGTTTGTTCACCACTGTGATCGGTCGTACTCCTTGTAGATCGTTTTCAACGCATGGCCGCAACGGGCACCGGAGATAAAGAGACGCACCAGATCCCGGAAGGGCGCCTTGATGCGGCGGCTTCGCCAGGGATTGTGGCGGAATCCGAAAAGGTACAGGAGCGAGAAATAGCGGTAAAAGGTTTTCAGGGGAAGCCGGGTCGGCATAATGGTGTGCATGCAGTCATAGAAGGCGTGGGGATCCTTGCAGATGAAGCGGTCCTTGTGCTGGTTCCAGAGCGGGGTCCCCGGCGGCGGGGAGAAGACGGTAAAGGAGATTTCCGCCGGAGCCACTTCCTTCAGGCTGTTGCGAAGCCGGACAAAGTCGTCTGCCGTGAAGTCCGGGTTCACCATGAGGGCGGCGTGGAGAATGATGTCCAGTTCCCGCAGGATTTCGATGGCGCGCCGGTTGGTGTCGGGCTGAACCCCTTTGTTGTAATCGGTGAGAGTCTTGCTTTCCAGCGACTCGAGTCCGACATAGACCACTTCCAGGCCTGCCTGCTTCCAGAGCTTGAAAAGATCAGGATGCTTGCAGATCGTGTCGCTTCGCGCCCAGCTGATGTAGCGTTTTTGAATGCCCTTCTCCAGCAGGAGCCGGCCGATGGCCTCCGCCCGCTTCGCGCTGATGAACATCTCGTCATCCACGAAATAAATGTGGGTTTCGGGGACGGCCTCGATTTCCGCGACGACATCCGCCGGGGTTCGCTGCAGATATTTTCCATTGGCAAGGTAGTGAACCACGCAGAAATTGCAGCGATGCGGGCAGCCGGTGCTGGTTCGCAGGGTGGCGACGCGCGGGAAGAGGGTTTTGACGCGCTCATCGCGGGCACCGGCCCAGACGCAGAAATAACGGGATCGATCCACCAGGTCACGGCGCGGCCAGGGCAGGGCATCGTAGTCCGGGAGGGCGGGGGGCGGCAGGGCCGCGAGCGCGGCATAAGCTGGGCTTCCGGTGGGGAGGATCCGGTCGCTTTCCGGGACGGTGGTTCCGGCTTCCCAGTGGGTGATCAGTTCCCGGATGGCCGTCGAGCCTTCGCCGCGGACGACCCAGTCGAGGGTGCCGGGCAGCTGGAAATCCTCCGGGACAATGGTGGCATGAACACCGCCCACGATAGTTTTCACGCCAGGCTGGATTTGTTTGGCGAGCCGGGCGAGCTCCTTGATATTGCCGGCCTGGTTGGAATACCCGCCGAATCCGACGACATCGGGGGCGAACGTTTTCATGACCGATTTAAAATCGGACATCGCCGAGCGCTGGTTGAGTGTCAGATCGAGGATCCGGATTTCATGGCCGGGTCCGATTCCGGCCGCGACGATTTCAAGGTCAAGCGGCTCCAGGTGGAGGAACGCATGAAACCGTTCCGCTACCCGGAGAAAAACAGGAGGCCTGACCAGTAGAAATTTCATTCGGGGTTGTATAAAGAAAGGGCAGGGCTCGGGCAAGGAATTTCGGGTGGCTTACCCCATTCTGCCCCTCCACGAGGTCCCGGATGGCATCAAAGACGGCGCGGAAACTGGCATCGTACTTATTTTCAAGGGCAGCGACCTTCCGGGCAAGCCCCTCGACTGACAGAGCGAGTCGGCGTAACCGGACAAAGGCACGTACCACGGCGACGCTCATTTCCTCGGCCTGTTCAGATCGTAAAACGTTCGCCGCCATAATGGCTCCATGCTCGGTAAATGAAAACGGCAAATACTTGATATTTTGACCTCCTGGGGCTCGCCGCCCGAGAGTAGGACGTTTGCAAAAAATGATCAAAGACATCGGATTGATTTTCGTCCCACTTGTCGTACAATGCCGGGCACATGAATAAAAAATGGGCAACCCGATGAATTATGATTTCGAGTGGGATCCCGCAAAAGATCGCCTTAACCGGAAAAATCATGGTGTGCGATTCGAGCAAGCGACGCATGTTTTCCGTGACCCCAGGGCCATCACTGTGTTTGATGAGGAGCACAGCAAAACCGAAGACCGCTGGGTGACGATTGGCCTTTCGGCCAGTGGTGGAGTTTTGGTGATCCATCACACCTACCGGGAAAGAAGTGGATCAAGCGCCTGTATTCGGATTATTTCGTCTCGGAAGGCCGTAAAGCGGGAAATCAGTCAGTACATGGAGAAATGAAATGAAAAAGGAATATGACTTTTCAAAAGGAGAGCGTGGCAAATTCTTTCGACCAGATGCGAAAATGAACTTGCCCGTCTATCTCGATTCGGATGTATTGAGTTTTGTAGAAAAAATTGCCTCCAGCAGGCGTTCCGACATATCGGCTGTTGTCAATCGGTTGCTCAAGTCTGACATGCAACTGATTGAAGCCGTAAAATAATCGGCGAACACCATAATTCCGGCTATGCCGGTTAGGTTAATAGTGGCAGTTCTGCCAGAATAGTTGCAGCATGAATTCGTAGTCGGCCAAAGAAACGCTGGGTGGGATCGAGTGGTCGGACATGTAGATGTAGGGGGCGCGCAACGCTTTCATGCCGTTGAGCTTGCCCAGGCACTCCTCCCGGATGCGGTCGCGGTCGCCGCTTTCCAGCGCGCGAATGTCTATGTTGCCCATGAAGCACAGCTTGTCCTTGTACTGCTCCGCCAGTTTCACCACGTTCATGCCGGTCTTGGCTTCCAAAGCTTGGATGCAATCCACCCCGGCCTCGACGATGCTGTCGAGATGCGGCCGGAAATCGCCGCAGGTGTGCATGATGATGGGCAGCTTATAATCCTTGAACATCCCGAAGAGTTTCTTGTGGTAGGGTAACACCAGCGCGCGGTGCGCCTCGGGAGATGCGAAGCAGGATGCCGTGTAGCCGAGATCCTCGTACATGTGGATGCCGTCGGGCAGGCCGACCTCCCGGAACAGGTACTCGAAATACTGCATGCACTTGCGCGTGACCAGGGTGTTGAAGTCGTGAATCCACTCCGGCTCCAGCAGCAGGGATTCGAGCATGGCGACGTCGCCCATGATCCGGCGCATTTCCTCGAACACGAACAACCCCGAGTAGGTGACGAATTCCTCGCCGGCCATGGCCTTCGTGTAATTCTGCTTGATGGTGGCGAAATCGAAACTCTTGCGGACGTCGATCGCCTCGAAGGCGTCGCGGAATTCCCGCCTCCATGCGTCGGGTGACGTTACCGTGAAGTCCACGTGCTCCGGCGTGCCGGCCTTGAATTTCCAGGTCTTTAGCGAGGTGCCCCAGCCGTCCCGCTTGACTACCCACTCGTCCGATTCCTCCGCGACCTTGGCGAGATCCGGCCGCGGAGCGGGTGTGCTGTACCAGGCGACGCTTCGCAGATCGAGGTTAAACCGCTGGACGAAGTCCGTGCCGGGCGCAATGCCTTGCCGCTGCCACGCGTTCTCGCAGATGTAGGGCCAGAAATGCTCGTGCAACCCCACGCGCTCGGGAAGCTGCTTGGCCAAGAGGGTCTTGATAATCTCGCGTTTCGTCATGATTTGTCTCCTGAATGAAAAATATCGCTTATTGAGGGTTCGCAGAGATCACGGTTTCACTGAAGAAGGTTGAACGGTTACGGATTGCGACTCGATTTCCGTCGAGCGTCAAGGGGGCCGAGAGGCGTGCGTCCAACGACGAAGCGCCGATCATGACCTGATACGAGCCGGGGATAACGACGAAGCCCTTGTTGCCGTCATGGCGCGCCAGTTGCTGCGGGGAGAGCAGGAAGGTGATCCGGCGGGACTCGCCGACACCCAGCATCACCCGGGTGAAGCCCTTGAGTCGAAGATCCCCCAAAGGATCCCGCACGTATAGCTGGGCGATTTCCGCTCCTTCCCGTGGCCCCTCGTTCTGAAGCGTGAAACTGATGGGGATCCACTCCGCGCCGAGGTTGGCCATTTGCGGCATGGCCAGGTCACGGTAGCCAAAGCGAGTGTAACTGAGTCCATGCCCGAACGGATACAGCGGTCTGGCGCGATAGCCGTCACCATACCAACTGGGTTGACTCGCGTCCTCATGCGGTATGGACATGCACAATTTTGCTGTGGGATTGACGGTGCCGAAGAGAATGTCGGCAACGGCCCTCCCTCCCTCCTCGCCGGGATACCAGGCATGGATGATCGCGCGGCAAAGGGGCTCGACGCGATTGAGGAGCATGGGCCGCCCTCCGAACAGGACAAGGATCAGCGGCTTTCCGGTCTGCGATAGTTGCTCGAGGAAGGCCTCCTGGTCACCTGGGAGGCATGGCGGGGTGCGGTTGCGTCCCTCGCCGCATAAGAAAAGATTTTCCCCCATGGCGGCGATGATCACATCGCTTTCGCGGGCCATTTGCACGGCCCGCTCGGGATCGGTGGGGCGATCGCTCAAGCGCTGCTGTTGGGCCTTGCGTTTGCGAAGGCGCTCGTCGCCGATCGAGTAGTCCAAGGGATCCGTTGCGGCGCCGAGGGGACCGGACCAGTCGCAGCCACGCTCATGGCGCACCTCCGCGCCAGCGGCCGCAGCCTTAAGGCCTTCCAGCAGGGTCACGAGCCGGGGATGGTCCGGATCGGTGGGCAGATTCCACCAATAGGCGGAGAGTGACTGGTAGGTGTAATCGCCGCACAGCGACTGCACGGCGTCGGCATTGGGTCCAACCAGGGCGATGGAACGGATGCCGGCGAGGGGAAGAATTCCGTCATTCTTCAGCAAGACCACGGCCTGGCAGGCGGATTCATAAGCGAAGGCCCGA
The DNA here is from genome assembly GCA_903958395.1 of uncultured bacterium. GTDB lineage: Bacteria > Verrucomicrobiota > Kiritimatiellia > CAIKKV01 > CAITUY01 > JAABPW01. The sequence goes on along the minus strand of CAJBSZ010000207.1, from coordinate 23,090 downwards.
TTTTCAGGTGGATCCATGTCCATAGGGCCTTGGGACGTCAAGGGAGTTTCTGCGGCGAGCAGGCCCAGCCGGGCCTTCAGCCGCAGGACGCGTCGGACAGCCCGATCGATATCGGGCATCGCGACATTTCCCGCCTGCAGCGCGGCGGCCAGCAAGGGGTAGGCAACACCGCGCGGCAGTTCGACATCGATGCCCGCCAGCAGGGATTTGACGGCTGCACCCTGGACATCCGGCGCCTGCTTGAAGTTGGAAAAGACCTGTTCGACGGATCCATAATCGGAAACCGCCAAACCCTCGAAGCCCCAGAGGTCTCGCAGGATATCCGTGAACAATTCCTTCGAGGCAGTACAGGGCACGCCATTGACACTATGGTAACCGGGCATGACGCTTTCGGCGCCGCCCAGGCGGATGGCGACCTCGTGGGGGAACAGGATATCCTCCCACAAGGTTCGCGGATCCTCGGTTCCCCCACCATGACCAGCGAAATGCTTGCTCGTCGCCGCAACTCCCTGGGCCAGGTCGTTTCCCTGCAGGCCGCGAACGAAAGCCAGGCCCATTCGGGCGGATAGATAGGGGTCCTCCCCGAAACTTTCCTCAACACGGCCCCAACAGGGATCGCGACAGATGTCGAGCATTGGGGAAAGGGCATGGGTGGCCCCCATTTGCCGCATAAGGCGGGCCGTGGCACGGGTGTTGCGCTCAAGCAGCTCGGGATTCCACGAGCAGCCCATGCCTATTTGCTGGGGAAAGGTCGTCGCGCCGCGCGCGGCAAAACCGGTGATCGCCTCCTCGTGGAAGATGGCCGGGATGCGCGTGGGCGTCTCGGTTCTCAAATAATGCTGCAAATCCATGACCACTTGGCGGAGCGTCGCGGGATCCAGCGTCACGCAGGAGGAGAACTGGGACACATGGCCGATACCGTTGGGGATCAGGGTTCGGCACTTTTCGAGAGACAACCGATCCCCTTCCAGGAGGTCGGGCAGCCAGATGCCGGTGATCTGCGCAATCTTATCCTTGAGGGTCATGCGCTGGATCAATATTTCGATAGCATGGTCGTTGTGGTTCATCGTGGTTCCTTTTTCGATTTGCGATGTCAGCCTGTCGCGCTTGTCTACAGGGCGCGGCTGAGGCGTCAATTCCGGTGACTATAGCTCTGTTGGCGCCTGCCCGTCATGTCGTGAAATTAGCGACAGGAGGACCAGCTGGATCTGGTCGCGGGATTGACGCGGCTCTGCCGGCGTTGTCCCCGGGCTTACGCCTGGTTTCTGCCCGGGGTGTGCTGGGCGATGAGTTCGCGGCGGCTGCGGACGTGCAACTTCTCGTAGATGCGTTGCACATAGGTGTTGACGGTTGAGATAGCGATGCCCAGGTTGTCGGCCATCTCCTTCTGGGAGAGCCCGTTGACCAGGTGATCGAGCACCTGTTGCTCCCGGGCCGACAGCATAAGATCCGGGGCGGGGGACTCGGAGGCGGGCCGCGGCGTGCGATGGAAGAAGTCAATCACTTTCCTGGCGATCGAGGGGCTTATCGGGGCGCCGCCGGACTGGATCGTTTCGACCGAGGCGATCATTTCCCGGGGCATGATCGGTTTCACCAGATAGCCATGGGCACCGGCGGCCAGCGCGTTGAAGATGACATCGGAATCCTGGTAGATCGTCAGCATCAGGATCCTGCAGTCGGGCAGGAGCGGCGACAGGGTCTCCACGCAGGCGACACCCGTGGTGTCGGGCAGGTTGATGTCCATGAAGATCACGTCCGGCTTCAACGGGGGAGCGCCGCTGATCGCGCTCGCGCCATCGGCAAAAGACCCAACAACAGCGCAGTTCCGCGCGTTTTCGAAGACCTCCGCGTACACCCGGCGTAGCCGGGCATCATCCTCAACGATCACGATGCGGGTTTGACGAGCCTTGTTTGAAGACATGACGGACTCCTTTCAGTTTCGGGAATGGCAGGGTGATCTCGACGCGCGTGAATTGGCCGGGCTGGCTTGTGAGCGTGAAGCCTCCGCCGATTTCCTCCATCCTGAGGCGCATGTTGCGCAACCCGTTCTGGGTCCCGACAGGCGATTCGGGATGAACGGCGATGCCGCGGCCATTATCCTCGATGCAAAGGGCCAGTGTTTGATCCGCGAGGCGGATGCCCACGCGGATCCGGGTGGCTTGGGCATGTTTGATCGCGTTGGCCAAGGCTTCACGTACCACGAGAAAAAGTGTGTGCCGGATCTGCCCGCTCATCGGAAGGGAGGGGATCTCCTGCGGCATTTCGAACCGCAACGGCATCTCTACGGCGTCGAGCGACTGTCGCGTTGTCTGGGCCAGGTAATGGGCGAAGCGGTAGAGGGTATCGTTGGAGGGATTGACGGCCCATACGATCTCATCCACCTTGCGGGTCAGGTCGACTGCGGCCTCGCAAATACGGGCGATCCGGCTATTGGTCTTCGGGGGAATGGTGACGGCGGACAGATCCTGCTGGATAAGTCCACACTGCATGGCGATTTCCGTCAGGCCGGCACCGATATCATCGTGGAGATCCCGTGAAATCCGCGTGCGCTCCTCTTCCACTGCCTGTTGAGACTCCAGCAGCTTGAGCTTCTGGCGCATGTGCCGGTTCCGGAATACGAGCAGGCCAATGCTCAGCATGACGCAGAAGATAGAGCCAAGCAACATCCAGAACCAGGCTTGGCGGTAGAGGGGGATATAGACCTTCACGGGAATCCAGAACTCCTCGCCGGTGAGTGTTCCGTCGGGGGTCGCCGCCGCGATCCTGAAACGATAGTCCCCGGGAGGGATGGGGCCGTAGGTTGCCACGGCCGGGCCGAACCCGCCGATGCTATAGGCCGCTTCCCAGCGGAGCGTGACTTCATCCCCTGGTTGTGCCCGGATCTGGTGGCCATCCGAGGCCCAAACCCCAAATTCCTCCTTGTCGGCATCGTAGAGATAGAACACCGGGTGCGGAGTGGGCGAATTGCGGATGGCCAATTGGGCGATTTCTCCCTTTTTCCCCTGCCTTATCCAGCCGGTGGGCACGCCCATCGGCTGGTCCAGCGCGATGCCCGACGTGATCGCAAAGCGAATCCGGTTGGTGGTCAGGGTGGTAGGGGTCACGATTTGTAGCACGATATTGTCGACCGCCAAGGCCCCGACGAGCGGCAGGAGGCCGTGCGAGAAAAGGGTAATGCGAACCGCCGCAGTTCGCTCGGGCGCGACTCCTGACTTGGCGAAAGGCTGGAAGGGCGAGTTGGCTGGGGATCCTCGCCATCCGGGGGATTCGCCCGCGTGGGTTTCGGTGAGCGCGCCGAGCGGATGCATTTCGTCATCCACATATCCGACCATGATTCGCATGCCGTAGTCCTGGTCAATGTCACGCCACGTGGTGTCATGCCCCTCGAGCTTATAGCGGAGGCGGTGCTGCGGTTGGCCGGGCTCATTCCGCTCGTCCATGTGGAAGATCGCCTTGCGCGTGCCCGCTGGAATGAAGATCCGGGGAGTGGTCTTTTCAAGGTGATCCCGCCCCGCCGGCGTTGCGAGGTGGTACGTCTTGCCGTCGAGCACCACTTCGCGCAGTTCCAATGCCGCCGGAGCGATCGTGGGCCGCAAAGCCGCGAGAAGCCCTATCACGAGGGTCAAGGGGAACATGGACGCCGGATTTATCATTGGCCCGAAGCGTAACGCGCTTCGGGGATGGCAGTCAAACAGTATGGGGGCACTCGGGTCCGTCGGCGTGTCACTATTTTAGCGACAAGACAAGTGCAGCCGGATATGGAAAACTATCATTTATTCACGGGCGGAATGGTTTCATCCGGACGATTCGGCAGTATACGGGCGCATGTTGCCGCAGGCGGCGCTTGGCCAGGAACCTACGGGAGGCATAAACACATATGAAGCAAAAATCGCTGACTTGTAATCACCGCTGGCTGGCTTGGTTGGTCCTTGGGCCTTTGATTTGCATGGTGTTCGTCACCCGTCCGCGGGAATCCATAGCCGGACAACCCCGGCTGCCAGACGTGCCGGGACGGGAATTCACGGATCAAATCGAGGTTTCTGAAGTTCATAAAAACACTAACCAAGGAGCACCTGATCTATGACAACCCCACACCGCATCCGATCCAAAAGAGTTTTGGTCCGCAAGCTCTGCTTGCCGCTCACTGGCCTCCTGGCAATGGCCAACCTTCACGCGAATCCTATTTGGGTATCCCCCGAAGGCAACGACCGCAACCCGGGAACCGAGGAGAAACCCTTTGCCACCCTGGAACGTGCCCGGGACGAAGTGCGCGCGGTTCGGGCCCGATCGGAGGAAAAGGAGATCAGGGTAAACCTCAAGGGAGGCACGTACCGGCTCAGCCGCACGCTGGTCTTTTCAATGGAAGACTCGGCAAAGGACGGGCGCACGGTGCTGCAGGCGGCGCCTGGCGAAACACCGGTGATAAGCTCGGCCCATCCGATCTCCGGGTGGAAGAAGGTGGAGACGTTGCCGGAGGGATTCCCGCAGGCGGCTCAAGGCAAGCTCTGGGTGGCGGAAGTGCCCGAGCATCCCGGCAAAGGCGGGGTTTGGATGTTCAAGACGCTTTATGCTAATGACAAACGCCTGTCTCGGGCGCGCGGCTCGGGCTTTGCCCCGACGCGCCGTGTTGACACGGATGGGCCGGGAGGGGGGCAGTTCTACGCCAATGGGGACGAACTGGATTTTCCCGAGGGGGCGCTCCGGAACTGGCCCAACCTTCAGGACGTGGAGATACATATCATTCCCAGCTGCATGTGGATTGACAATATGCTGCCTCTAAAGTCGGTGGATGTGACCGCCAAACGGGCGATCACGACGGTGCCGGCTACCTATCTTATGGCGCGGGTGGAACGCAGCCGCAAATTCTACATCAAGGAAACGGTGTGGGTGGAGAATGTGCCGGAAGCGCTCGACCAGCCGGGCGAATGGGTGCTCAACACCTCGGAGCGGAAACTCTATTTCTGGCCTGAGAACGATGAGCAATTGAAGCACGTGTGTGCACCGACGCTCACGGAATTGGTCCGTGTTGAGGGCAACATCGACCATGACGGGCCGGCGGATGAGCCGGTTCGTAACCTCAGCTTCAAAGGCCTGACGTTTTGTGAAGCGGACCGCTACACCTGGACTTCAGAAACCAAAGGCGGTGGGCATGACTGGGAGATCTACGATGCTGACAACGCGCTTTTGCGATTTCGGGGCGCCGAGGGGTGCGTTGTCGATGGTTGTACATTCACCCGTTCTGGAGAGACCGGGCTGCGAATGGACCTGCACGCGCAGAAGAATGTCGTTCAAAATTCCAAGTTCAGCGATCTCGGGCTGACCGGGGTTCTCCTGTTTGGCTACGGTCCCGGCACGAAAGACGCCAACCACCACAACCGGATTGTGAATAACGAGATCACCCGCTGCGGACAGATCCTTTGGCATGGGTTCGGGCTGCTGATCATGCAGAGCGGACACAACGAGATTCTCAACAATCGTATCCACGACATGCCGTATGATGGACTCGGCGTGGTGGGGGTAAGGGCGCGCGAGTTCGATACGCTCAAGTTAAAAGATGGCATTACGTTTTGGAAAAACGGCCATCAACAGTCGCATGATCGCCGGGAGTGGCAGCGGATTTTCCGTCGCAAGGAGATCGGCTCGCCGGAAAATTACTGGGAGTGCTTCCGGTTCATCCATTCGCGACACAACCTGATCCAGGACAACGAGGTCCACAACTGCGTCCAGTGGCTGGGAGACGGAAACTGCGTCTATTTGACCGCCACGGGCTTGGACAACACGGTCCGGCGTAATCTCATGTATAACGTCGGCTATGGCGGCACGTTCCGCTGTGACGACGACCAATACGGCACGCTTATCACGGAGAACATCAATTTGGGCGCGATGGGCTATACCCTCAAGAATATCAACACCTCGATCAACAACATCGCTTACTGGCCTCATGGGGAAAATTTCCTCAACCTTGCCGGCGGCCAAAACAAATTCGATGGCGATTTGGCTAAGGCATTGAACTTGTCGCCCAAGGTCGAGCGGAACATCGTAGTGGGCACCAATCCCACGGGCGGCAAGCCGATTCGCGCGGAACTGCTGCGAGGAGTCGGAAGGTATTGTCCGATCCCCTCGAGCAGCAATCTTCTCTACAGTCCCGATCCGGCGACGCGCCAGGCCAATGAGCAGGCCATCGCCAAACTCCAGAAAAAGGGGATCGATACTGGCAGCATTGTGGCTGATCCGCTCTTCGTCGATCCGGAGAAGTTGGACTTCAGGCTCAAACCGGAGTCACCGGCCCTGAAACTTGGCTTTAAGGAAATCGACACGTCACACATTGGTTTGTTGGAGCAGTCCGCCTTTGAACGGTTGCGCAAGGAAGGGCTGCCCAAATCACTGGGCAACTGGATATACGACAACAAGGAGAAGCTGTGGATTCCGATTGCCGCGGATGACCTCCCTCCCAGGCCGCCGGTGAAGTAGTGGCGAGGCAATGTGGCAATTGAGAATAACCCAAAAGCAACAAGGAGCATGCAGCAATGACATCGCGGGAACGTTTTCGCAAAGCCATCTCACACGAACAACCCGACCGCATTCCAATCGATGTCGGGCAGGATTGCCACAACGGGATTCATGAAGTCGCCTATCGCAATCTGCTTGCAGAACTGGGCGAGAATGACACGATAAAAACTTACGATCCGATGCAACACCTCGTGGAGGTCAAAGAGGCCATTCTGCTTAGACTTCATGCGGACACGCGATATCTGTTTTCCAACCCCGCGCACGGGTTTAGGTTGGAGCGGATGCCGGATGGTTCTTGGGCAGATGAATGGGGGGTGTGGCGCATGCCTTGCGGCCACTATGATGAGTCCTTCCGGCATCCTCTGGCAGGTTGCGATTTGGGTGCGGCCAGGCGTTATCGGTTTCCTGACCCTCGAGACCCGGGGCGTTTCGCCGGACTGAGCGAAAAAGCCGAGTCGTTGTTCAAGAACACGGATTACGCGCTCATCGCAGGGACTCCCGCTTCGCTTTTCTATCTAACCTCGGAACTGGTCGGGTTCCAGGAATACATGGAATTGCTGGCGGCTGACCCGATCGTCGTGGAGACGTTAGTCGATCGGATGCTCGAGTACTGGATCGGTTTTTTCGGCCCCTACTTGGAGGCCGTGGGGGAAAGGGTTGAGATGATTTGGATGGGGGATGACTGGGGGACGCAACAGGGGCCGATCATCAACCCCTCGTTGTTTCGGCGGATATTTCTTCCCCGTTACCGACAGTTTTGCGCTTTCGTGAAAAGCCGCGCGAAGGTGAAAATCGCGATTCATGCGTGCGGTTCCGTGGCTTGGGCGCTTGATGACCTTGCCGATGCTGGATTTGATGTCGTGCACCCGTTGCAGGGTGATGCGGAGGGCATGGGCGATCCTGATGAGCTTAAACGGCTTTTCGGAAAGAGGTTGGCCTTCTATTCCAACCTGCGAAATCAGTCCGTTCTTCCGAACGGAACGCCCGAAGAGGTCCGCGACGAAGTGAGCCTGAAAATACGCGCCCTTGCACCCGGAGGCGGATATGTGTTTTCGCCTGGGCACAACATTCAGGCCGATGTTCCGGCGAGGAATATCCTTGCAGCCTTTGACACGGCATGGGAGGTGGGGCGTTATGTCTGATCCGAAAATAGAGAATGCGGCGCTTGCCTGCAAAACGAAGCGGTGGGTTCTTCGCCGGGCAGCGATGGTGTTGACGGGGCTGGCGTGCGGGGGCCATTTGCAGGCCGGAACGCTTTGGGTTTCGCCCGATGGCAGCGATAAGAGCCCGGGAACCGAGGAGAAACCTTTTGCGACGCTTGAGCGCGCCCGCGATGCGGGGAGGGCGCTTCGGGAGAAGGCGCCGGGGGCGGAAATTACGGTTACCCTCAAGGGCGGGGTTTACCGGCTTAGCCAAACGCTGGTCTTTTCGATGGCGGATTCAGCGCCGCAGGGGCGTACGGTCTTTCAGGCGGCGCCAGGAGAGAAACCGGTCTTGAGTTCGGCCCATCCGATTACCGGCTGGAAAAAGGCTCAGACACTGCCTGAAGGCTTCCCCGCTGTGGCCCAAGGCAAAGTGTGGGTGGCTAAGGTGCCCGAGCATCCCGGAAAAGGCGGGGTTTGGACCTTTAAGACGCTCTACGCCGGGGACAAACGCCTCCCGCGGGCGCGTGGCCCGGGATTCGCCCCGACGCGCCGGTCGGACAAAGAGGGCTGGAATGGCCGCAGATGCTACACGGAGAACGACATTCTCGATTTTCCGGAGGGTACGATCAAGCAGTGGCCCAACCTCCAGGATGTGGAGATCTATGTGATACCGGGAGCCATGTGGATAGCCAACTATCTGCCGTTGAAGTCGGTGGATCTTACCGCCAAGCGGGCGATCACGACGGTGCCTGCCACCTACGAGATGACAGGGATCGAGATCAAGAAGCGCACACTCTGCATTCGGGAGAGTGTCTGGGTTGAAAACGTGCCGGAGGCTTTGGATGAACCCGGGGAGTGGGTCCTTAACACGACGGATCGAAAAGTCTATTTTTGGCCGGAGGACGAGGAGCAGCTGAAGAGCGTTTGCGCGCCCGCGCTTACTGAGCTCGTGCGTGTGGAAGGTAAAATCGACCACGACGGGCCTGCCGACGAACCGGTGCGCAATATCACTTTTAAGGGCCTGACTTTCACCGAAGGTGACCGCTACACATGGACGCCGCAAAGCCGTTCTGCCGGGCACGATTGGGAGACTTACGACGCGGCCAATGCGCTGCTGCGCTTCCGTGGTGCGCAGGGTTGCGTGGTGGATGGGTGCGAGTTCAAGCGCACGGGCGAGAGCGCCGTCCGCTTTGACTTGTATGCCCAGGAGAACGCGGTGCAGAACTCCAAGTTCAGCGACATCGGGCTGACGGGCATCCTGCTGTTCGGGTATGGCCCCGGCACCAAGGATGTCAACCATCACAACCGTGTGGTCAACAATTACATCACCCGCTGTGGTCAGGTGACCTGGCATGGTTTCGGCATCTTGATCATGCAAAGCGGCCACAACCAGATCCTCAACAACCGGATCCATGAAATGCCTTATGACGGCATTGGGATTGCGGGGCCGCGCTGTCGTGAGTGGGCGGCGACCATCACGGAGCCGAAGATTTGGAGCGGCGGATTTGTGCCGCCGAAGGACCGGCGCGAGTGGCAGAGCATCATCCGCTGGAACGAGGTCGGGACGCCCACGAACTATTGGGACGTCATGCCGTTCATTCATTCACGGCACAATCTGATCCAGGACAACGAGGTCCACGATTGCGTGCTGCGCCTGGGAGACGGTAACTGCTATTACCTCACCGCCACGGGTGTGGGTAACATTGTTCGCCGCAATTTGGCGTACAATGTGGGTTATGGGCAATGTTTCCGGTGCGATGAAAACCAGTATGATACCCTGCTCGAAGAGAACATCGCCATTGGCGAACTGGGGTTTGCGATCCGTAACGTCAATAGCGCGATCAACAACATCGCCTACAGCCCGAATGGGGAATCCTGCGTCGGGATGGGAGGCGGTCAATTCCCCTTCGACGCCAAAATGGTTACTGAACTCGGAATGTCGCCGCGGATTGAGCGGAATATCGTGGTTGCCTTGAATGCGCAAGGCCTCGGTATCCGGCGCGAGCTATTGAGGGGTGGGAACAGTGTTTTTAAGGTGCCCTCCCGTAACAACCTGCTCTTCAGCTCCAATCCGGGAACGCTGGAGGCCAATGAGCAGAAACTAGTTGCCATGCAGGCCAAAGGGCTTGATCAAGGCAGCATGGTTGCCGATCCCCTTTTCGTGTCGCCTGAGAAGTTTGATTTCCGTTTCATGCCTGAATCCCCGGCCTTGAAACTCGGGATCAAGGAGGTCGATGTTGCGCGGATCGGTCTGCCCGAGGACCCGGCTTTTGAGCGCCTGCGCAAGGAGGGGATGCCAAAGGCAAGAAAAGGCTTTTGGCGGGAGAAACCGGACGCCTGGTATCTGCCCGGCACGAACCCGAACGCTTACACAAAAAAACTTAAACCCAATGTGGTGGTCATTCTTGCCGACGACCTTGGCTATGGCGATGTGCGGTGTTATAACCCACAGCGTGGTAAAATACCCACGCCGAACATCGACCGGCTGGCAAGTGAGGGAATGCGGTTCACCGACGGGCATTCCTCCTCGGGATTGTGTACCCCATCCCGTTACAGCCTGCTCACGGGGCGTTACCACTGGCGTTCCCGGTGCCAGTGGGGGATTGTGGGAACATTCGCGCCCCCTCTGATCACCTCGAATCGGTTCACCATCGCAAACCTTGCGAAATCGCAAGGCTACCGCACAGCCGCCGTCGGCAAATGGCATCTAGGCTGGAACTGGCCTATCGAGCCCGCGGAAAGGCAGTTTTTCGCCACTCCTGTGGTCCGCGCATGGCTCGAGAATGAAACTGTCAACCGCGAAACCGCGCCACCCGTCACGCCCGAACAGCAAAACGCCTGGAAAGCCGTTTTCTCCAGGGCGATTCCAGGTGGCCCCACCTCTAACGGTTTCGACACCTACTTCGGCGTCGATATCCCTAACTTTCCTCCCTACTGTTTCATCGAAAACGACCGCACCGTCGGTATCCCCTCCCAGTTCCTCCCTGTCAAATTCTTTGATCACGGATTGTGCAACAACCAAGGTCCCGCCTTGCCCGATTGGAAACTGGAGAAGATCCTGCCGTCCTTGGCCGACCGGGCCACAAAGCTTGTCGCCGAAGCCGCTCAAAGCCGCACACCCTATCTGCTCTACCTTTCCCTCACCTCGCCTCACAGCCCTTTGGCGGTAAACCCTGAATGGCAGGGCAAAAGCGGCCTCTCCTCCGCCTATGCGGATTTCGTCATGGAGACAGACGCGGTGGTCGGCCGTGTGCTTGACGCCATCGAGAAATCGGGCCAGGCGAACCGCACTCTTGTTGTATTCACCTCCGATAACGGTTGTTCACCCAACATAGGCAATGTGGGACCCCTTCAAGCAAAGGGGCATTTCCCGAGCGGTCCTTTGCGCGGATACAAAGGCGATGCATGGGAAGGCGGACACCGCATACCCTTCCTTGTGCGCTGGCCAGACGTGGTGAAGCCGGGCACGGTGTGCGGTCAACTCGCGCAACAGTCCGATATCATGGCCACCATCGCGGACATTCTCGGCGTCAAATTGCCTGACAACGCCGGCGAGGACAGCGTCAGTCTTTTACCCTTGCTCAAAGGAGATGACCGGCCGGTACGCAACAACGCCGTGAATTGTTCTGCCCAAGGAGTGCCGGCAATCCGCGATGGTTCTTGGAAACTCCTCCTTGCCCCTGGCTCGGGCGGCTGGTCCAAAGGTGGCGAATCCGACCAGCCGGTGCAACTGTACAATCTCGCCGATGACCTTGGGGAAACCAAAAATCTGGCCGCCGCGATGCCGGAAAAAGTGACGGAGATGAAGGCATTGCTCGAGAAAATCATAACGGATGGGCGAAGCACCCCGGGCGCAAAGCAGCAAAATGACGTCAAAGTCGTGCGCCATCCTCGTGCCGCAACGCCGAAGAAGCATGACCATGACTAATCCTGAGAAGTTGTTTAACAAGATCTCAAAACGTTGAAACAGCGTTGCGGATAAGAGAGCAAAGGGAATGGGTCGGAGTGTGATATGAATAAAAACAGCAGAACAGCGGCTCTTGTAAGAAAGTTTTCCGGTTCGCTTCTGGCAATACTTCTGGTCACCAGTTCGACAGAGGCGGCCTCCGGGAAGCCGCCGCGCATGCTTGTCTCCAGCTTTACGAAAGGCGCCGCGTACATCATCACCCCTGACGGGGCGATCGAATGGGAATACAAGATGCCCGGCCTTTGCCAAGACGCATGGATGCTTCCTGGCGGGGACATTGTCCTGACAGGATTTTCGTGTATCAGGCGCGTCACGAGGGAGAAGGCGATCGTCTGGGAATACACCAGTCCCACAAATGTTGGCAAGACTCAGATACACACGTGCCAAGCCTTCCCCGATGGTCGGGTTCTCTTTACCGAGTGTGGCACCTCAAGGCTTATTGAGCTTGACGCGAATGGAACCATTGCGAAGCAGATCGTGTTAAAGGAGCTAAAGAACGACCACCACACCTTCTCAAGGCAGATCAGGAAATTGGCGAACGGCAACTATCTGATCGTGGCCACGGGCGACGGGAAGGTCTGCGAACTGGACCCCGATGGTAAAATCATCCGTTCGGTGTCATCCAAGGAGATGGCCGCCCAAGGAGTCAGATGGGTGTCGGTGCATGCGGCCGTCAAGCTTGACAACGGGAATTTGATGATAAGCGGCGGTCATGTCGCTAGCCTTGCCGAGGTCGACAAGGACAACAAGGTGGTCTGGAGCTTCACATCAGCGGACGCCCCGGCTGAGCTTGGGCTTAAATACACGGCTGGTTTCCAGATCATGCCGGATGGTGTGATCGTGATAGCGGCGTTCGACAGCAAGACCAAGCTCTACGCCATCGACAAGGCGACCAAGAAAGTCTTGTGGAGGATGGAGAACGGAAATCTCATTGGCAATCCGACCCATGTGCTTGTGCTTGACGGTTCGGAGAAGGAGATCGGGAAACTTATGCGTTAGTTTTCTTGTGGCAAGACAAGGCATAATGAAAAAGGTTTTGGGCGATAAGCATGAATAAACAAAAAAGGCGGGATATGCCAGTTACATTAAAAGTCTTTCGAGTCAGGTTTATAGTTCTGGCCTCGGCGGTGTTGGCGTTGGGATCCATCGCGCTTGCCGGCATGGATAATGGCTGGGCTGACAAGATGGCAGGGAGCCGTGAGCGTTTTTCACGGACGGCGGAACATGACTTCTTCACCGTCCCGGTCGACGAGGCCATCATCATAGACAATGACCAATCGGCCCGAAAAGAGAAGGACGGTGTCATGTTGATCAAGGAAGGGGCCAGGGCGCGATGGAGTTTCAAGCCCAAGGAAGGCGGGAAATGGCATCTGTTCATGGTTGGGGACAGTAACTGGGTGAAGGCGTCGGAACTCTCGCTCGCCGGCCAAAAAGTCGGGCTGCCTGAGCTCGACAAGCTCGTCAAGATCGGTGGGGAGTTTGACCTTGCCGCCGAAACCAACCAGCTTGAGGTGACGTTTCTGAGGAAGTACAGGCCGACAAGCCACCAGAAGATCACGCACATCATCTTCTCCAAGGACAAGGATTTTGACAGGACATTATGCCACACCGGCATAAAAAAGATCGACGACACCCTGTTCCAGAACATGATCCAGAGGATCTGGGCGGAGCATCCAATGGAATGCGACTGGTTCCTCCAGGACAACAAGGTTAATAGAGGCTGGGGAAAGGCGGAAGGGTTGGACGCCAGGGGCGATTTCGCCGAGTATTTCAGAAAAGACCGTGACAATTCCCTTGAGGTCAAACTGCTGGAGTCGGTGGCCAAGGAGACCGGCGACAAGCCCCAAGCCGCTTATCCGGCCGGCGACAGGCAATGCCTCGAGGAATACCTGCGGCTCTGCTGGAAACGAAGGACGGCGCGCCTTCGGCAACTACTTGACAAGACTGACAAGGTGGTTTACGCCACACACCACAAAATGGGGAGGATATATCTGGCCACGGAGACCCAGGAATGTCCGGACGGGTCGGAGCTAAGGATCATCGATCTGTCCCCGGTCGCCAAGGGCGAAGCCCCAAAAGACGAGCTCCTGTTTGACTCCCAAAACGGGATCGTCCGCGACCCCGAGATTTCTTTCGACGCCAAAAGGCTCCTTTTCGCATGGCGTAAAACCAACAAGTTCAAGGCCACGCTTGGCTGCATGGCTCCTCCCGAGGGCAACTACAAGATATATGAGATGGATTTGGCCACGCGACAGATTCGCCCCCTGACCACCGATGAGACTTATGGTGCCGATTTCGAGCCCTGCTACCTGCCGAACGGGGATATCATTTTCAGCTCGTCGAGGATTGTCCAGGAAGTGACCTGCGGCTGGGGAGACTGCAGTAACCTCTTTATCATGGACAAAGACGGCAATTATGCACGCCGTATTGGATTCGACCAAACGCATACAGCATTCCCCCATTTGCTTGACGATGGCCGTGTTGTCTATACCCGGCGAGACTACAACGATCGCGGGCAGACCTATTCCCATGCGCTGTTTGTGATGAACCAGGACGGCACCAAGCAGATGGAATACTATGGCAACCACACATGCGAGCCGACAAGCTTCCAGCACACACGCCCTATCCCCGGCACTGGCAAGGCCATAAGCATAGCGGGTGGATATCATTGCCCCCAAGGTGGCAAGCTCTGTGTCATCGATGTCAACAAGGGCAGGCAGGACTACAAGGGTATAACATTCATCAACTGGGACCACACTAAAAAGGTCACCAGTGGAGACAGATATGGCCGAGAAGGTGAGCAATACGCCTATCCAGTCCCGATTGACAATGAGCATCTACTTGTCGCCTACGACCCCATAGGTGGTTATAGAAGCGATGAGAAAGGGCGGCTTGCGCCGCAGGAGGAGAACTGCAAGAATTTTTTCCCGGACCACTATGGCCTTTACTTCATGGGGTTGGATGGCAGGCGTGAGCTGCTCGCAAGGCACAAGACCCTCACATCCATTCAGGCTGTCCCTGTGATGACACGAAAATTCCCGATAACAAGGGGCAACACGGTGGACTACAAAAAGACCACCGGCACCTATTACGCCCAGAACGTCTATTACGGGCGCTCCACCACCGGTCTGGAACCGGGGAGCATAAAAAAAATGCGAGTCGTAAGACTGTTCTACAAGCCAGTCTCGATCGGAGGGGCGGATTGGAAACCACCCTCGGAAGAAAGCGGGCCGGGAAAGAAATACTCCAGTTTCGGGCGTCATTCCCTCACCCCGGTCGGCCTTGGGGCGGCCGGCTATGAGGCCAAGGAGATCGTTGGCGAGGCGGATGTCCACGAGGATGGATCGGTGTTTTTCGAAGCTCCAGCCCGTGTCCCCCTCTATTTTCAATTGATTGATAAGGACGGGCATGTGGCGCAGACCATGCGCAGTTGGACCACATTAATGCCCAACGAAAATTTCTCCTGCGTCGGTTGCCATGAGGATAAGGATAGTCCTCCCCTGATTAATGCGCCACGGAGCATAGCGCTGCAGAATAATGCGCAGAAGCTGCACGCATTCGCCGGCGTCTCCGCCCGTCCTTTCAGCTATGCCAAAATGGTCCAGCCCATCTGGAACAAACACTGTGTGGCCTGCCATGCGCCAGGGAAAAAAGCAGCCACGATCGATCTTACAGACGCCGTTGTGCTCGATTTGCCAGGCGATAAGACCTTTGATTCCACGCGGCGTAAGTTCTACCAGTCCTATGTGACTTTATTGAAGGCTGAACGCAATCGCGGAGGCAATGACAAGCGCCTCGGTCCAGGCACGCCAAACGAATGGGTCAATTATTGGACGAAGTTCCTGACTGTGGAACTCATCCCGCCGTATTACGCTGGCTCCTGCAAAAGCGAATTGATCAAGATGCTCAAGAATAAGCATGGGAAATGCGAATTGACCTCTGACGAGATAAATACCGTCTCCGCTTGGATCGATCTCAACGTCCCCTTCGTCGGCGAGTACGACGAGATGAATGACTGGGATCAAAGAGAATTGGATTACTACGGAAGAAAAACAGCCGAACGCAAACGGAATGAGCTTATAGAAGCTAAAAACATTCAAGGCTACATCCAAAATGGCCAACCCTGAGTAAAACGGGCGGGCAGGCTGGCAATGCCCAGCATAAACACGAAAGGAAGAACCTAGCATGCGTAACACACAAACTCTTTCCGTAAGCCACGCCATGGTCATAATCTTGGCTGGCTGGGCCGTTTTTGCCGATGCCCGGACCGAGCCTGCGGCTCAGCCCAACATTCTCTTCATCTTGACCGATGATCAGGGATACGGAGATATGAGCCGGCACGGAAATCCCGTGCTTAAGACCCCGAACCTCGATCGGCTTCAGGATCAGAGCGTGCGGTTCACGGACTTTTGCGTCTCGTCGTCGTGTTCGCCGACCCGGGCTGCCCTGATGAGCGGCAAATACCCTTTGCGGGTGGGGGTCACCCACACGATCAGCCCCCGTCATAACATGGATTTGCAGGTGACCACGTTGCCGCAGTTGCTGAAGCGCGTCGGATACACGACCGCCTGCGTAGGCAAATGGCACCTTGGCGGCGATATGGAGGATACGAACCCATACAATCCGAAGCAACGCGGCTTCGATGTCCAGGTCAAAAATCCGGGCCGCCCTCGCGAAGATCGGCTGTTTGATGAGGCGATCAAGTTCATGGGCTCGAGCGCTGCGGCCGGCAAACCGTTCTTCTGTTATCTCGCTTCCTGGTTTCCCCACATGGCCAGCAGCAAGGATGCACCCGAAGATGAAATGGCCAAGTTCCGCGGAATGGGGTATGACGACAACACGGTCCGCTTCCTGGCGATGGTTTCGAACATCGACAAGAATGTCGGGAGAATCATCGGTTGGCTGGATCGGCAGCCTTTCGCGACGAACACCGTGGTCGTGGTCATGAACGACAATGGAGGCACCCAGGGGATCGATATCTGGAATGCCGGGATGCGGGGGTGCAAGTGCACGGCCTGGCCAGGTGGATCCCGCGCCTTTTCCTTCTGGCGCTGGCCCGCAAAATGGCGCCCCCGCGATGTGGATGCGCTCACGGCGCATCTTGATGTACTGCCCACCCTGGCGGATCTGGCCGGCGTGCACGATCTTGAAAAGCAGGCCCCGGGGCTCGACGGGCATAGCCTGCGCGCCCTGCTCGAGGGTCGGAGCGACGCATGGTTCAATGATCGCATGGTGTTCCAGCACAATGCCCGGTGGGGCAGCGGTTTTGCGGCGTTACACAAAGAGCGCATGGCGGGCGTTCGCTGGCAACGATACCTTCTCGTGAACAGTAGCCCCTGTGGGAATCCCGCATGCACCAAGGATAGCCAATGCCCCGCTTTGCGCCGCGTCGCCGAGGGCGACACGGTCGCGACCTACACCACCAATGCCCCGTTTCATTGGGGGTTGACGCCGGGCGCCGGCTGGGCGCTCTATGATCTGCAGCAGGATTGGGCCTGCCAATCGAATCGCTTCGAGCAGTCACCGGAAATCGCCGGACGGCTGCTCCAGGCCTATGACAAGTGGTGGGACGCGATCTACCCGGAGATGCTCGCGGCGGGTGGAGACGTACCGCTGGATAAACGGAAGGAGAAGAAGTAATGATAAGGATCCATTCACGAAAGGTGCTGAAAACCACTACCGCTTTCCTCGTCGTCTCAGGGTTGCTCGTCGCTCGGTCTTCGTTGTTGGCCGGCGACCTCGAGTTTACCGAGACGCTCGAGTTGCCTGAATGCCACAGCATCGGTTGGGTCCGAGCCAACATGCAGGCCAAGGACCAGAAGGGCTGGAATGGCGTCTTGGACGAAGCCAAATGGGGAACTCCTTCGGCCCAGCAACTCGTCGTTCGCAATTGGGACTGGAAGGTGACCGATGCGCAATGGCTGGCGGCGGTCCGGGAGAAAGGCAAGCGCGAAGCGGTCACGTTCGACCTTTGGATCCCGGGCGATCTCCCTTACGTGCGAGGGGTCGTGGCCATCTCGGGCCACGGCAGCGGCGAAACGCTTTTCCGGCATCCTGATCTGCGACAGCTTGCCCGCGAGTTGCACTTGGCCATCTTCAAGTTCGTCGGCAATCCGATGCAACGGGGGTTTTGGCCGAAAAGTCTCTTGTATGAGCGACTCAACGCCCTGGCGGTAAAGGCACAGCATCTCGAACTTCAACACGCGCCGCTCTTTCTTTATGGCCATTCCAACGGCACAGGATTTTCAGCCCTCTTTCCAGCCACCGAAGGCTCACGCGTGTGGGGTTGGGTCTCGATGCGCCCTGGTATCACCTTCCAGGTCTATCAACCCGGTGGTGCACAGGTGCCGGGCCTCGTGATCTTTGGCGAGGACGATCATTTCTTCGCCCGGCCGTCCAAGGATGAGAACCTCGCCGTTGTTCCGGCGATGAGGAAGCAGTACAACGCACTCTGGAACATCGCGGTTGAGCCCAAAACCGGTCATGGGCCCGGCGAGAAGACCTGGCCACTCGTATTCTCCTTCCTGCGCCACAGCTTCGCGGCGCGTGTCCCGGCGGATGCCGATCCGCGACAAGGTCCTGTGTCGCTCCGCAAGATGACGGTTGAAAACGGCTATCTTGGGCAGAACTGGAGTTCCTCTCCAGGCGGCTATCAAGCGTTGCCCATCGCACCCTATGCCTCCTTCGAGGGCGACAAAGCGTCGGCCTCATGGCTGATCAATGCCGAGTACGCCGCGGATTGGCATGCCTTTCAGCGCGGCGGCGAAGTCGCCGGCGAGGGTGCAAATGCCGTGGCCAATGAACCGTTGGCGCGCCTCTTGGCCGGCCATCAATGCCGCCTGAGCGCGACGGTTTACCGGTATGAGGATCAACGATTGCTTGAGAGTCGCAAGCTCGTTGCCGATGGCGTCTCGAAGACCCGTGTGGGCGAGGCGGTGTGGACGGTTTCGATGAGAAGGGTGGCACTCGACGAGGCTGCGGGTGTTGCCGATCTGGACTTCCTCTTTCGCCTTGAGGAAGGAAAGAGTCCACAAACGGGTGTTGGGGTGGAGCTTGCGTTTTCGGCGTGGTCAACCAATAACTATGTGTTCCTGCCGGCTTCGGCCTACAACGGGAACCGGTTTCTGGTTCTAAAGGAGGACCCTTGGGAGTTTTCCAAGGATCCGAAAAACCACGGCGTTGACTTCCCGGTGACTGTGAAAGATATCCTGCACCTGACGCCCGATGGGAGGGGGGCGATTGAGGAACAAACGGGCAATCTCACGACTCCGGCCATGGGGTGGCAGTCGCCCTCGCTCAGGAAGGGATTTCTGCTCTTAACCACGCAAGGCACGCGGTTGGGAAATCTCGGGCTAAGCGTGCGTGAGCGCATGGACGAGCAGCGAGCCGTGTTTAAGGTCGTAGCTCCTCCAATGCGCTCGGTGCGGGCGGTGCTGGGCGGGAAAACCATCCCTGAGCCGACGGATCACGCGCCGGACTGGAAGGCGGGCGACGAGTTGAGTATCCGGGTACGGCTGTATTTTTTCGAGGCGCCCGCCGTCCAGGACCTCTTTAACCGCTTCGCCGATATCCGCAAAGACCTGCTCAAGGGCGAGGCGGTGGCGCCGACGGTCCCGATGAGTCATGCCTGGGAGCTGGTGAAAGAGAAGCAGAACCGGTGCAACTGGGAAGAGGAGCATGGGTACTACCGGTTGCATATGAAGAACCCCGAGCACAATAAGGACAGGCGCTTTTTCGGGCTCGGGTGGGCTGGGGGGGCGATGAATACGTTCGCCTATCTCGCTGCGGCTGAACCCCTTACCCGCGAGCGGGCCTTTCGCAACCTCGACCTGGTGATCAGGGGCGGGCAGACCCCCTCGGGGTTTTACAATGTACTGCTTGATGGCACGACGTGGGCAAAGGGACGCTCGCTGGGGCCAGGGGCCGAGAACCTCGTCATCGTCAGCAAGGAGGCCGATGCGCTCTACTTTTTCCTCAAGCAACTCGCGTGGGTGCAGCGGTACGGAACAGCGGACGAGCAGCGGCGGGCGAAGGCTTGGGAGGGACCGGTTCGCCGCCTTGCGGACGCCTTTGTGAAGGTGTGGGAAAACAGCGGGCAATTCGGGCATTACATTGATGTTGATACCTGCAAAGTTGTGATCGGCGCGACGACCTGCGGGGCGTTGGCGCCTGGCGCCTTGGCCTTCGCTTCGCAATACTTCAACGAACCGCGATACCTGGAAGTCGCCAAAGCGGCCGCCCGGCTCTACTACCAACGCGATGTCCAGAAAGGCTACACAACCGCTGCGGCTGGAGATGTCTGGCAGTCGCCCGAGGCGATGTCGGCCTATTGGCTCCTCGACTCCTTTGTGGTGCTTCATGAGATCACCGGCGAGGCGGAATGGGTCCGCTATGCCGAAGCGATGGCAAAGCAGTATATGAGCTGGGTGGTGTCTTACCAGTACCAGTGGCCGGAAAGCTCAACGTGCGCCCGCCTGAAGCAGCCGACGACCGGCGCCGTATGGGCGAGCGCTCAAAACAAGGTGGCTTGCGCCGGGAATTGCACGGCCTCGACCGACGCTCTCTTTAAGCTCTACCGCATGAGTGGCGACCTTCGGTATCTTGAGCTTCTGCGCGAGATTTATCGGCTGCAGCCGATGTGGGTCTCAAGGCCTGATAAGCCGCTTCAAAGTGCCAGGAGGAATGCCCCTCCGGTAGATATTCCGGCCGGCTATATTTTTGAACGGATCCAGATGGGGGACTGGCAGTGGTCGACGCTCCCTGTGGGCGAGATCCCCCGCAATTCAGCCAAATGGGCGGAGAGCGCCGTGCTCCTCGCCTGGGTCGAAGTCCCAGGACTCTATATTCAGCCCGATACCGGTTTGGTTTATCCGATCGATCACATTGAAGCCAGAGGAACCAAGGAGAACGGTAAGTTTGTGGTGGAGGTCAAGAACCCGACCAGCTACCAGGCGAAGGTCAAAGTCCTCAGCGAGTCGTCGGAGGACGCCAAGAAGCCGCTCGGTTTCCTTAAGATCCCGCTTATCAAGCCACTAGTCCTCGAACCCGGAGAGACAAAACGTATCGAGTATTGAGTATAGAGGTTTAACAGCATGAGTAATACAACCAAGACTCGTCATCCTGGATCCAATGCCGGGGTTAACATCCCTTACCTCTTCTATCTCGGGTTGACGGCGGCGCTCGGCGGGCTACTGTTCGGCTTCGATGTGGCGATTATCGCCGGCGCCGGCCCGTTCCTGACCCAGCACTTCCAGCTGAGCGAAATCAGCATGGGCATCGCCTTCAGCTCCCTGCTCTTCGGCTGTGCCCTAGGGGCTTTGGTCGCCGGATTAGTGGCGGACCGTTTAGGGCGCCGGCTTCCCCTGCTCTGGGTGGCCGCCCTGTTTGCGGTGACCTCCATCGGAACGGGCGTGGCACCCGATTTCCACGCCCTGCTCCTGTTCCGCTTCCTGGGCGGCATCGCCGTGGGAGGGGCCTCGATCCTCGTGCCCATGTATGTTGCGGAAATCTCGCCACCGCTGTACCGGGGTCGGATGTGCGCCTGTTACCAATGGGCAATCACGACGGGAATCCTCGTGTCCTTCCTCCTGAATTACCTCCTGCGTAACGCGGGGAACTGGGACTGGTTCACCAGCCATGTGTGCGACCTCGGGCCGTGGAACTGGCGCTGGATGTTTATCACGGGGGTGGCGCCGTCCATCGTGTTTTATCTCATGCTTTCCCGGGCGCCGGAAACGCCGCGCTACCTGTTCCGCTCTGGCCACGAGCAGCAGGCGCTTGACCTGCTGAGGAAGATCCTCGGGGAGGCCGAGGCCGCACGCGAACTGCTCGAGATCCGGGCAAGCATGACAGCGGAGAAGGTGACGCGGCGCGACTGGGCGAAGCCGCAACTGCGCAAACCGCTGACGATCGGGTTAATCCTTGCCATCCTGGTTCATTTCTCGGGTGTCAACACGGTGGTCGACTACGCGCCGGTCATCTTCCGGTCGGCCGGTTTCGGGATGGATGCCGCGTTGTTCTCGACCTTTGGCGTCGGGCTCTGTTTTTTTCTCTTCACGATCGTGTCGCTGGGCATCATTGACCGTTACGGGCGCAAGCCGTTGTACGTTGTCGGCTCGTTGGGGATGTGCCTGGTCCAGGCGTTGCTGGCGTTTGCCGTGTACACGGGGCGGTTTGAGGGAAACCTGGTGCTGGTGCTGATCCTGTCGTATATCGCGCTGTTCGCGGCCTGTATCGGCCCGGTTTTCTGGACGTTGGTACCCGAGATATTCCCCAACAAGGTCCGGGGGGAGGCGATGATTGTCCCGGTGGTTGTGCAATGGGTGGCTAATGCAGTCGTCGTGCTGTTATTCCCTCTCGCTTTCCACAAACTGGGCAAGGGGCCGACCTTCCTGTTTCTCGGGATCATGGCCCTGGCGCAGGCGCTGTTCACGTGGCGGTACGTCCCCGAGACCAAGGACAAGACGTTGGAGGAGATCGAAGCCCTGTGGAGTTCAAACGGAACGGATACTGCCGTGCCGATCGTAAGAAGTATCAAAGATGACATCACGTGAGCGGGTGCAGGAGAAACAAGATATGTTTCAAGAATCGAATTCAGGGACACATATTATCATGAACTTCACTCTTCGACTTGCTTCGATCTCTTTTCTTATCTCGACTCTGTCCTTGCAGGCCGCGGACTCGAAGGGCTTGCGACTGGAGGAGTTTCTTAAAAACAATCAGTGCGGCCTCAATGCGCGGGTCTACACGTACCAGGATCGGAATCTGCTAAAAGCCCAGAGCGTTCCCTTCGATGGAACCCGGATCACGGTCGGCAAGGGCGTCTGGAGCTGCGAGCTGCGTTTGGGCGATCTGGACAGCAAGGCGGGCATGGCCGATCTGGAGGTTCGCTTCCGTCTTGAGGAAGGGGAAAGCCCGCAAACTGGCGTTGGGCTCGAACTGGCGTTTTCGAAATGGTCGACCGACAATTATGTGCTGATGCCCGGCTCTGTCTATAACGGAAACCGGTTTCGGGTGCTCAAGGAGGATCCGTGGGCGTTTTTCAAGGACCCGAAGAACCGCGGGGCGAATATCCCCGTGACCACGATGGATATCCTCCATTTGACCTCGGACGGGATGGGCGCGATCGAGGAGCAGACCGGCAATCTCACGACTCCGGCCATCGGCTGGCAATCGCCTTCGCTCAGGAGAGGGTTTTGGTTGCTCACGACGCAAAACACGCGACTCGGAAACCTGGGGCTCACCCTTAGCGAGCGGATGGATAAACAGGAGGCGTTTATTAAGGTCGTCGTTCCGCCGATGCGCTCGGTTCGGGCGGTGCTGGGCGGGAAAACCATCCCTGAGCCGACGGATCACGCGCCGGACTGGAAGGCGGGCGACGAGTTGAGTATCCGGGTGCGGCTGTACTTTTTCGAGGCGCCCGCCGTCCAGGATCTCTTCAACCGCTTTGCCGATGTCCGCAAAGACCT